>JBJFAY010000099.1:0-4121 GCA_051888155.1 Alphaproteobacteria bacterium
CATTTTTTTAAGCAGCGGTCTATTTCTGGGCTGGTCCTTGGGGTCTCAAGACGCTTCTAATGTTTTTGGAACGGCTGTTGCCACGCGTATGGTTAAATTTAAAACCGCCGCGCTGGTCTGCAGTGTCTTTGTTACTTTGGGCGCTGTTATCAGCGGCGTCGGAACCGCGGATACTTTAGGCAGCCTGGGGGCTGTTAATGCAATCGGCGGGGCGTTCGTTACCGCTTTTTCCGCGGCTTTTACGGCTTGTGTCGTCAGCAAAATCGGATTGACGATTTCCGTTTCTCAGGCAGTCGTCGGCGCGGTTATCGGGTGGAACTGGTTTTCTCAGTCTGTTACTGATACGGATTCTTTGGTTAAAATGGCGGGAACATGGGTCGCTTGTCCGGTTATTTCCGGTTTGTTGGCCGTACCTCTGTTCGCCGCTTTCAGCAAAATTTCCAAATGCATAAAGCTTTCTTTGCTGCAAAGAGACGTGCTGCTGCGTATGGCTCTGGTCATAACGGGCGCTTTCGGTTCGTATTCCTTGGGGGCAAACAATATGGCAAATGTCGTCGGCGTATTTGTACCGGTTGTTCCATTTGCCGATTTTATGTTGTTCGGATATAAAATCACGGCTATTCACCAGCTGTTTTTTATTGGGTCTTTAGCCGTTTCCGTCGGCGTTTATACTTATTCGTACAAAGTGATGATGACGGTCGGAAAAGGATTGATGCCGCTGACGCCTTTCGCCGCATGGGTCGTTGTTTTGTGTCAGGGGGTGGTCTTGTTCCTGTTTGCTTCCGAAGGGCTGGAATATTTTCTGGCTTCTCACGGTTTGCCGACAATTCCTTTGGTTCCCGTTTCTTCCACTCAGGCGGTTATCGGCGCTGTTTTGGGAATCGGTTTATATAAGGGCAGTAAAAATATCCGCTGGAAAATGTTATGGAAAATTATGATCGGGTGGGTGGCTGCGCCCGTGATTACGGCCGTATGCTGTTTTATCTTTCTGTTTATTATGCAAAATGTTTTCAGCCAAACGGTTTACCAGCCTAAAACGTATTCTTTGTCTGCGGACGTATTAAATGAAATGAAAGCTAAAACCGATTTGCCTGTAGAAGCGATGCAGGCGTTGAAGGGGCGGAAATTTCAATCCGGGCAGGCTGTTGCAAAAGCGGTCGGGGAAGTGTATCTGCAGCTGACCAATGCGCAGATCCGTAAAATTCTGGCTTATGCCGAGGTGGTGGATTCTAGTATTGATCCGGCGAAAATGAAAAAACTGCCGGTGGAAATGTTTACCGAAAGACAGCTGGCGGACGTCGGCGCTTTATCGGGCAGAAAATTTTCGCATACCTGGGAGCTGGTTAACGTTTTAAGCGGTATGAATCCAGAATGGAAAATGTTAGAAGAAAATATTTTGAATAAACAGAAAAACAGCAAGAAAAAACGGCGTATCCAGATATTGGAAAAAGTGTTTAAAACTGAGCAGTAAATCAGCTCTTGCGGCATAAAATTTTACAGGCTTGCATAACCCGGCAAAAAGTGAAATTATGCGGAAGATATAATAATAGAGGTATTTATTCATGGGGACTTCCGGAATCGTTTTTCTTTCCAGCGGTTTGTTTCTGGGGTGGTCGCTGGGGGCAAATGATGCCGCGAATATTTTCGGCACCGCTGTCAGCACACGTATGGTTAAATTTAAAACGGCCGCAATCGTGTGTAGTGTCTTTATTATGCTGGGCGCCGTCATCAGCGGCGTCGGCGCTGCTTATACTTTAGGCAGTCTGGGCGCGATTAACGCGATCGGCGGCGCTTTTATTACGACTTTCGCCGCGGCGTTTACCGTGTATTCGATGATTAAATGCGGGCTGCCCGTTTCGGTGTCGCAGGCCGTCGTCGGGGCGATTATCGGTTGGAACTGGTTTACCGATTCCGTAACCGACGTTAATTCGATTGTCAGGATTGCCAGCACCTGGGTGGCTTGTCCGTTGTTGTCCGCTACGTTTGCCGCTGTCTTGTATGTTGTTTTTAAGTATTTGTTAGGTTCCGTCAAAGTTCATTTGCTGTACCGTGACGCCTGTACACGTCTGGCGATGATTTTGACAGGGGCTTTCGGCGCTTATTCTTTGGGGGCAAACAACATGGCAAACGTTGTCGGCGTGTTTGTTCCCGTCGCGCCGTTTGCGGAATTTTCTTTCGGAGGACTGCATTTCTCGGCGGTTCAACAGCTGTTTTTTGTCGGCTCTCTTGCTACGGCGATCGGTGTTTTTACGTATTCGTATAAAGTGATGGGGACTGTCGGCAAGGGGTTGATGCCTTTGTCTCCGTTCGCGGCGTGGGTTGTCGTTTTGGCGCAGTCAATGGTTTTGTTCGTTTTCGCTTCCGAAGGGCTTGAATATTTTCTGGCTTCTCATAATCTGCCGGTTATTCCTTTGGTGCCTGTTTCGTCAACGCAGGCCGTTGTCGGCGCGGTGATCGGAATCGGATTGTGCAAAGGGGCGGCAAAAAGCATTAAATGGAGCGTCGTCGTCCGTATTATGTGCGGGTGGGTGATTACGCCGGTTATTGCCGCCGTGATTTGTTTCTTTTCTTTGTTCTTTATGCAGAATGTTTTCAGCCAGCAGGTATATGTGCCCAAGACATATCTGATGTCGGACAAAGTGTTTAACCGTATTGTCGAAGAAGGATTTTCCGGCAGTAAGTTAAGCACGTTAAAAGGGGAGCGATTTGTTTCCGGCGTTGAATTTATCAATGCGGTTGAAAGCCGTTTGGGAAAACTGACTGGCGCGCAGCAGCAAAAGCTGTTGGATACGGCGGAAAATGTCCGCATTGTCATCGAACCGGACAGAATTGATAATTTAGATAACCGTTTATTTTCCGCTGAAGAACTGGCGCAGATCAAAGAATTAAGCGGGCAGCGTTTTAATTATCGCTGGGAATTGCAGAATGCTTTGATAAAGATCAGCAAAGACTGGGAATATCTGCCGGCGACAATTTTAAACAAGCAGTATAATAAAATGTTGTCCCAGAAATTAACGGTGATTGAAAATAACTTCATTGTTCAGGATCGTAAAAAACAGAACAACTGCCGTTATTCGGATTAGGCAATTAAAAGCCCTGAAGATTTTTCAGGGCTTTTTTGGGGAAAAGTTTTATATGGCCTTGCAGCAACAGCCTGAAGTATCTGCCTGCGCAGAGTATCCGGAACGACAACTGACGCCGGAACAATTTGAAACGCATGAGGCGTTTTGTTTTTTTTGCCCGTCAGGACAGGAAAGAACGGTGCAACAGCACCCGTCGGCACTGTCTTGTGTTGAAAATCCTGTTTTGCAGATCACATTGTAACAGTTGGGAATACATTTATTCTGGCTTGGTCTTTTCTTTTCGGGACATTTAAGGCAGTTCCCCGTGTTTTCTTCACATAACAGACATTCATTACTGCACTTTTTTTCGATCAGTTCTGTTTTTCCGGCAAACCGTGAAAAAGCTTCGATTGAATAAGCGTTGCTTCTGCCCAACTTGACGGCTTTTGCCATAGCGTTCCCGCATAAAAGTATACCGGTCGATATGATTAGAATTAACAAATGAATTTTCATGGTTTTCCGTCCTTAATTATTAAGACAGCAGCAGCCGTCGGAAGATAGTTTCATATCCTGGGGACAAGATTCGACAGACTGAATTTTTTCAATGCATTGGCCGCCGGAGAGGGTATAGCCGTTGCCGCATGCCGTACAGACCGATGATGAAGAACAGGCGGAACAATTCGCGGGGCATGTTATTTTTTCAATGCATTGACCATTTGATAAGGTGTAATCGCTTTTACATGAAGTGCACTCTTTTCCATTACAGTAAGAGCAACCTTTTATGACGGAACTGCAAGATGATGAGCTCCAACCGATAATACGGTTTTCATTATAAGACCCTAAAGAACAGTGATACTCGTCGGAAGAACATTCCCGACATTGTCCTGTTAGCGGGTTATACATTTCATGCGTGCCACAAGCTGTTTCTTCTTGACAAATTTCGCTGCCTTTACGCGCGCAATAAACTCCTGTTTCGGTTCCTTCTTGTAAATAAAATCCAGAGATGCATGTCAGAGCCTTGGCTGAGTTGGGGAAAATAAAGATAACAAGATAAAAAAG
>JBJFAY010000100.1:0-4097 GCA_051888155.1 Alphaproteobacteria bacterium
GTTATCATGGAAACGCCGGCTTTGGATACGCAATATTCGCCGCGCGAAACGCTGAGCGGAGAAGAAACCGATTGCAACATATTTTTGAAATGCTGAGCGGCTTGTTTCCGTTTTTTCAGATTGCGCAGAGAAATCCAGCCGGCAGTCCATTCGGCGTCGGCAAAATCGGCTCCTTTTGTCAGGTAATGGTTTTTAGCGATATTATAGGCGGTTTGATATTCTTTATCGGCCAGAAACTGACGGATTAAAGCCGATTTTTCAGTCCACCAGCGTGATGTTTTTTGTTTTTCCGACGGTATTTTTTCCAGCAGCTTTGCGGCGGCGCCGTATTTTTTATTTACTCGAAGCCAGCGCAGTTGGTCAAACAAAAGTCCTTCGTCCTCTCGCTGATTTTCCGGCAGGTTTTTGATAGCTTTTCTGGCCTCTTTGTCATTTGCAATCAAATCCGCCCGGATCTGCGCCAGTCTCTGTGCGAAGGGGGGCATAAAAGGAATAAAACGTCTGGCTTGAACCGCTTTTCGTTCGTCCAGCAGCTTTTCGGCCCGGCTAGTGAAATCGCGTTCGTCCAGTAAAAAGAATAACTTTTCCTGCACCAGCTGTGTTTCTTCTTCACTCAGATCGCCCTTCCCCCATAGGGAATGAAGCATGGGGATTGCTTTTTCCCATTCTTTCTTTTCCAACAGGATATCCGCATACGCCAGTACGGCTTGTGCCGAAACGGGCGGGTGCTGTTTAAACCATTTTTCCAGATCGCTTTTTTTTCCCGTTTCCAGCAAAGCCAGCTCGGCATTTCTGCGGATCAGGTAAATCCGCGGCCAGTCGGGATTTTTCTTAATAAAGTTTTGCGCGTCGTTAAAATCGGGAATTTGCTGAGAATCCGTCAGGCGAAACCATTCGATTAACTTCAACAGCTTCGGGTCGGCCGTCGTCTTGGCCGTTTTCATTGCCGTTTGGTAGTCTTGGGAAGCGGCGGCCTTGATTGAACGGGAATACGCCTGCGCCGCCGGCAAATGCGCTGCGGAACAGACGGCCGCGGAAAAAAAATAAAAACAACCAACCAGCAAAACGCAGCGTTTCACTTCTTTTTCCTTTGGTGAAAATGTGATACTTCTTTAATTCTTGTGGTATTTCTTTTAAGATACGGTTAATTTAACAAGTTATTTTATTCAGGGAGGCCTTATGCTCAAAGGACTTTTTACCGCTTTAATCACTCCTTTCGACAAAGGGCGGATTGACGCGGACGCTTTTATCCGGCTGATCGAATTTCAAATCGGTTCGGGGGTTGACGGGCTGGTCGTTTGCGGCACAACGGGGGAATGCGCCGTGATGACGCCGCAGGAATATGAGCAGACAATCGCGTTGTGTGTGAAAACCGTAAACGGACGTGTTCCCGTTATTGCCGGAACGGGTTGTAACGATACGGCGAAAACGATTGCGAATACTCATGTGGCCGAAAAAGCGGGGGCGGACGCCGTTTTGATCGTCACGCCTTATTATAACAAGCCGACTCAGGAAGGGCTGTTTCTGCATTATCAGGCGGTGCATGAAGAGTCCGGTCTGCCGATTATTCTGTATAACGTTCCCGGACGCACGGGGGTGAATCTCAGTCCGGAAACGGTCGGCCGCTTATCTTGTCTGGAACGTATCGCCGGAATTAAAGACGCAACGCCCGATCTGATGCGTCCGTTAAGACTGCGCGCCGCCGCGGGAAAAAAAGATTTTTCGATTTTATCGGGCGAAGACGCTTCAATCGTCGCGTTTTTGGCTCATGGCGGCGACGGCTGTATTTCCGTGACGGCGAACGTCGCGCCGGCTTTGTGCGCCGGCCTGCACCGCGCCTGGGCGGAAAAAGACTGGGAGCGGATCGCGTATCTGCGCGATCTTCTGCTGCCGCTGCATGACGCGATGTTCGTCGAAAGCAATCCCGCGCCGGTCAAATACGCCGCCGCCCGGCTGGGGTTCGGCGACGGATCGCTGCGTCTGCCGTTATGCGAAATCTCGGAAAAGTCAAAAAAAATCGTTCTGTCGGCAATGCGTGTCGCCGGAGTTGCGGAGTAACGGCTATGGCTGCGCCAAAAAAATCAACGATGATCAGCACGGGAACCGTGGCGAAAAACAGAAAAGCGCATTTTAATTACGCGATTGAGGAAACTGTGGAAGCCGGTCTGATACTGACGGGAGCCGAGGTGAAATCTCTGCGTCTGGGACGGGCCAGCATTAACGAAGCTTATGCCGGCGTACAGGACGGGGAACTGTATCTGATCAATGCATCAATTCTGGAATACGGTTCAATCGGCTATATGAAACATACCGCCGCTCGGCCGCGCAAACTGCTGATGCATAAAAAAGAGCTTAAACGTTTAACCGGAGCGGTCGCCCGTAAAGGATATACGCTGATTCCGCTTGAACTTTATTTTAACGCGCGCGGCATTGCAAAAGTCAAAATCGGTCTGGGAGTCGGAAAAAATAACGTTGACAGACGCGAAGACATCAAAAAACGCGACTGGGATCGTGAAAAACGGCGATTATTAAAAGGCGGCTGATTTTAGTTTTTGCAATTTATAGGGTTTTGTGCTTTCTTTGAACAAAGAATTTTCTGCCGGAGGATAAAAGTAATGCAAAATTTACAGGAAAAAATTAAAGAATTGCTCCTGTTGTCGGACGAAGATATCGAACCGTTGTTAAAAGGTGATTTTAAAACGCTTTTGGCTCAAAATAAAGAAGGCGCCGTCCGCGTCGGTATTGCTTACGGATCTTGTATCGTTGTTTTGCTGCTGTTTTTATCTCTTTTTTCCGTTTTCGGGGCGTTCGGAAAGGTCATTTTAAGCTTTTTGATGTTTGGTCTGATCGGCGCATTGGCTTTTTTGGCCGGTGAAAAAAACGTGCTGAAGGCGACGCAATATCCGGCGTTTTCGTATTTTCTTTTGTTTGTTTTCGCATTGATAACCCTGTCGATGTTTTCCGATATTTCTTCTCAGGGAGGCTTCCTGTCCAAACTGCTGCTGTTTATGATTGTGGCCGGTCTGGGGGCGGGCGCGTATTCTTTGCGGTTAAAGGCTGCCGAACGCGGATTTACATTGATCCAGCTGGTTTTGATGACGTTAATGTTGGGGGGCTTTTTGCTTTCGCTGCAGGCGGCTTCCGTTCAGTTCGGCATGGACAGGGAAATAGCCATGGCTCGCCAGCGTCAAGAGGTTCGGCGGCTGCGCGAAGCTGAACAGATGCGTATGAATCAGGCTTCGACAAAGGTATGCACCTCAGATGAAGAATGTCGTAAAATGAATACCAAAAAGAATTCATATTATGCCGAATACGAAGAATTTGCTCAGGAAGCCTGCGAAAATGCGGTCGCAAAAGAAATCTCGGGGAGATTCGAATGGACCGTATCGGCTAAAGATTACAAATTCACCAGTTATGAGGTTGACGTGCTTAAAGACGATATTTTATTGATCGGCGACCGGGCTCAACTGATTGACAATAACGGGACGAAAACGAAAATCAGCTATACTTGTCATTATAATACTAAAAAGAAAACGACGACCGCCGCAATTCAAAGGGCTGCTCAGTAAGTCTTTTTTCTTGATATGACTGTAAGATATGCTAGTATAACTCAACTTTGCTGTAAAGAAGGCAGCGCGACGGAGAATTGAAATGACCCATACGGCGGTGGAAACGGAAGCTTATTACGATATTCTGGCTAATGCAGACGGGGAATTGTTGTTTTGTCTGAAAGCGCGCGAAGGCAGTCCGGATCGTCCGCAGATTTTGTTTAACGGCGAAAATCATGCTTTGTTTTATCGTACGGCCGATCAGATGATTGTTTTGGATTATATTCACCCGGAAGTCTGCCCTCTGTTAAGCGAAGCATCTTCCGTTTTGGTCGCAGAATTTACGGAACCCGGCGGGGATAATCCGATGAAAGGAATCGTGCGGGAATATACGGCTTCGGTCCGTCATGTTTCAAAATTGCCGTTGGTAACGGATATTAAAGAATTAAGCTGAGTACTCTGCGGCAGAGATAAAAAGAAGCGGCTTTCAGCCGCTTTTTTTATCCTTGTGAAATTCAACTGTAAAAAAATACTTTTTTTATCAAATAA
>JBJFAY010000101.1:0-17950 GCA_051888155.1 Alphaproteobacteria bacterium
GTTGAACGTATGAAAAAATTCGTCCTGCGTGTTTTCCTTGCCGATCAAAAACTGCACGTCGTCAATCATTAAAACGTCAACGTTGCGCAGCTCTTCTTTAAAAGAAAGCGTATCCTTGTAACGGATCGCACGGATAAACAAATACATGAATTTTTCCGCCGACAAATAAACGACACGGCGCGACGGATTATGTTCGCGGATATACCAGGCGATCGAATGCATCAGGTGCGTTTTACCCAGCCCCGCGCTGGAATACAGATACAGCGGATTAAACGACACGTCGGCGGATTCCGCCACCCGTCTGGCCGCGGCATAAGCGAATTCATTAGGCGCCCCGACGACGAAATTATCAAACGTAAAACGCGGATCCAAAGCGGCGGACAAAGCGTCCTTTTCCGTTTCAGGCGGCACGGCGGCGGGCTGCGTCATTTCGGGCATTTTTTCGACAGGCGCGGAAAACGCCGGACTGCCGACTTCGAATTTAACGGAAAGAACAGACGGATTTTCACTGCGCCATGCCTGCGTTATTTCTTCGGAAAAGTTCCGGGCGATATAGCTGCAAAAGAAATTCGTCGGCAAAAACAGCGTCAGAATGCCGTCTTTAAAACCGCCGACCGACAACGTTTTCAACCACGTGTCAAAAACGGACGCGCCCAGCGATTTACACAGACGCTCTTCTACCGCGGCCGCCTGCGAAGTCAACAAGTCATGCATTCCTTTATCCATCAGTCTATCCTAAAGATTATGGAATCGTCTTTCCGATCCCGCCGGCAAATAATAGGGGGCGGCCAAGCGAAAGGCAAGCCCTGTTCGCACATAAAAAACAAATAAAAAATCTTGACTCAAGATGTAGTAGCCGGACTGGAAACCCCAGACAAATTTCAAAAAAATATCAAATAAAAAGCAGACCGTCCGACAGACTGTCTGCTTTAAATTCCGATATAAGCTTATAAAACGATACCCGGCCGTCAGACCGGACAGAGGTTTTTAAAGTCTTGTTAACCCAGAGCTTTAACGCGGGCGGACAAGCGGGAAACTTTGCGGGCGGCGGTATTTTTGTGCAAAACACCTTTTGAAACGGCGCGCATAATTTCCGATTCGGCCGTACGGAAAGCTTCCGCAGCGGCAGCCTTATCACCACCGGCCAAAGCGGCTTCAAATTTTTTCGTAAACGTGTGAACGCGCGATTTTCTGGCCGCGTTAAATTCCGCGCGGCGGGCGTTGCGACGAATACGTTGTTTTGACGAAAGATGATTAGCCATTTTTTTTTCCTGTTTTCTTAAAAAGAACTAAGGTAGGTTTTATACAATCAAATAAAAGCCAAAGTCAAGGAATAAACTACTTGTGTACATACTTTGGCGCGCGATTTTCTTTCAGAGCTGTCAACCCTTCCTGCGCGTCGGCGGACGCCAGAGACAGTCTGGCGATTGTTTCTTCTGTTTCCGACCGGACACAGCAAGCCCGCAGCACCGCCTGTTTAGCCAGTTTTACGCCTGCCGCCGGCATGGACGCAACCCGTTCGGCCGTTTCGCCGACTTCATTTAACAAATCGGCGCCGTCCACAACACGGGAAACCAAACCGCAGGCCAGCGCTTCTTCGGCGGAGATATGACGCCCCGTCAGCAAAATATCCATCGCTTTCGCCCGTCCGACTCGGCCGGCCAAAAGCGCAGCGCCGCCCATCTGCGGCAAAACGCCCAGCGTAATTTCCGGAAAACCAAATCTGGCATTGTCCGCGGCAATGACGATATCGCTCATTAAAACCAGTTCCAGCCCGCCGCCGAATACGTAACCGGCCGCGCCGGTGATAATCGGTTTGCGACACCGTGCAATCGTTTCGGCCGCGCGCGTATAAACGCTGTTTTTGGCAAAAGAATCGTTTTGCGACGACGCGAATTCAGACATATCCGTTCCCGCGGCAAAGAAATCGGATTCGCCCTTTAAAACGATCACACGAATCGATTCTTCCGCATCAAAATCACTGACCGCCTGCGCCAGCTCGTACAGCATTGCCGCGCAGACCGCATTCATTGACGCCGGACGGTTTAATGTAATCAGCCCGACCGCATTGTTACTTTCGACTGTAATCGTTTCAAAATCCATTTTTCATTCCTTTTCCATGGTCATCAATTCAAAACGCACGGTCGCGGGGGCGCCGTCGTCAACGGAGATTGTCAATTCTTCGCCTTCCCGCGCATAAGAAAAAGAAGACGTACCCGTTTTTTTCTTTAAACGAGTCCACCCCAGCTGCGGTAATGTTTTATCATAAAATTCCATTACCTGTTGTTTTTCGATCCGTTCGCTTTGAGCATAAGCTTCCACAATGCGGCCGCCCGGAGAATCAAAGGCTACCGCCGCGTCTTCGGACTGCTTTAACCCGTCCATTAACGGCAGGTCTTCAAATCCGGTCATAAAGACGGATTCCGCCGCCGCGACGCCGGAAAAAGAAAAAAAAACGAAAAACAATAAAGCAGACAAAATTTTCTTCATACTTTTCTTTTACATCATTTTTTCAGGCTTCTCACTAGAAAAATACTGTCCCGCCCCGAAATATCCGTTATGATATCTCCGGTTTTTTGTTTCAACGGAGGAATCCTTTTTGCTGCGCAGGCTTTCATGTTTATTGACTCTTTATCGTTTCAGCCGTGATCTGGCGCGTTTTAAATCGCAGGCGGTATTAAGCGGTCTGCCTGCGGATTTTCTGCTGCTGCGCACGGCAAAGGCGCCGTTTAAAGACTTGCCCTCCTCGCCGGAAGGCCGGCTTGGGCGCTTTTTGGAACAAGCCGGCGCAGGCATACGGACTCTGGCGTTTTTTTTTGCGTTATATCCGGATATTGCCGGACGCGGCCGCGCAGATCTGCTGGCCAGAGCCGCGGAAACAATGACTCGTTTCGCCGACACGGCGGATCAAAACGAACAAAAACAATTCATTCGTATTTTAAAAGTGTTTTATACACTGGCGGGACAAGATTCGTTCTTCAAACAACTGGCTGAAGATTTTGAACATATTCTGGACGAAGAAATTGATTTTCGCTTTGAAGCCGCCGCGTTGGAACGGTTAAACGATCATTTTTACGAAGACGACTGTTTAAAAACGCTGCTGCCGGACTGGCCGCATACCGGCAAAGACCGTCTTGCTTTACTGCCGGAGCCTGATTTGCGGCCGTTACAGGAATCGCCGGACAGAAAAAAAACCGTATCCTGCCTTATCAAATCCGTTATCTTAATGATTCTGCGCGACGGTTTTGTCGTTATGCCTTCGCTGCCCGCCTGCCGAACCGACGACACGGGACTGTTATATTTTACCCGCGCCCGCCTGCCGATCCTGCTGTCCCGGCAGGAACGCTTGTTCATCAGTTCGTTTCTGGAAGCTTTATGTGCAAAAGATTACCCGCAAGCGGCAAAAGCTTTGCTGGCGTCAGGTTTTCTGCCTCCGTTTTTTTCCGCCCCGCGGCTGATCCGCCTGATTGAAGAAACGGACAAACATGCCGCTTTGCTGCTGACGGGACAAAAAGCGGATTGTTTTTTAAAACATTTCGCCGACAACGGTATTTTCTTTCCTTTTTCCATACGTTCCTGCGTCTTTGCCCTGAAAAAAACCGAAGAATTATGCCGGATAACATTAAAAACGGACGGAGATATCTGGCAAAACGGCAAAACGGAATTTTCAGACTTTCTGACAAAAGGAAAAACAGCGGCCGTTAAACAGGAAAACAATACGGCAGATATTCAAACGGCTTTCGGCCTAACGCCGCACCATGCGGAACGGCTGGCCATACAGAATAAAAAAACGCCTTCTTTTCAGAAAAATCCGGAAAAAATTCCGGAACTGCTTTACAGGCACACATTAGCCTCGCGGTTCCGGCCGTCCGGACGGCGTAAAAAACTGATTATTCTTTTCATAACGGCCTGCCTACTGGCCGGTCTGATTTTTCTTTAGAATGACGGCAGAGAAGCTTTTTGCGCCGGACTCATCGCCTGATAAACGGCGCGCACATTATCGTACGCCGACGGCACGCCCATATGCGCCGCCTGTAAATAATATGCATACGATTTCTGCAGATCCTGTCTTAATCCCGTACCCGTTGCGTACATCCAAGCCAGCAATTCGATCGCTTCGGCATTTTCATGTTCGGACAGCCGCCGGATTTCAGCCAGATCAAACGGCGAAACATTTCCTTTTTTTACTGCGCCGACGATATCGCTCCAGTTGTGTTCGGCGTCAAAATCAGCAGGCGTTTGCGTTTTCTTTTCAAAATAAACCTTTTTTTCCTGCCAGATCGCCTCAGGTTTTGAATCGGCCTTCTTAAATGAAAGCAGCGGTTCGGAAGACATAGAAGCCGATCTCGCCGAACCTTTTTCGGAAGTCAGCAAATTGCGGTACATCTGATCGGCCGTCAAACCAAAAGCAAAAGCATGGGAAACATTGCAAAAAGCAATAAACAGCCCTAAAAAAAACCTGAACGACACGCTGTTTTATCCTTATGGAAACAAGATTTATAAAGAATTTCTTTATCTTTTATAAATCCTTTCATGCTAAAAATCCACAAAAATGGAAAGGTGTGCAATGAAAAAAATTTCAATTCCCGTTTTCCGCCACGACGCGGGCGCGGATTTTCCTCTGCCCGCTTATGCAACCGAAGATTCGGCCGGAATGGATCTATACGCTGCCATTCCCGGAACAATTACAATTCCGCCGCACGGCCGCGAAAAAGTATCGACCGGCATCAGCATTGCCCTGCCGTCCGGATTCGAAGCGCAAATCCGCAGCCGGTCCGGACTGGCCTGGAAAGAAGGTATTATTGTTCTGAATTCTCCGGGAACGATCGACGCCGATTACCGCGGTGAAATCTTTGTCGTCCTGTATAATGCCGGCGATACGATGTTTCTGCTGAAACGCGGCATGAGAATTGCGCAAATGGTTATTGCGCCGGTCATTCAGGCTCAATGGCATGAAATCGGAAAGTTAAACGCAACCCGGCGCGGAGACGGCGGTTTCGGTTCTACCGGCATATAACATGTTTTTATTGTTTCTTTTCTTTATTTTGCTGTTTTCCGGCCCGGTTCAGGCGCAAACCGGCCTGCCGCTGCCGCGTTTTGTTTCCCTGCGGTCCAATCAGGTTAATCTGCGCACGGGTCCCGGATTCCGCTATCCGGTCGAATGGGTGTATTTAAAAAGCGATCTGCCCGTTGAAATAACGGCGGAATTTGAAACATGGCGCAGAATAAAAGATTTCAACGGCAAAGAAGGCTGGATTTATCAACCGATGTTATCCGGACGCAGAACCGTGCGTCTTAAACAGGAAAGTCTGCTTTTACGCGCCGCCAGCGAAGACGCTCTGCCGCTGGCCAGAATCGAATCCGGCGCTATCGGACGGCTGATGTTATGTCCGGCAGGCGTTAATCTGTGCAAAGTCGAATTTGATCATTTTCAAGGGTGGATTTTTAAAAACCGGCTGTGGGGCGTTTACCCTGACGAAGTGTTTGAGTAATTACACCCGCACGACAACGTCAACCGATTTGACCGCCGTATTTTTCAACAGATCTTCCGACAAACAAACCGTGATCTGCTCAGCGGGCAGATCTTCCAGCCGGCCGTCCTTTTCGCAGAACAAATGGAAATGAGGCGTTAAATTCGTATCGAAATACGCTTTATCGCTGCCCGTCAGAATTTCACGCAGCAAGCCGACTTCCTTAAATTGATTTAACGTATTGTACACTGTTGCCAAAGACAGGTTAATGCCGTTTTTTTTAGCTTCTTTATACAATTCTTCGGCGCAGATATGCCGGTGTCCGCAGCCGAATAACAATTTGACCAGTCCCATGCGCTGGCATGTCGGACGCAGCTTGGCCTGCCGTAAAATATCAACTGTCCAGGCAAAAGGACGTGTCGTCTTTTTCATTTTCTTCTCCGTAAAAAGCTCTCTACTTTTAAGATAAAGCTTCTTTTTTAAGAGTTCAATCTATTTTTATTGATTCAAAAAAGGGAGCTAACGCTCCCTTTTCAGTTAATAAATCAATCGCCGGTCAATAACTTTGCGATAAATTCCTTTACCGTTGGCAAAGCCCCGTCTTTAAACAAAGGATCCGTTGCGAAACGAGTGGCGTTATCGCCGACAAAAATCAATTCGTCGTCCACCGACCCGCCGTGCGCCGCCCGGTACAAAGCGTCTTTAATGCAAAAATACCGCGGATCAGGCGTTTTGCCCGTTGACAGATTTTCGGCCGACTGGCAAAAACCGGAAAACAAACACTGCGAAATACACCCCATGCACTCGGAACGCGCACGCTGAATATATTCCTGATTTTTCGGCGTTACAAAAACAACCTGATCGTCATTCGTTTTTAAAATGACCGTGCGTCCCGCGCCGATGTAACCGTCCGCCCGTTCTTTGTCGGCAGCGGTAATATAAACTTTGTTCGCTCCGGTATTCAAAGGAATTTGGAAATCCCCTTCCGGCGCGTCCTTATAAGGCATCGCCGTCGCCGAACGGTCGAATAAATCCGTTAAAAACTTGTTCCTTATCGCCGAAGACATAAAGCCGGTCGGTGAAAAACGCTGCAAAGCGATTTCGCCTTTTTTCAAAGTCAGCAATGCCTTCTGCCAAGCTTTGGCGACCGGGCTTTCCCGCGTCAGCAAAGGACGTGTGCCGAACTGAAAAGCCGTCGGCCCGACTTCGGGATTGTCAATATAATCCTGAAATTCCCGCAGATACCATACGCCGCCCGCAATAATGATCGGCGTTTGTTCCAATCCGACCGCGGACATGGACCGGCGCAGTTCGACAATGCGTTCATACGGATTTTGCGGCACGGCCGGATCGTCGTTGTTGGACAATCCGATATGACCGCCGGCTTTCCAGGGGTCTTCGTAAACGACGCCCCCCAGAAAATCCGCATAAGATTTATAAGCGCGCGCCCACAAAGCCTTGAAAGCGCGTCCCGACGAAACGATCGGATAATAAAACGTTTTAAAAGAAGAAGCGATTTCCGCCAGCTTATAAGGCATACCCGCCCCGCAGGTCACTCCGTTGATCAGCCCTTTGGCTCCTGCCAGAGCTTCGGTAATAATCTGCTGAGCGCCGCCTTGTTCCCAAAGGACATTAATATGAATACGCCCTTTGCCGCAGGCAATCTCATGCGCGACTTTGGCCTGAGAAATAATCCCTTCAATCGAATGACGGATTTGTTCTTCAAACCGTTCGCGGCGCGTTTTCGCTTTGATTTCCATCGGAATAATTTCGCCGTTTTCATCAACAACGTCGGGAATGACCCCTGAAATTGTTCCGACGGCATTTTCCGCCGCCCACGCCCCCGCTGTTTTGCAGGTGCTGACGGCAACGCCTTTCCCCCCTTCAACCAAAGGAAGGACTTCGCGCCCCGAAATAAGTAAGTTTTTAAGAGATTTCAAAGAAAACGCTCCTTCTTGCAAAGTAATTATTCGGCAGACTGTTCAGGCTGTTCCTGATTGTCCATATCTTCGCCGGTTTCCTGATTGACGCGCTTCATTGACAATTTGACTTTGCCGCGGTTGTCGATGGCAATACATTTTACTTTGACATGATCGCCTTCGTTCACAACGTCCGTCACTTTGCCGACGCGCTTCGGCGCCAGTTCGGAAATATGAACCAGACCGTCTTTTGCCCCCAAGAAGTTGACAAAAGCGCCGAATTCAACGACTTTTACGACTTTTCCGTCGTAAATCTGGCCGACTTCGGGTTCCGAAACAATCCCCTTAATCCAATTCAAAGCCGCTTCGCCCGAAGATTCGGAAAACGATGCGATTTTAATCAGGCCGTCTTCGGAAATATCAATCTTGCAGCCGGTCGTTTCCGTAATTTCACGAATGACCTTGCCGCCCGTTCCGATGACTTCGCGGATCTTGTCCTTGTTGATTTGCAGCGTCGTAATACGCGGCGCGTTTTCGGAAACCGTATCGCGCGGCGCTTCAATCGCTTCGGCCATCTTGCCCAAAATGTGCAGACGGCCTTCTTTTGCCTGTTTCAAAGCAATTTCCATGATTTCCTTTGTAATGGACGTGATCTTGATGTCCATCTGCAAAGACGTGACGCCGTCTTTTGTTCCGGCCACCTTAAAGTCCATGTCGCCCAAGTGGTCTTCATCGCCCAGGATATCGGTCAAAACGGCGAAACGGCCGTCTTCTTCCTTAATTAATCCCATAGCGATCCCGGCGACGGGAGCTTTCATCGGAACGCCCGCGTCCATTAAAGCCAGGCATGAACCGCATACCGTCGCCATGGAAGACGAACCGTTCGATTCCATAATTTCGGACACGACGCGGATCGAATACGGAAATTCTTCTTTGGACGGCAGCATCGGGTGAATCGCGCGCCAAGCCAGCTTGCCATGTCCGATTTCCCGGCGTCCCGGAGAACCGATACGACCCGTTTCGCCGACAGAATACGGCGGGAAATTGTAATGCAGCATGAACGGCTGACGGTATTCGCCCGTCAAAGCGTCAACAATCTGTTCGTCCTGATCCGTTCCCAGCGTGGCGACGACCAGCGCCTGCGTTTCGCCGCGGGTAAACAAAGCGGAACCGTGCGCGCGCGGCAGAACGCCGACTTCGGCTGTAATCGGACGAACCGTTTTCGTATCGCGGCCGTCAATACGAACGCCCGTTTCCAAAATCGCATCGCGCACCGTGTGGTATTCCATTTCGTGAAATACGCGAGCGGCAACGGCGGCTTCGGCTTCGTTGTCGGCAACGCTGATTTTCGCGGCTTCGCGGATATCGGCAACGGCGTTTTGGCGTTCCAGTTTATCCGTAATTTTATAAGCTTCGCGCAGTTCGGCGCCGTAAGCGTCCATAAATTTATCGTAAACGACCTTATATTCGGGCGCGGGAACCGGCATCGGCCAGGGTTCTTTGCCCGCTTCGGATTTCAGGCCGTTGATCATGTCGATCACCGCCTGCATTTTTTCATGACCGAATACAACGGCGCCCAGCATGACTTCTTCGGACAATTCGCCGGCTTCGGATTCAACCATCAAAACGCCCTGCGACGTTCCGGCGACAACCAGATCCAGCTGGGACGTTTCACGTTCCGCGACGGTCGGGTTCAAAATATACTGACCGTCCTTGTATCCGACGCGCGCGGCGCCGATAGGCCCTAAGAACGGCAGACCGGACAGCGCCAAAGCGGCGGAAGCGGAAATCATGGCGACGATATCGGGATCGTTTTCCATATCATGGCTTAACACCGTGCAGGTCACCTGCGTATCATTGCAGTATCCTTTGGCAAACAACGGCCGGATCGGGCGGTCGATCAAACGGGCCGCCAGAATTTCATGTTCGGCGGGACGGCCTTCGCGGCGGAAAAAGCCGCCCGGAATACGACCGGCCGCATAAGCTTTTTCCTGATAATTAACGGTTAAAGGCAAAAAATCTTCTTCCATTCCTTCGGGAACGGTTTTAGCGGCGCACACGGCGCAGTGAACGACGGTTTCGCCGTATTTAACAATAACGGAAGCGTCAGCCTGACGGCCGATTTTTCCGGTTTCGACGGACAAAGTGCGCCCGCCCCATTCGATTTCCCTGCGGAATTCTTTAAACATAGACATTATACTTACTTTCTTCTCCAACCTCTTTTTGACCATTCAAAAAGAGCCAACAAAAAAACAATTTCATTTATCCGATGAAGCCCCTCTTTTATTAAAAAAGGAGGGGCTTCACCAAATTTTTAACGCCTTAACGGCGCAGACCCAGACGGGCAATCAAGCTTTCGTAACGGGAAACATCTTTGCTTTTCAGATAGTCCAGCAAACGACGGCGCTGACCGACCATGATTAACAAACCGCGGCGGGAATGGAAATCCTTATCGTGGTCTTTTAAATGTTCCGTCAGATTTTTAATCCGTTCGGACAAAATGGCAACCTGAACTTCCGGTGAGCCGGTATCGCCCTCTTTGGTTGCAAATTCTTTAATCAGTTCCTGTTTACGTTCTTGCGTAATCGACATCGTATTCTCCTAACAGAGTTATTGAACAATCAGGCGCACGGGGCGGATCATACCGTCCTGCACGCGGACCAAAGCGATCAGCCGGTTATCCGATTTTGCCTGAAACACGTCCGCGTCCGGCACAAAGCCGAAATCGGACACAGGCAGGAAATTCCCGTTTGACAGCTTAAATGCTTGCGCCTGCGTCACGGCCAGAGCAGGGATGTCGTCCAGCACGGTCTCGACGGGCAAAAGCACACCAGTCCAAATAGAACTATGCTCTATTGAGCGCAGATATTCCAGTGAAAAAGCGTTTTGATCCGAAAATTTTGCGCATTTCAGCCGCCGCAAAGCGGTGACATGCCCCAGACTGCCCAGTTTTTCCGCCATATCGCGCGCCAAAGAGCGTACATACGTGCCTTTGGAACAACGGACTTGGAATTCGGCCGTTCCGTCTTTAGAAAAGTGAAGCATTTTTAATTCTTCGATGCGAATCCGGCGTGCCGCCAGAGTCACTTCTTTGTTTTCGCGCGCCAGATCGTACGCGCGCTGCCCGTTGATATGCACGGCGGAATATTTCGGCGGGACTTGATCAATTTCCCCGCAAAATAAAGGAAGAACAGATAAAATTTTATTTTCCGAAGGAATCTTGTCCGTCGTTCGGATTACCCGCCCCTCGGCGTCGTCCGTATCCGTCGCCTGCCCGAAACGCACGGTAAAAGCATACGTTTTTTCCCCGTCCGTCACATAGGGAATAGTTTTTGTCGCTTCGCCCAGAGCAATCGGCAGCACGCCCGAAGCCGCCGGATCCAAAGTGCCGGCATGTCCGGCTTTCTGCGCGTTAAAAATACGCTTTACGATTGAAACGGCGGTTGTAGAGCCCAGTCCGGCAGGCTTGTCCAATATCACCCAGCCGCTGACCGGTTCTCCTTTGCGTTTTTTAGCCATTTGCGTTTCCTAAACAATGATAAAAATGCAGTTTTCTTTTTTACAGGAAAATCCCGCCGCTGACAATGCCTGAAACTCGCCCTTTCCTGTTTACAACTTTTTTCAATCTGTCATTATTTACTCGGATATGCTTTTGCATATCAAGTGCCTTTAAGGTGCGGAACTGTCAGAAGCTCTTCAAAGAACCGGCGTTGATATAGCGCCGTTAATCCGTTTTGCGTATCGCATAATGGATTTATATTTCTAATTTCTTTATGGCCGGGGAGGTTTTGACGTATATTCAGATTCCGTCCCCTTAAAGGCTGGAATTAAAGGTCAAAACAGTCATTCGTTCTTTGATGATTTCTGAACTCTCCGCTATGCTTTTAAAGCGTTTTTTCTTTTTATCAGAGGGTTATAACATATTGAAATTCAATAGAATTTTGCGTTCTTTCCGCCGATTGATTTGATCCGGATTTTCTTTCAAGGTAACATCGCGGTAACACGTTTGCGATGATTTCTTTCCCCGGAAAACAATCCCCGAAGTTTTCTTTTGATTACTCAAAATCAACCTGAAACAAGATACGTTATTTTTTTAGCCTTCGTCAATGGTGGATTTAGGGCTGATATAGAATGTTACATAAATGAAGTGGCAGGATACGCGTTTTGTAATACGTTCCGGCTCTGCGAGGCACAATCGGACGTGCGTTTTTTATGGAAAGCGTAATTTCCGGAAGTTGTCTTCTTACGGCTTGTTTTTGCAACGTTGAGCTTTTAGAATAATGTATTCTTTCGTTTTAATCGTGGGAGCGAAAATGATAACGGGCGTCATTAAAAACAAAATCGATAAAATCTGGACGGACATCTGGGCAGGCGGAATAACCAATCCGATCACGGTGATCGAGCAGCTGACATATTTAATGTTCATTCACGATTTGGACGTCAAAGAGCTTGAAACGGAGCAATTGGAAAACCTGACGCATACGAAAATGGAAAAAATTTTTCCGCAAACGCCGGCGGGACAAGCGTTAAGGTGGCACAATTTCAAGGATAAAAACGCCGCCGAGATATTCGATACGTTGAAAGATAAAGTTTTTCCGTTTATTAAAAACGATCTTGGCAAAGACGGACAATCGGCGTTTTCGCGTTATATGAGCGAAGCTCTGTTTTTATTTCCCACGCCGCAAATTGTTGAAAAAGTCGTTACCGGACTGGACGATTTGTATCGGCACGACTTGACCGGAATGGATGTTCAAGGCGACTTGTATGAATATATGTTGGACAAGTTGGCAACCTCGGGCAAAAACGGGCAATTCAGAACGCCGGCGCAAATCCGCAATATGATGGTCCGCCTGATCGAACCGACGCCCGATTCAAAAATTTGCGATCCGGCTTGCGGCACGGCGGGCTTTTTGATTTCCAGCGCGGAATTTATCCGTTCCAAATATGAAAACGTGATGACTTCGGAACAATGGGATCACTTTGCGGGCGATATGTTCAACGGGTTTGATATGGACAAGACGATGTTGCGTATTTCCGCAATGAACCTGATGCTTCATTCGATCACAAAGCCGACGATCGAATACAAAGACAGCGTTTCCAAAACGAACGACGTCACCGAAGAATACGACGTCATATTGGCAAACCCGCCGTTTTCGGGAACGATCGACAAGGAAGGCGTCAGCGACGATCTAAAACGGATATGCAACACGACAAAGACGGAATTGCTGTTCATCGCTTTGTTTTTAAGAATGTTGAAAAAAGGCGGCCGTTGCGCCAGCATCGTTCCGGACGGCGTTTTATTCCGCACGACAAAAGCGCATCAGTCTTTGCGCAAGGAACTGATTGAGAAACACCGTTTACAAGCGGTGATTTCGATGCCGTCCGGCGTGTTCAAGCCGTATTCCGGCGTTTCGACCGCCGTTCTGGTCTTTACCAAAACGGGCGCCGGAGGAACGGACAAGGTTTGGTTTTACGATATGAAAGCGGACGGGTTCAGCCTGGACGACAAGCGCAATCCCGTAACGGAAAACGACATTCCGGACATTCTGGCGCGCTTTCACGATTTAGAGGCGGAAAAGGACCGTAAACACACGGAACAAAGCTTTTTCGTGGATAAAGAGGACATCGCGCGAAACAATTACGACTTGTCGATCAACCGGTATAAAGAAGTCGTGTATGAAAAGATCGACTATGAAAAACCGGACGAGATTTTGAACCGGATCGACACATTGATTGCCGACATCGCCGCTGAAACGAAAAGAGTCAGAGAAATGCTGGAGAAATAGAAAATGCGCTTTTCGGAAAGAATGAGCATAATCAAAGTGTCCAATGTCCTTCAAAAAGAAAAAGTCAGCGAAGAATTAATGGCGGCATTTTCAAATTACATTCAGGGAAAAAAGGCAAAAGCGTAAATGTCAAAGTGGAAAAAAGTTAAATTGGGAGATGTCTGTTCATTATATCAGCCAAAGACAATTCCAACAAAAGAATTAAAAGATGATATGCCTTATTATGTTTATGGAGCAAATGGCATTATAGGAAAATATCATTCATACAACCATATTGATTCAGAAATTGCTATCGCTTGTCGAGGAACTTGTGGAGCTGTTAATATAACTCTTCCGAAATCGTGGATTACCGGCAATGCTATGGTCGCACATATTGAGAGCAACGAACTTTCTTTCAAATACCTTTTTTACGTTTTATCAAATGCTAATATGAAAAATGTTATAACTGGTGCAGCTCAGCCACAAATAACAAGAAGCAATTTAAAAGATTTAGAAATTCCTCTGCCGCCGATGGAGGAGCAAAGGAAAATTGCGCAGCGGTTGGACGCCGTTTCCGATTTGTTGGCAAAACAAAAACAACTGCTTGCCGAACAAGACTCCCTGATCCAATCCCTCTTTTATGATATGTTCGGCGACCCGATCAAAAACAATAAAGGTTGGAAAATTGAAAAATTCAAAAAATTGGGAACTCTTGAAAGAGGAAAATCGCAACATCGTCCTCGAAATGCTCCAGAATTATTAGGAGGCCCTTATCCTTTAATTCAAACGGGAGATATAGCACAAGCAGGGCTTTATTTGGATTCTTTTTCTCAAACTTATTCCGAATTAGGCTTAAAGCAAAGTCGGTTATGGAAAAAGGGAACTCTTTGCATAACAATAGCGGCGAATATTGCTAAAACATCTATTTTAAACTTTGACGCTTGTTTCCCAGATAGCGTTGTGGGTTTTGTCAATAATACGTCTTGCAATATAATGTTTATTCAAATTTGGATGTCCTTTCTTCAAAAAATTCTGGAAAACAATGCGCCGCAAGCCGCACAAAAAAATATTAACTTAGAAATTCTCGGGAATTTAGACGTTATACTTCCTTCCCTTGAATTACAGGAAAAATTTGCGGCGATCGTCGAACAAATCGAATCCGAAAAATCGAAAATCAAATCCGCCATCGCCGAAACCCAAACCCTTTTCAACGCCCTGATGGCCGAATACTTCGAGGAATAAAAAGATGCTTTTATCTACGGTAAAAGATTGGATAATAACGGGACGTTTGTTTTTTGAAGAAAGAAGCAAACTTTACCATTATACCTCCGTAGAAGCCTTGTATAACATCATTTCAAAAAAGACTTTTTGGCTTGTTAATACAACCTCATCAAACGATTTAACAGAATTGAGAATTTCAAAAAATGAACTGATCAGCCTTCTAAAAACAATCAAAGATATGCAAAGAGGAGACGGAATTAAAAACTTTATCGATAGTCTTATCAAAACGGCAGAAGATGATTTTGAAATACCTTTTCCTCATCATAACCATTTTATGATTTGCTTAACGGAAGATACAGATCATCTGTCTCATTGGGAACGATATGCCGATAATAAACAAGGTGTTGCCATAGGATTAGATGCAAATAAAATAAATGATATAAGCAGTAACCAACCGTTTTCTCCGCTCTGTTTTTATAAGATGATTTATGAAGAAAAAGATTTTATAGATACTGCGGCTTTTTTCATTAAGCATTTTTACAAATTATCTATCAGTGATTGTATTTTCAAAATGCCGTCTTTTGTATTATATAGCTTATATTCTACGATTATCACACATAAAAAGAATTCGTCGTTTTTAGGTGAAAACGAGATCAGAATAGATTATCGTCCTCAAATATATAATGAATTAAATCGGCGACATTCAGAGTTTGCAAACAGTGATTTAGAACAAATATATTTTGCTCCGATACGCGGGGAAATCCGCAGTTTACATCATCTGTGTTTGAAAGATATTTGGGGAAGCGATTTGATTCCCGAAATTATGCTGGGACCGAATTGCCCGCAAAGCAAAGACGAACTCCGTTATTTTTTGAATGAAAACGGATTAACAGGCACAAAAATAACAGAATCCGAAATCCCGATCAGGTGATTTAAAACCAATCGAAAAACTTTTTATAAACCGGAGCCAATTCTTTGGATTTTTTCGCGCCGTCCTGTATGCGTTTCAGGATTTCGTCCGAAACGACACATTTATAAGAAAAATCACGCATAACTTGTCTGGCGAACAGGTTGCTTTGACTGATCGTCTGCGCCCATTCATACCGCGCAAACGATGGTTTGACGATTACATCCCTGCCATTATCCTCCTTGATATCGCCGACATCAAACGTGCAAGCGTCATCATAATATTTACAGGATTGTCCGTTATAAGAATACTTTGAATGATCCGAAAATTTGATGGATGAAATCGGAATCAACAGCATTTCACCGTTCAAATCCGCATCGGACGCGATAACTATATAATGCGGAGCCTCCGCATTCGGAACGGAGGCAAAATAGCAAACACCCTTACATTTCATTGTTTAGGCCGCAATAAAATTCGTATTCTTCTTTGGCTTCGCGGATTTCTTCGTCGCTTCTGCCCAATGCCCGCATAATGTCGCGGTAACGGATTTTTTTGCTGCTGCCGTGCGGGTCGTGCCACTCGGGCAGGTTTTTATGCGTATAGTCTTCCAATTCAAAGGAATTATAATCCTTAAACCGTTCCGATACGGTCGAGATGTATTCCTTGTCCTTTTCGCTTAACAGCGACAATTCGATGTCTTTTTTTACAATGATGTCGTTATAGTATTTGGCAGGCTGACTTTCCAGCCAATCGTTCCACCCCGCCGCCTGTAAATCATTCAGCATATTCAGGGTCAGGCTTAAAACGGGACCGTGTTTCATACTGAAAAAGGTGTCGCCCGAAACGGACGTGTCGCGTTCGGCAATCGCTTCCCGATCAATCAGGTAAAGCTCTTTCATCAGTTTTAACAAATTCATCCGCCCGCCGTTCAAGCCGAGCAGATAAATGATTTCCTGCAAAATCTTGTTCGCTGAAAACATTTTCAATCCTTTATCGTTTGGGATGCGATACCACAATCAAACTGATTTTCCAACATTTTTCTTTCCGTTTTCTTTACATATTATACAATTTGTGATTAAAAAATCCAGTCGTCCGTTCTTTTCCTTTGCCAAAAGGCGAGAAAACGGCTTAAATTTATACGATTACGAATAAATCGGGGGCGGTATGGCGAATTTTTCCTTTCTGTTGAATCAAAGCATTTACCGCTCGTTCGCCCCCGCTTGTCTGGAAGCCGAAAAAGTTTTCAAAACTTCGCCCGTCATGTGCGCTATCGGCTGCCGAAAGGCTTTGGAATTGGCCGTCAAATGGGTGTATGCCGCCGACAAATCCCTTACTCTTCCCTATAAGGACAATCTGTCCGCTTTGATTTATGAAGACTGTTTCCGTCAGGCCGTTGATACGATGACGTGGAAAAAGCTGAATTATGTCGTCAAATTAGGAAATCTGTGTGTTCATACGAACAAAACCATTGATTCCGGCGAAGCGTATCAGGCTTTGACGACTTTGTTTGAGTTCGTTCAATGGTTGGATTACAGCTACGGGCGCGAATACCGGTGCAGAACGTTTGACGCGGCGCAAATTCCAGATTTGCCCGTTGTCGTCGATGTCGAAAAAGTCAAAAAACAGGAAGCCTTGCTGGTTCAAAAACAGGCGGAGATTGAACGCTGTCAGGCGGAAATCGCCGCTCAGGCTGAAGAACTTTCCGCCCTGAAAACAAAGAATCAGGCTAAAAACCTGTTTATATCGGCCGATATTTCCGAATGGGAAACGCGCAAACGTTATATCGATCTTGATTTAAAACTGATGGACTGGGATTTCGATCACTTTGTCAAACGAGAGGTCGAAGTCGATAATATGGCAGGCATCGCCGGTCAGAAAGGATATGTCGATTATGTTCTGTTCGGGCGGAACGGCGCGCCTTTGGCGGTCGTCGAAGCCAAACGGACAAGCAAGGATCCGAATGTCGGCAAACAACAGGCGAAGCTTTACGCGGACGCATTGGAAAAACAATACGGCGTCCGTCCGATGATGTTTACGACGAACGGGTTTGAAACGTATTTCTGGGACGATTTGACAGCCCCTCAGCGTTCCGTCTTTTCCATATTCAGTCAGGACGATTTAGCCCGTCGCATGGCGCGCAGAAATTCAGACATTCGCTTAAAAGGCGTTAAAATCAATACGAACATAACAAATCGTCCTTATCAGATGCAGGCGATCGCCGCCGTCTGCGACCGTTTCGAAAAAGGATTCCGCCGCGCTTTGCTGGTAATGGCGACCGGAACGGGAAAAACGCGCACGGTCATCAGTCTGGTCGATGTGCTGATGCGCGGGAATTACGTTAAAAACGTCCTGTTTCTGGCGGATCGCCGCGCTTTGGTCGGACAGGCGAAGGAAAACTTTCAGGCTTTTCTGCCGGACGCTTCCTTGTGCAACCTGTTATCCGCCAAAGACAACAAAAACGCCCGCATCGTTTTTTCGACTTACCCGACCATATTGAACGCCATTGACGACGTGAAGAACGACAAAAACGAACGGTTGTTCACACCTGCGCATTTCGATTTGATCATCGTGGACGAAGCGCACCGCAGCATCTTTAAAAAATACAAGGTCATTTTCGATTATTTCGACGCGCCGATCGTTGGTTTGACCGCCACGCCGAAAACGGAA
>JBJFAY010000102.1:0-17551 GCA_051888155.1 Alphaproteobacteria bacterium
GTGAATCGCCGGCGTCCATGGCCGTAAAAACCTTCTCCGAGGCGGTGCCGAGTGTGGTTGTCGCAGTCTTTGCGCCTGTTCGATATGCTTTTAAATTCAAAGGTTTCTATCTGGCTGTTCGTCCGTTTGACAATGATGCTGATCCCGGGGTATCTGGCGATTATTTCTCCGATCGCTTTGTTCGCCGTCGCGCTGTTCACTTATAACCGGCTGATTTCAGACCGCGAACTGATTATTCTGCGCGCCGCCGGCATGAGCCCGATGCAGCTGGCAAGACCCGTTTTGACAATCGGCATTCTTTTTACCGTGCTGGGGTTTTACATTTCGCTGGTGCTGGTTCCTCAGGCCGTCGCCAACTTCCGCGAACTGCGCTGGAAAATACAGCATGACGTTTCTCACCTGCTGATTCAGGAAGGCGAATTCAACGATATTTCCGACGGCATTACGGTTTATATCCGCAATAAAAACAATGACGGATCATTGGAAGGCATTATTCTGCACGACCAGCATTCCTCAGACAGCCAAGTGACTTTGCTGGCGGAAAAAGGAAACATTGTCTACCATGACGGCGTTCCGCAGATTTCCATGAAAAACGGTTCCCGCCAGGAAGTATCCAACAAAACCGGACGGTTTTCCATTCTGTACTTTGATTACTACACTTTGGACTTTGTTTCCAACAAAGACAAAACAGCCAGCCGCTTTAAAAACCCCGGCGAGCGCAGTCTGAAAGAACTGTTCGCAACGCCCCGCGACCAGCTGCCGAACGATAAAACGTACCACCGGTTCAGAATGGAAGGTTTTAAACGTCTGGCCATGCCTTTTTACAATCTGTCCTTTATGCTGATCGCGGCCGCCGGACTGCTGACGGGGAACTTCAACCGGCGCGGACACAACAAGCGCATTATCGTCACCGTCCTGATTATGGCGGGCGTACAGATCGCCTCTTTGGGCGCGGACAATCTGTGTATGCGTAATTTATATTTCGTCCCCCTGATTTATATTCTGGCTGTCGCGCCGATCTTTATCTGTCTGTATATCCTGAAACATTCGGGAGAATTCAAATTCGCCCGTATTAAAAGTTTCTGGACCGGCTGCAAAAACTTAAAACAAAGGCTGCTGAAAAAAAGGAGCGCTTCAAAAGCATGAAGTTCTTCGGCTTTATTTTTATGGCGCTTTTTCTTTTAACCCGGGCAGCGGCCGCTTTGGATAAAAACGGTCCCGTCGGTTTTTCGGCCGATGAACTGACTTATGATCGTGAAATGAACTTGATTATCGCCCGCGGAAACGTCACCTTTACGCAGGGGAACTCGTCGCTGCGCGCGGATCATATCAACTACGACACGGTCGACGGCGTTGTCATTGCGTCCGGAAATGTGGAAATTTATACCCCCGACGGCGGACTGATGCGCGGAAATTACGCCAAACTGTCCGGCGATTTAAAGGACGGACTGATGAAAAAAATCCGCTACACACTGTCCGATCAATCCGTTCTGACGGCAAAAGAAGCCGAACATATTCAGGGAAATTTTACGGAATTTGAAGACGTCGCTTACTCTTCATGCGACTTTTGCGAAAACGGTTCCCGTTTCTGGGAGATCAAAGCGCAAAAAATGATGCACGACAAAGCCGCCCAAAATATGACGGCGCAAAATGCAACGATGACGATCGCCGACGTGCCGGTCATGTATATTCCTTATTTTTCTTACCCTGATCCGACGGTCAAGCGCAAATCCGGATTTTTAATGCCGGGCATCAAATCCAACCGGGCGATGAGCGCCGGAATAACCGTTCCTTATTACTGGGAAATCAGCCCGTATACGGATTTTCTGTTTTCACCATGGATCGCGACAAAAGGCGTTTTGTGGGGCGGAACTTTGCGGCATAATTTTTCCGAAGGAATGATTGATATCAACGGCACGTTTATCCGTCAGGACGGTCAAAACAGATATAACGTCGTTGCCCGCGGCGACTGGCATGTCAACGATATCTGGCGGGCCAGACTGAACGTTGACCATGCTTCGGACGACACGTATCTGCGCCGGTACGATATCCGCAGCGACGACATATATGCGCCGTGGTTAAAATCAGACGCGGTTTTAGAAGCTTTGACGGAAGACACTTATTTTTCTTTCGGCGGTATTCACTATCAAAACATGCGTTCGGACGTTAACGACGACATTATTCCCGAAGTCGTTCCGCTGATGCAGTTTTCGCATATGACGGCGCCGCAGGACAACGGCGGGTATTGGAGTTTTGATGTTTCCTCCGCCACGCTGACGCGCAAAATCGGGGACGACAGCAGCCGTTTATCCGTTGAAACGGGGTGGCATCTGCCGGGCATTACCGACTGGGGCGCCGTATACAGTCTTGACGCTTCCGCTTTGGTCAGCGGATACCGTGTCGAAGATTACTTTATTACAGAAAAAAACAAGATGTTTTCGGGAAATGTCGGCGCTTTTAATCCGCAAGCTTCCTTAAAAATCAGTTATCCTTTCGTCAACGTCGGAGAAAAATACAATCAAATTCTGGAACCGATCGTTATGGGAGTCGTTGCGCCGAACTCCAGAAATTCCGATAAAATTCCTAATGAAGACAGCAGCGATTTGGATTTTGACGATACAAACCTGTTTGCTGAAAAACGTTTCGTCGGCTTTGATATGTTCGAACCCGGATCCCGGCTGAATTACGGGTTGAAATGGAGCATGTACGGCCATGAAAAAGGGTACGTCTCCGCTTTGATCGGGCAAAGTTACCGTTTTACGCATTCCGGTATTTTTCCGCCGGATTCCGGACTGGTCGATCAGGCGTCGGATATCGTCGGGCGCATCAGCATCGAACCTAACGAATTTATCAGTTTAAATTATGCTTTTCGTATGGATCGTAAATCTTTGGATTTAAACCGCAGTGATATTTCTTTATCGGCCGGGAATGCTCTCTTGCGCGTTTCGGCCAGTTATATTAATCTGAAAAGCACGGTTTCCGAATACTCCGCCTATAATAACCGCGAAGAGTTAATCTATTATATCGAATCCCGGCTGACACGGTATTGGATGCTGAAATTTAATCAGCGCATCAATTTGTCCGACGGCGGCGGCGTTTTGGAAACGGGCGGCTATCTGCGTTATGAAGACGAATGTTTCGCTTTGGAAACGGGTATAAAAAAAGATTATACTTATGACCGCGATTACGAAAGCGGCGTTACATTCCAGCTGGGCGTGGAATTTAAGCCCTTCGGCGTTTTCAATATGTAAAAAATAAGGAAAAAAACATGCGTCTGTTTTCATTTATTTTTTGTTTTGCCGCTCTGTTCTGTCCGGACGTTCGGGCGCAGACAAAAATTATCGCTCAGGTAAACGACGATATTGTTTCCGAACTGGATCTTCAGCAACGGCTGGCTTTTATCCGCCTGACGGGGCAGGCCGATACTTCACGCAAAGACATTCGGAACAGAATATTAAAGCAGCTGATTGATGAAAAACTAAAACAGCAGGAAGCCCGCGCCGCCGGCATTGAAGTTTCCGACGCGGAAATCAAACAGGCCGTAAAGATGACTTTACAGCAAAACGGGTTAAAATATGATGAGGTCATGCGCACTCTAAAGCAAAACGACCTGCCGGTTTCCGTCATTGAAGATCAGATCAAAAGCGACTTGCTTTATATCCGCGCAATCAAAAAAAGCGCCGGGGCTCGCACCGATGTTTCCGACCGCGAAGTTGAAGCCAGAATCGGCGAAATCAAAGAAAAAACAGACCAGCGGCAGTATCTGGTGTCTGAAATTTTGCTGCCTGTCGAAAATCCCGAAAAAGACGCCGAAACATATGGACTGGCCATGCAGCTGATTATGCGCATGCGCGACGGCGAAGTGTTTGAAGATATTGCCGAAAAATACTCTAAAGCGCCCAGCGCCGCTCAGGGCGGCATGGTCGGCTGGATCGGGGAAAACATGTTGACGCCGGCCGTGCGGGAGGAATTATCCGTCATGCGGCCCGGTCAGCTGAGTACTCCCGTCAAGACGAACGAAGGATACAAACTGTTTGTTCTGCATGCCGTGCGCGACCCTGCGGACAGCGCTGCGCAGCAGGAATCCGTTCATCTGATGCAGTTGTTTTTGCCGCAGACATTGACGGCCAAACAACGTCAGGCCGTTCTGCGCGATTTAAATATGACTAAAGGTTCATGCAGCCAGTTCAAAGCCGTATCCGAACAATTACAAACAACGCCGCGCGTTGATTTGGGCAAAGTGCCTTTCAGCGAACTGCCCGGACCGATTCATTCCGTTATCAACCGCACGGCATTGTTAGAACCCAGCCTGCCTTTGCCGATTGAAGGCGGCGATTTGATATTTATGGCGTGTTCCAGAGAAAAAGTTTCTCTCCTGCCCGGTAAAGAGGACGTTAAAATGCAGATTGAATCTCAACGTCTGGAAGCCATCGCGCAAAGACGTCTGCGCGAACTGCGCCGCAACGCCGTAACGGAGATCCGCTGATGAATACGTCTTTGCCTCCGTTAAGAGAAGTCATTGCTCATTATGGTTTGTCGGCGAAAAAAACACTGGGACAAAACTTCATTCTGGATACAAACCTGCTGGATAAAATCGCACGCAGTTCCAAACAACGCGACCCCGAACCGTTTAACGGCGGAACCGTTGTCGAAGTCGGCCCCGGCCCGGGCGGCGTGACGCGCGCCATACTGGAAAACGGCGCGAAACATATCGCCGTTATTGAAAAAGACGAACGCTGTCTGGCATTATTGCAGGATATTCAGGCGGCTTTTCCGGATCGTTTGACGGTTCTGAACGCGGACGCCTTGAACGTTGCGGCCGATCAGCTGGGATCTGCCCCGCGGTCGGTCATTGCCAATCTGCCTTATAATGTCGGGACTCTTTTACTGACCGGGTGGTTGAAACGAATTAATGCCTTTTCTTCGTTGACGCTGATGTTTCAAAAAGAAGTCGCCGAACGTCTGACGGCCCGGCCGAAAACCTCCGGTTACGGGCGGCTGTCCGTAATAACGCAGTGGTTATGCGAAGCGGAAATCCTGTTTTGCGTCCCGCCGGCCTGCTTTGTCCCGCCGCCAAAAGTCACTTCGGCGGTCGTCTTTTTAAAACCGCGGGAAAAACCTTTGGCGCCGGCCAAGTTGGAATTGTTGGAAAAAGTAACGGCTACGGCTTTTAATCAGCGCAGAAAAATGTTACGCTCATCGCTTAAACCGCTGGGCAGTCCCGAAGAATTGTGCGCCGCCGCAAACGTTCCCGCAACAGCGCGCGCGGAAGAAGTCAGTATTGAAGCTTTTTGCGCAATGGCCCGTTTATTGGAGAAATAGTTATGTCAATTCTATCCGCCTTATTTCAGGCTTTGGTTTATCCGTCCGCTCTGCTGATTCATTATTATACTTACGTTATTCTGGCAGCAGTTATTCTTTCCTGGTTGGAAGCGTTTAATGTCTTGAATACTTATAATTCAACCGTCCGGCTGATCTGCGATACGATCCGGCGGCTGACGGAACCTTATTTCGCCATATTCCGCAAAATCATTCCGCCTGTCGGCGTAGTAGATCTTTCTCCTCTGTTCGGATTAATTGCTTTGTACTTTTTACAAGGCTTTGTCCCTGCTCTGTTTTCGCGGTTAGCACAGATGACAGCCTGATGTTTTTACAAAAAACGCCCGAGGGCATAAAGCTGTTCGTCCGTCTGTCCCCCAAAGCCAAACGGGAGGGAATTGAAGGAATTTACACGGATCCCGACGGTTCCGAACGTTTAAAAATCGCCGTTTCGGCTCCTCCGGTTGACGGAAAAGCCAATGAAGCGCTGATTAAATGGCTGGCAAAATATCTGCATATCGCCAAAAGCGCCATTGCTTTGACGGCAGGAACGACCGACCGGACTAAAACTTTGATCATTCAAGGTGATCCGGACGAATTGATGAAAAAATTGGAGATTTTAAAATGACTTTATTGTTAAACGGATTCGAATTGGCAAAGCAATGCCGCGCCGCTTTGGCAGAAAAAATCAAAACGTTGCCCCGCGCGCCGAAACTGGCCGTTATTCTGGCCGGCGACAATCCTGCCAGCGCCGTTTACGTTAAAAACAAAGAAAAAGCCGCCGGAGAAGTCGGTATAGAATCAGCCGTTCACCGTTTTGAAACGATTACGCAGCCCGAATTGTTGTCTTTGATCCGCCGGCTGAACGCCGATGAGGGGATAGACGGTATTCTTGTCCAGCTGCCTCTGCCCGACGGAATAAATGAAAAAGAAATTTTACAAGCGATTGATCCGGCGAAAGACGTCGACGGTTTTCACCCTTTGAATCTGGGGCGCCTGATGATCGGAGAACCCGCTCCCGTCGCCTGCACGCCCAAAGGCTGCCTGAAATTAATTCATCAGGCGAAACAAGATCTGACCGGATTAAACGCCGTCGTGATCGGCCGTTCCGTTATTGTCGGCAAACCGATGGCTCAATTATTGCTGCGTGAAAACTGCACGGTGACGACGGCTCATTCCAAAACGAAAAATCTGCCTGAATTATGCCGTAATGCCGATATTCTGGTCGCCGCGATCGGAAAACCGAAAACCGTTAAAGCCGGCTGGATTAAAAAAGGCGCCGTTGTCATTGACGTCGGCATTAACCGGCTGGACGACGGGAAATTATGCGGCGACGTTGATTTTGACGATTGTTTTGATAAATGCGCCGCTATCACGCCCGTTCCCAAAGGCGTCGGCCCGATGACCATCGCCATGCTGCTGGAAAACACGGTCGAAGCGTTTTGTTCAAAAATCAGCCTAAAAAAATGATTTGATTTTTTCAATCATTTTGCGGTCATTATAATTATAATAAAAATCAATCGCGTTTTGCCGGGATAAAATTTGTGACAAAGAATCCTTTTTAAAGCTACGAATTATCAAAGATTGGTCGTATATGCCTTTCTTTTCCTGTTTTTTTAACAATTCCCGATACTGCGGCAACGGCATGTTTGTTACACATTTGTCAATACCGTTGGGATATATGATAAACATCGGTATTTCTGTGGCGATACTGATCAATTCTGCCATTCCGGAGCGAAAAGCAATAATTCTCCGGCATAACGAAGCCAGATAAAGCGTTTCATGAATCGGCATAAAAACATTTAAAAAGCCCTCATATGTTTCATGGGAATTAAAAACACAAAAGAAGCCGTTATCTTGTAAAGAGCGGGCGACAAGCAGCCAGCTGTCCCGACTAATGATTTCAGAATCATATGTATTCGCATACGGGAAAATAAAAACTGTTTTTTCCCGTTTAAATAACTCAACTATTCGGGAAAAATCAGGAATATCCGACCTTGGTTCGGAAAGCTTCAGTCGTTCGATATTTTTTGTTTCCCAAAACTCCTCAACAAAGCGTTTTTGTTTTTCTTCATTTTGCAAAAACACTCTTCCGGCAGCGCAGTTTAAAAACAAATTTTTATCATAATGACAAACAAACGTGCCGGAAAACAGCCGGCAAATCTGATATTCGGTTGATTTATCCACCAGAACAACTACATTTTTACGATATTTTTCTTTTAAAGCTTTGATTGAACACGCAGTTCTGGTTAATTCGCCGATCCCTCCGGATTTAGGAGAAACAACAACAACCGCTTCCGGGTATGCTTTTCTTATCTTTTTCAGTTTTTGTAAAAAAAACAAGAAATTCAGTTTATTTCTGACTGTTTTTCTCAACTGTTTAAAAAAAATCAACCCGCAAAGTATGTTTATCAAGCAACGCATTTATTTCTCCGAAGTTAAAACTAAATTTAGATCAAAATTTTGGTCTCGTCCTTTATTAAGGGCAAGAGCGCATTTCAGTCCGTCTGGTTTATCATCATTGATTAAAATTCTTTCTCCGAAAGGCGCATTAAAAATAATATGATCAAAACGAAGAGTATTTTCTTTTAAAAACTGTTCCAAACGTTCTTTTTCCTCAGATTTACGCGAAGTGATAAAAACAATCATATCCTGATCCGGAATCTGCGCGAATAATTCCCGTACACCGTCTAGCAGTCTGTCGCCGCCGTTTTTATACCCGTTATGAACGCAAATCGTCCCGTCAACGTCAAATATCCAAGTATGCCCCAAAGTTGACAATTTTAATTCAGTCGACATTATCTAAATATTCCCGAAGTTCAAGTAATCCTTTATAAAAAGCTCCGCAGACCGCATCATAATCTTCCCAAGCGTATGTGGTCAAACTGAGCCAAATCAAAGCGTGTAACAATTTGATCTTTTTTCTGTCTGCGCCTGTCAATTCAAAAAAGTCGTTTTCCAAATCCTTCCAGTTATTGGAAACGATTTCCAGATCAATACAGTCTTCTTTGATTTCTAAAAAAAAGTTTTTACGATTAAATTGGTCATAGTCCCCGACAACACTGTAATATAGTTTTGCCCAGTCATAATCAATATCGCCATAAAACTTTGTTTTGCCGAAATAACCGCGGGGATCAAACAATATCGGACGAACATTGTTAGTTTCAATCATCATATTATGAAAAGTACAATCCCCATGTATCAGATAAAATCTGTCGGGATACATTGCGCGCATATCGGAAATAATTTTATCTTTCATAGCAAAAATATTCGTGCATTTTTTTCCGTTAATGACAATAGTATCGTTTCGGGCAAACGGAACAAGTTCCCAAACAAGGGATAATCGCTCAAAGGTTTTTATCAGGTAATTGTTTTCACAGTCTTCAACGTTAGCATTAATCGGCGGAAGGAGCAGGTGGAGTCTTTTCAAAGCGTCAACGACTCTTTCCAGCAAAGCACGTTTAAATCCCTTTGTTAAAAAAGCATAGGCAAAAATATTCTCCCCTTTTATTTTTTCCATGACCAGCGGGTCATAACCGTAAATCTTCGGAATGTTTTTATACCCGAGACCTGTCACTTTTTTATACCAAGCAATTTCATCGGCAGCCAATTTGCGCCCTTGTTCATCAATCGGGTATTTCAATACGATATCGTTTTTAAATTCCATTCTGTTAAACGGACGGCATTTCGGCTTGTTCAGTTCGTTTTGAAAATAAGACAGCATTGTGCCGATTTCCAACCCTCCATGCAGATCTAATCGTTCAAAAGGCAGATTTTTCGTTGACAGCCATTTAACAAATTCACCTGACAACGGGATATCTGCGATTTGTGATTTGTCCTTAAATAAAAACAAACCCGCCACGCCGTTTTCTTTGGACGGTTCCTGCCTGAATTGAGCGTCAATATATGACCATCGACATTCGAAATCTTTGGAAATACCTATATAGTTAAACGTTACTTCTTCAGGCATGCCAAAATTTGACAAAACTAAATCACACCAAACGAGCATGAATGGCGTTGCGTCAGGAACAGTTTTTAATGCGTCTGAAACGCCTGAACACGTTCCCTTTTTATCGGCATCAATAACTTCATAATCCACCGTTGCAAAAGTTTTCAGATAATGTTTCAGCACATCTTTTTTATAGTCGGCGATAATTTTAAATTTTGCATCGGGATACTTTTTAAACAAATGAAAAATCATCGGCAGATTATCTACGGGGACTAAAGCTTTTGGTTTATTTGCAGTCAAGGTTTCCAAACGCGAACCACAACCGCCCGCCTGAATCAGAATATACGAAATCAACACCATTCTCTCCTGTAAGACCGCCTGCAATCAGGCGGCCGGAGAGTTGAGAATCATTAAGTGGAATGACGCTTGACCTTTAACCCCTCACCGATCGGCAAGGCGTCTGAACATACGTCAAAGCCTCCCCGACCATAACAATGAAATCGGGGATACAATTCCATTTTGTAATATACAAAATGAATTATACGGCGTTCATATCAAACACCGCCACTTAAGAGCTTCTCACGGCTCCGCGCCTGTTTTGCAGACACTGCTGCGGCGAATCAAGCCGCATATGTTATCAGGATAAGAAAGATATACACAAAGAGCAAGAAAGATTTACGTCAAACAGATTTTAACGTTCAAATCCTTCGGTTTCGTAATGCCGGCAAATCAAAACAAACCGGACAATCAGAAATACTGCCGCACAGGCGCAAGCGATAATCATCGCATACGTCATGCCCATTACTCCGTAATCCCATTTAAAGGAAAACAGCCAAATTAAAGGCAGCATAATAAAAATAAAAGCGGCTCCCTGACAAATTGTCGGAATCAGAATATCAACCGCGCCGCGCAAAACGTTGACCATAACCTGCTGTGTTCCGTCAAATATACACAGCAAAGAACAGATCATCACCAACGGCGTCGTCATATCGGCCAATTCGGGGTCTTTAGTATAAACAGAAGCTATAAAATGCGGACAGAGCAAAAAGAAAATCGAACAAATCAGCATAATGGCCAAATTAAAAAACAGCGCCGTATAACCGACGATTTTCATTTCCAAAACGGATTTTTTTCCCTTGGCAATTCCCATTAAAACAGCCGAAGCCGTTCCGACGCCGCTGGCCAGCACAAACACGTTTGTCGATACGTTCAGCATGATCGTATACGCCCCCAACGCCAACGCCCCCAGCCAGCCGGCCATAATATTAACCGCGGAATAAGATACTTCTTCAACGCCGATCGTTACGGCCGCGCCATAACCGACACTGCGGATACGTTTGTTTTCCTCATTATTTTTTTCAGGTTTTACCCATACGCCGTATAAATCGTTTTCATCAATACAGAAAACAATAATAAACATACCGACGGCCAGAATCACGCGGATCAGCGTTGTCGCTACTGCCGATCCGACGGCTCCCATCGCCGGAAAACCGTAATGGCCGTAAACAAAAGCATAATTGGCAAAAATATTAATGACATTTGCCAGCAAAATCATAACCATGCCGGGCAGCGGGCGTTTTGTTCCTTCCAAAAACGACGACATAACAAAAAACAACAGTGTAAACGGTATGCCCAAAGCGTAAACGGACAATACTTTAGCGCTGCCTTGCGCAACGTCGGGCGGTTGATCCAGCAGATTCATGACAAATTCGGACGGCAGGCAGATAATCATCAGGAAAATACTGACAAACAAAGCATAAGGAATTGACCGGCGCAGCACCATACCGCATTCACGGTATTTTCCCTGACCGAAAGCATTCGCCGTCAAAACGATTGTTCCCTGCAACAACCCCATGGCAATGGATAACAATAAAGTATGCAATGTTCCCGCAATACTTTGATATGCCAGCTCTTGTGTTCCATACCGGCCAACGAAAACAGTATCTACCAATGTCATACCGACGGCCCCCAGACGGGCAATAACGACCGGCAACGCCAATTTCCATGTTTCCCGGAAACAGCGTAGGACTTTTAATTTAAAAACACGTTCTTCTCTTTTTTCCCGCAGACCGGCAGGAAAGTCTTCTTTATTATCCTGATTCAGCTTTCGGTAAAGTTCACTTCGCAAGATACCCTGCAATCATTTGAAGAAAAGCGACTTTTTTCTGATCAATTTCATCTAAATGCGTTTCTTTGTTCTCTTTTTCTTTATATGCTTTCAGGTTTTTTTTGATTTCGTCGATTTTGACTTCTTCAACGTTTAAAACGTTATGCGTCAGGATCGTGCAGGCATTATCCCGAATCTTGGCAATCCCTGAGGAAACAAAGTATTTTTCTTTTTTATTCTGATCCACATTAATTAAAGTGACCAATCCGTCCTTTAATAATTTCATTGCCGGCGCACGGCGGGGCAAAACCAGATAAGGTCCGTCCACCGCCGGAATTTCAACGCTCAGCACTTCCTTAACGGAAAAGGGCTTCTGCGGAATCAGCATTTTAACGAAAATCGAATCCTGTTCTCCCATTTATTCTTCCGCCTTTTTGAAACGAACGTTTTCAGACATTTTCTTTGCTTTTTCTTCTGCTTCTTCTATTGTCCCGACCATAAAGAACGCTTGTTCGGGCAAATGGTCATACTGGCCTTCGACAATACCTTTAAAGCCTTTAATCGTATCTTCCAATTCGACATAACGTCCCGGAATACCCGTAAAGACTTCACCGACGTGGAACGGCTGAGACAGAAAACGCTGAACTTTACGGGCACGGGAAACAACCAGCTTATCTTCTTCGCCCAATTCGTCCATACCCAAAATCGCAATAATATCCTGTAAAGCCTTATACTGCTGCAAAATACGCTGTACTTCGCGCGCAACATTGTAATGTTCTTCACCGACGATTGCGGGATCCAAAATGCGGCTGGTCGATTCCAGCGGATCCACCGCGGGGTAAATCCCCAGTTCGGCGATTGAACGGCTTAACACCGTCGTCGCGTCCAAATGGGCAAACGTCGTCGCGGGCGCCGGGTCGGTCAAGTCGTCAGCCGGCACGTACACGGCCTGAACGGACGTAATGGAACCTTCCTTCGTTGACGTAATGCGTTCCTGCATCGCGCCCATATCCGTTCCCAATGTCGGCTGATAGCCCACGGCGGACGGAATACGCCCCAGCAGAGCCGACACTTCGGAACCGGCTTGGGTAAAGCGGAAAATATTATCAACGAACAACAAAACGTCCTGATGTTCAACGTCGCGGAAATATTCCGCCACCGTCAATCCCGTCAAAGCAACGCGGGCGCGCGCTCCCGGCGATTCGTTCATCTGTCCGTAAACCAAAGCCGCTTTCGAGTTATCACCTTTTATGTCAATAACGCCCGATTCGATCATTTCATTGTACAAATCGTTGCCTTCGCGCGTTCTTTCGCCGACGCCCGCAAAGACAGAATAACCGCCGTGTCCTTTAGCAACGTTGTTGATCAATTCCATAATCAAAACCGTTTTTCCGACGCCGGCGCCGCCGAACAGACCGATTTTACCGCCGCGGGCATACGGTTCCAACAAGTCAATCACCTTAATTCCCGTCGTCAGCATCTGCGTCGAAGTCGCCTGATCGACAAAAGGCGGCGGATCACGATGAATCGGGTCGCGGCGAACGCCTTCAATCGGGCCGCGGTTATCAACGGGTTCCCCCAAAACGTTCATAATACGACCCAAAGTCTTCGGTCCGACCGGAACAGAAATCGGCGCACCCGTATCAATGACTTCCTGACCGCGCATAATGCCGTCGGTCGAATCCATCGCAATACAGCGCACAACAGCTTCCCCCAGCTGCTGGGCAACTTCCAAAACCAAATTTTTGTCACCCAGTTTTGTTTCCAATGCGGAAAGAATAGACGGCAGATCCTTTTCATCGTCGAACTTTACGTCTACAACAGCGCCCATCACCTGAGCAACGTGTCCGATACTGTTTTTAGCCATTCTTTTCAGCTCCTGTTCTTCAAATCAATAATGTTAAAGTGCTTCCGCACCCGAAATAATTTCCGTTAATTCGCTTGTAATCATCGCCTGACGAGTCCGGTTATACAAAAGCGTCAAATCGTCAATAATATCCGCCGCATTGTTCGTCGCGTTATCCATCGCCGTCATACGCGCCCCGTTTTCGGAAGCCGCTGATTCCAGCGAAGAACGGAAAATCAACGACGTCAGCATTTCCGGCAGCAAAGCGTTTAAAAGTTCCTGCGGATTTTCGGGTTCATAATCGTATTCCAAAGGATTGATATCCAGCAAAGGTTCTTCGCTGATCCCGTCCGTTCCCAGTATCCGGCGTTCCTGCATTGTTTTATACTGACTTTGCTTTTTGGCTCTGGCGCTGCCGATCCCCCGGACAATTCCTTTATTCTTTCCCAGCGACCCGCTTTTGGTCCGTGAAGGACGCTGCAGCTGAAAAGTGCTGCCTTCGCTGCCGTCAACTAAAAATCCCCACGGATTTTCACCGGTAAACGGCTGTAAAATACGCGCGGCCTGTATCGGAACAATCGGACGGATCCGGACTTCTTGCGAAATCGCGGAATGAAAATGGTTGTAAACCACCGAACAAGCGTCAATCGTTCCCTTTTCAAACATGCTGATCAGGTGCATCGCCATATTTTCGGCGTCAGCCAGCTGGTCGGACGCGCTGACACGGCTGTTAAACGTTGCGACAATCTGTTTGCCGAATTGTTCGCGCAGCAGTTCCGTCGCTTTTGATCCAACACAGATTAAGCGCACAATCCGCCCCTGAGACTGCAGATGTTCTATAAACTGCGCCGCTTTTTTGACAATGTTCAAATTAAAACCGCTGCACAAACCGCGAGAAGAAGCAAAAATAATCACCAAATGACGCTGATCCTCGCCGTCGCCCGTAATCAGGCGCGGCATTTCGTAACGCGGCGGCCGGCCGTGCGCAATGTCCTGCGCCCGCAGATAAGAAACCGTCTTCCCCAAACGCAGAACAATCCGCCCCAAAGAAGCGGTAAAATACCCTGAATCTTCTATCGCCTGCTGCGACTGACGCAAACGGGAAGCGGCAACCATTTTCATCGCCGACGTGATCTTGCGCGTCGATTTAATAGATGCGATACGATTTCGCAGTTCTCTTAAATTTGCCATGGGCGTATCCTTAGAAAATTAAGAAAACTTCTTGATAAAATCATCTAAGAAGTAACGCAGATCATCTTCGGTTTCCGGCGTCAGCACTTTTTCTTCACGGATCGATTCCAAAACCGAAGGAACCGTCGCCTTTAACTGAGTCAGCATTTCCGTTTCAAAACGTGAAATCTTTTCAACGGGCAGATCGTCCAAATACCCGCGAATCCCCGTAAAAATCGACACAACTTCTTCTTCCACGGGCATCGGGTGATACTGTTTTTGCTTTAACAGTTCGGTTAAACGGGAACCGCGGTTCAGCAGCTTCTGCGTCGCCGGATCCAAATCTGAAGCAAACTGCGAAAAAGCCGCCATTTCACGATACTGCGCCAATTCCAGCTTAATCGAGCCGGCCACCTGTTTCATCGCTTTGATCTGCGCGGCCGACCCCACGCGGGAAACGGAAATACCGACGTTGACCGCCGGACGAACCCCTTGATAAAACAGCGCGCTTTCCAAAAAGATTTGTCCGTCCGTAATGGAAATAACATTCGTCGGAATATAAGCGGACACGTCGCCGGCCTGCGTTTCAATCACCGGCAAAGCCGTTAATGAACCGGATCCCAGCTCCTCATTCATTTTCGCCGCGCGTTCCAACAGACGGGAATGTAAATAAAACACGTCGCCGGGATAAGCTTCACGGCCGGGCGGACGGCGCAGCAGTAAAGACATCTGGCGGTAAGCCACGGCGTGTTTGGATAAATCGTCATAAAATACAACCGCATGCATGCCGTTATCGCGGAAATATTCGCCCATCGCGCACCCCGTATACGGCGCAATAAACTGTAACGGCGCCGATTCCGAAGCCGTAGCCGAAACAATAATCGTATAATCCAAAGCGCCGTACTGTTCCAGAATATGCATCACCTGAGCAACCGTCGAACGTTTCTGGCCGATAGCGACATAAATGCAGAACATTTTTTCTTTATCATTCTTCGCCTGATCATTCAGCGTTTTCTGATTGATAATCGTATCCAGAATAATGGCCGTCTTACCCGTCTGGCGGTCGCCGATGATCAATTCACGTTGGCCGCGGCCGATCGGAATCAGAGAATCAATCGCTTTTAATCCCGTCTGCAGAGGTTCATGCACGCTGCGGCGCGTAATGATACCGGGAGCCTTTACGTCAACGGCACGATATTCCGCCGCGTCAACAGGCCCTTTGCCGTCAATCGGATTGCCCAGAGCGTCAACAACACGGCCCAGCAGACTCATGCCGACGGGCGCATTGACGATTTCCCCCGTGCGTTTAACGGTTTCCCCTTCATGAATACCGGCGTCCTGTCCGAAAACGACGGCGCCGACGCTGTCGGTTTCCAGATTCAAAGCCATACCTTTTAAACCGTTTTCAAATTCAATCAGTTCGCCAGCCTGAACCCGGTCTAAGCCATAAATATGCGCGATTCCGTCGCCGACGGACAACACCTGTCCGACCTCCGACATATCCGGTTCGGCACCGAAATTTTCAATGCGTTCCTTTAATAAAGATGAAATTTCCGTCGCTTGGAGATTCATATCCCGACACCTTTCATAACAAGATTAAGTTTCTGCAGTTTCGTTTTTACGGAAGCGTCCGCCATAAAAGACCCGACCTGAACCGTCAAACCGCCGATCAAAGACGGATTGACCGTGACATTCAGGCGAATCTCCTTATTAAAAATATTTTTCAGCACTTCGGCTAAACGCCGGCGCGACGCATCGTTCAATGTCTGCGCCGAAACGACAAAAACAGGCAAAATCCCTTTGTATTCTTCATATAACCGTATAAAAACAGGTTCGATTTCAGGAAAAAGGGACAAACGGCCATTCTCGACCAAAACACCTAAAAACCGGCGCATCGAATCGGATAATTCCGCTTTATCAGACACCAGCTCAATCCCTTGGCGGCGGCCCCGAGCACCAAGCAACCGGGACATAATCAACCGTTTAAATTCAGGGCTGTCCGATATTAATTGCGTCAGTTCGCGTACTTCCCCGGCGACGATATCAATCCGATCATGCGCCACAGCTTCCTCAAACAGAGCCGACGCATATTTTTTCGCCAGTTCCGCTTTATTGATCTTCTTCGCCATAATTCCTTCCGTTTAAAAATCTTTGCTTTTGACAGCAACATATTTTTTTATAAACATTCTTTTATAGCAACAAACAATTTTCTTTTCAAACAGAATAATTAAAACCGGCTTCAGAACAAAAAAAGCCTTCCATTAAAAATGAAAGGCTTTTTCCTTATATTTTCAAACTGTTACAGTACCGGACAACCAACCGGCGGGATCGGCGCCAAATCTTCCATACTGTTTTCCAGATTTTCCTTGTACGTCTGATTCGCCGCAGCATCTGCCGCCGCAGTCAACAACAGCGAATTAATTTCCGCAGCATTATCACGTGTTACGCCGATCAGGAATTCCGTATCTTTCTGCAAAGCGTCCATTGTCGTTGTTTCCTCTTGCAGAACCTGCGTCACGGACGGCAGCAGTTTTCCGCCGAACGAAGCGCGCAGATTTTCCATTTTAGCTTTGGCAGAATTGATTTTCGCATTTTGCAATTCTTCCATTTTCCGCAAAGCCATGTTGTAATCCGCTTCGTTTGCCAGATCGAACGTCGCCGGATTGGGAACCGTATAGCCTGCTTTTTCCAAAGTGGCAATAATGTTTTCGTTCATTTCTTTAATCGAAGCCACAGCTCTGTCTTTAATCGGTTCCTGTTCTTCTTTGGCAGAAACCAACATCAGATAAGAACTGATCCGGTTTGTCATCAAAGGCAGCGGCATTCTGGGCGTACCGTCGGAGTTATTTTTAATTTCTCCCGTTTCGGCATTATAGTCTCCGGGACGATAACGAACGGTATTCCCGTGCTTTTCGACCAGATTTGACAATTCGCCTTTAGACGTAAAGTTTTCAATCGACTGCGTTACTTTAAACCACGGATCCGGCAGATCTGAAGCCATTTCCGGAATCTGTTTTTCCACATTCATGATATAAACGGATTCACGCCAAGGCGGCAAAGGTTTCTGCGGCAGATACGGCGCGTCCATTTTCGGCGCGGAATAGCCGCTCTTCAAAGGAATTGCCTGCAACGCCGCCACATAAGCCAGATGCTGCTGATA
>JBJFAY010000103.1:0-3990 GCA_051888155.1 Alphaproteobacteria bacterium
GCCTTTAAACCGGCTGTCAACGGCGGCCGTCAATATTCGTGTCAGCGGCGGCAGACGGCAAAGGATTCCCGACGAAACCAAAAGAAACGACGAAATCGGCGATTTGTCGGGCGCATTAATTAAAATGACGGATACGTTATGGGAAAGATTGGACGCGACCGAACGTTTTGCCGCAGACGTATCGCATGAAATCAAGAATCCGCTTTCTTCAATGCGCAGCGCGATCGAAACAATCGACCATATTTCAAATGAAGAAAAGAAAAAACGCCTGATTAATATCGTTCATGAAGACGTTCTGCGTCTGGACCGCCTGATTACGGATATTTCAAACCTGTCGCGTCTGGACGCCGAATTATCCCGCGAAGTTTTTGAAGTCATTGATATTTATAAACTGCTTTCTTCCGTAATAGAGGTTTATAATCTGGGAGAAGCGGCAACCAAAAGAAATATCAGGTTCGTTCTGCTTTGGGAACCGCATTTACCCGGAAACATTATGATTTTGGGTATGGAAACCCGTTTGGCGCAGGTCTTTTATAATTTAATCAGCAACGCCATTTCCTTTTCTCCCGACAATTCGACAATCAGCGTTGCGGCCTGCATGAAAAACAATATGCTGGAACTGCGCTTTAATGACGAAGGCCCCGGCATACCGCCGGGCGATGAAAAAAAGCTGTTTCAGCGTTTTTATTGCGAACGGCCGACCGCGGAACAGTTCGGGCATCATTCCGGTTTGGGGCTGTCTATTTCCGAAAAAATCATATCGGGGCTGAACGGAAAAATTTACGCCGAAAACCGGACGGACGAAGACGGCCGGATTTTGGGAGCCTCATTTGTTATTTTGCTGCCGCCCTTTAAAGGAAGAATAGAATGACGCTGCTTCATGCTTCCTGCGTCGAATTTATGGGATCAGGTCTGTTAATCTGCGGCCGGCCCGGATCCGGCAAATCCGATTTGTGCCTGCGGCTGATTGACGCGGGGGCGAAATTTGTCGCCGACGATCAGACTATTGTTGAAAACCGCGAAGGGAAATTAACGGCTCGCGCTCCCGATTCTATTAAAGGTATGTTAGAAATCAGAGGGCTGGGGATCGTTGAAACGCCGTGCATCGACAAAACGGAAATCAGCCTGAAGTTGAGCTTGCAGCCTTCGGCTCAAATTGACAGAATGCCTGAAAAAAATACGGAATTGATTGAAAATGCGGAAATCCCCGTTTTTTATCTGGACGCTTTTTCGGTTTCTGCCGTAATAAAGATTAAAACGCTTCTGTTAATTCAGAATCAACAAAGGAAAATAATCACATGAAACGGATCGTTATTGTCAGCGGCCTGTCCGGCGCAGGAAAATCAAGCGTCTTAAAGATACTGGAAGATCTGGGATTCGAAGTCATTGATAACCTGCCCTTATCCGTTTTACAGCAGGTCATTTCCGGAACGGCGCAAGATTCTTCCGTCGCTTTAGGCGTCGACGCCAGAACGCGGGATTTTGACTGTGAAAAATTATGCGCCATTTGCGCAGAAATCAAAAAAGATAAAGACATTGCCGAAAAAATCATTTTTCTGGATTGCGACGATGAAAAACTGCTGCGCCGTTTTACGGAAACCCGCCGGTCGCACCCGTTGGCTAAAAATAAAAAACTCAGCGACGGCATAGCGTCGGAACGCAGCCTGATGGCGCCTTTGCGGAAAAAATCAGACATTATCATTGATACGACGGATATGAAAATTTCTCAGCTGCGTTCGGTTGTTCAAACGGAATTTGATACTTCCGAAGCTCAAAAAATTGTTGTTTCCGTCATGTCTTTTTCTTATCGGGAAGGGTTGCCGCGCGAGGCTGATCTGGTCTTTGACGTGCGTTTTTTACGTAATCCCCATTATGATCCCGATCTGCGCCCGCTAACCGGAAAGAACGCCGAAATCGGCGCTTATATTGAACAGGATCCCGATTATTTTTCTTTTTTCAACAGATTAAAGGATTTTATCGCTCCTTTGCTGCCTCGTTTTGAACAAGAAGGCAAAACCCGTCTGACAATCGCCGTCGGTTGTACGGGCGGAAAGCATCGTTCCGTTTATATCGCGGAACAACTTTATAAATGGCTTTTGGATCAAAAAAAGTGTATTGTAACTTTAACCCATCGTGAACTGGATAAAAACAAATAGGAAAAATAAAATGATAGGCTTGATTTTAGTTTCTCACAGACACTTGGCCGAAGAAATGAAGGCCGTTATGGAACATGTCGTCGGTCCGCAGGAAAACGTTGAAACCGTCAGTATTTTTCCCACGGACGATATGGAACAGCGCCGCACGGAAATTCAAGAAAAAATAGCAAAAGTCAACAGCGGCGACGGCGTTATCGTTTTAACCGACATGTTCGGCGGCACACCTTCCAATCTGGCAATTTCCATGATGACGCAGGATAATGTCGAAGTTTTGGCCGGAATGAATCTGCCGATGCTGATCAAGCTGGCGCAGGTGCGTTCAAATCAGAAATTAAAAGAAGCGACATTAAGCGCTCAAGAAGCCGGTAAAAAATATATCAATGTGGCTTCCGCTTTGTTAAATCACGCTTAAAAGTTGAACTATACTGAAAAAAGGGCACCGAATGACAATCTCCGGCGTTTCCAAGACACTGAAGATCACAAATGAAAAAGGGCTGCATGCCCGCGCGGCGGCGGCATTCGTCAGAACGGCGGATTCTTTTGACGCGCAAGTATGCGTTGAAAAAGACGAACAGGAAGTTTCCGGACATTCCATTATGGGTCTGATGATGCTAGGAGCAGCCTGCAATTCGGAAATAAAAGTTGTCTGTTCGGGCAAAGAAGCGCAAAAAGCTTTAAACGCACTGGAAAAACTGGTCAATGACAAATTCAACGAAAATTAAAAAACTGCCCGCCTTTTCCAAACGTCCCAGAACCGGTCAAAGCGTATGCCCTTTGGACGGCGTTGAAATTATCCGGGAAGGAACCGGCGTATCCCCGGGGATTGTCATCGGCAGAGTCTTTATTTACGATACTTTGCTGAAATCCGTTCCGCAATATAGAATCAGTGAAGAAAACGTCCCCGCGGAACAGCAACGTTTTTTAGATGCCGTCCAGCATACGCTGCGTCAATTTGATTCTATTTTAGATAAAGCTAAAGACGCTTTTGAAGACGATCCTTTAAGCTCTTTATTTGACGTTTACAGCCATATGCTGAAAGGATCGCGCCTGATCCGCGGTGTGTGCAATCGGATCAAGAACGGATTAATTAATGCCGAAGCAGCCGTTCAAACGGAAATTGCCGCTTTCGCCGACGTTTTTGCCGCCATGGACGACGTTTATATTTCCGCCAGAATAGAAGATATCCGCAGCGTCGGCGCCAGAATTCTGCGAAATCTGCAATCGGAAGCCAAAGAAAAAAATATTCACCTGCCGGAAAATGCCGTCGTTATTGCCAATGATCTCAGCGCGGCGGATACGGCTTTGCTGAACTTGAAAAAAATCACGGCTTTTGTCACAACCGGCGGATCCGTTCAAAGCCATACGGCTTTGTTGGCTCGTTCTCTGGGTATGCCAGCCATTGTCGGCATTCCCGATTTAATGCGTGTCGCTCAGACCGGCGATATTATTATTATTGACGGGACTTACGGCAAAGTCATTTTATGTCCGACACAGGAAAATGTTGACCTTTACCGAAAATACCGCTCTGATTTCCTGCGCTGGAAACGATCGTTAAAACGTCTTCGGCGTCAGCCGTCCGTAACGTCGGATCAGACCTTTATCCGGTTAAAAGGCAACATTGATCTGCCTCACGAAATTGACTTTCTGTTGCAAACCGGCGTTGACGGCATCGGATTGATGCGCAGCGAATACATGTTTTTAAACCGCCGGGATCTGCCCAGCGAAGACGAACAATTTGAAATATTGCGGCAAGTTGCTTCCCGAATGGAAGGAAAACCGATCACATTCAGGACTTTTGACGTCGGCGGAGATAAATGCCCCGATGTCCTGCATA
>JBJFAY010000104.1:0-3982 GCA_051888155.1 Alphaproteobacteria bacterium
GGCTCTTCCCAAAGACGTGCCGATGCCCGCCGGTTTAAAGGCTAAGGCTGCGGCTGCGGAAGAAACGGTTGCAGCTTCTGAAGAAGTGAAGGAATAACGGCGATGAAATGTGATATCGTCAATTTAGATAACCAGAACGTTGGTTCGATGGAACTGGCCGACAGCGTTTTTGCTGTTGAAGTTCGTGCGGATATCTTAAGCCGCGTCGTTAACTGGCAGCTGGCAAATCGTCGTGCGGGAACGCACAAGACGAAAACAATCGCCGAAGTCAGCGGTACAACGAAAAAACCGTACAAACAGAAAGGTACGGGGCGTGCCCGTCAGGGATCTTTGCGTGCGACGCAGTTCCGCGGCGGCGGCATCAGCTTTGGCCCGGTCGTTCGTTCTCATGAACAGGACCTGCCGAAGAAAATCCGTCAGCTGGGTATGCGTTGCGCTTTGTCCGCAAAGGCAAAAGACGGCAAACTGGTCGTCGTTGATGCTCTGAAGATGCCGGAAGTAAAAACAAAAGATCTGTTGTCCAAAATGGAAAAATTAGGTCTGACTTCCACTTTATTCATCGGCGGCGCCGAACTGGACAATAACTTTTCTTTGTCTGCGCGCAATATCGTCGGCGTTGACGTTCTGCCTCAGCAAGGTGCTAATGTTTATGATATTCTGCGCCGCGATACTTTGGTCTTGACCAAAGAAGCCGCAGAAAACTTGGAGGCTCGACTGAAATGAGTAAGCCAGAAATTAAAGTAACGGAAAAAATGTACGATACGCTTCTGCGTCCCGTTATTACGGAAAAAGCCATGAAATGTTCTGAAAACGGACAAGTGACTTTCCGTGTTCCGTTGACGGCAACGAAAACCGACGTCAAAGCGGCAGTAGAAGCTTTGTTCGGAGTGAAAGTTAAATCTGTCAATACGGTCCGGATCGGCGGGAAAACAAAACGTTTCCGCGGCACGGTCGGTAAACGCAGCGATTTCAAAAAAGCGATCGTTACGTTGGCAGAAGGTCAAAATATTGATTTTACGACGGGGGTTTAAGATATGGCGTTAAAAACGTTTAAAGCGGTAACACCCAGCCGGAGACACCTCGTTTTGGTTGAACGCAGTGATCTGTATAAAGGTGATCCCGTTAAAGAATTGACCGAAGGTTTGAATAAAACCGGCGGCCGTAATAATCAGGGTCGTATTACCAGCCGCCGTATGGGCGGCGGTCATAAGCGCCGTTACCGTTTTATTGACTTCAGACGCAACAAGTTTGATGTCGCCGCGACGGTAGAACGTTTAGAATATGATCCGAATCGTACGGCATTTATTGCGCTGATTAAATATGAAGACGGCGAACGTTCTTATATTCTGGCGCCGCAGCGTCTGCAAATCGGTGATACGATTATTTCCGGTGAAAAAGTCGATATCAAACCGGGCAACGCGATGCCGTTAAAGAATATGCCGGTCGGAACGGTGGTTCATAACATTGAACTGAACCCCGGCCGCGGCGGTCAGGTTGCCCGTTCGGCGGGCTGCTATGCTCAGTTGATCGGTAAAGACGCCGGTTATGCTCAGCTGCGTTTAAATTCGGGCGAACTGCGTTTGGTTCGCGGCGAATGCCTGGCTTCCGTCGGTGCTGTTTCCAATCCGGATAAGCAGAACGAAGACGGCGGTAAAGCCGGCCGTTCCCGCTGGTTGGGGATTCGTCCTTCCGTTCGCGGTGTGGCGATGAACCCGGTTGATCACCCGTTAGGCGGTGGTGAAGGCCGCAGCTCTGGCGGACGTCATCCGGTAACCCCGTGGGGTAAATGCACAAAGGGCAAGAAGACTCGCACAAACAAGAAGACGAACGTCTTTATTATGCGCAGTCGTCATGCTTCGAAGAAAAAAGCTTAATTAGGAGGGTAGTAGATTATGTCTCGTTCCGTTTGGAAAGGCCCCTTTGTTGACGGTTACCTTCTCAAGAAAGCTGAAAAGGTACGTGAATCGGGTCGAAATGAAGTCATCAAGACTTGGTCGCGCCGTTCAACCATTCTTCCGCAATTTGTGGGTTTGACTTTTGGCGTATATAACGGTAAAAAGTTTATTCCTGTCCTCGTTACTGAAAACATGATCGGGCATAAGATGGGCGAATTTGCTCCGACCCGCACGTTCTTCGGTCACGCAGGCGATAACAAAGCCAAGAAGGGCTAAAGAACATGGTAGCGAAAAAAGAAATTAAAAAAGCAATGGCTTGCGGCAGCACGATCCGCAGCAGCACACGCAAGTTAAATCTTGTGGCTGCGTCGATTCGCGGCATGGAAGTCGGAAAAGCTTTAACTCAGTTGAGCTTTTCTCCGCGCCGCGTCGCAGGCGAAGTGAAAAAGGTATTACAGTCGGCGATTGCTAATGCTGAAAACAATCACAATATGGACGTTGACAAACTGATCGTTGCCGAAGCTTATGTCGGCAAAGCGTTGGTGATGAAACGTTGGCAGGCCCGCGCCCGCGGACGTGCCGGCCGTGTTGAAAAGATGTTTTCCAACCTGACAGTTGTTGTACGCGAAAACGAGGAGAACCGTTAAAATGGGGCAGAAAGTTAACCCGATTGGTTTACGTTTGGGAATTAACCGTACTTGGGATTCCCGTTGGTTTGCTGATGCTGATTATGCAAAACAGCTTCATGAAGATTTCAAGATTCGTGAATACTTGAAAAAGAAGTTGTCAATTGCCGGTATCAGCCGCGTGATTGTCGAACGCCCGGCGAAAAAAGCCCGCATTACGATTCATTCCGCGCGTCCCGGTGTTGTCATCGGTAAAAAAGGTCAGGACATTGACGTTTTGAAAAACGAACTGCAGAAAATGACCGGCGGCGAAGTTCATCTGAACATTGTTGAAGTCCGTAAACCGGAATTAGATGCTCAGTTGGTTGCCGAAAGCATTGCTCAGCAGTTGGAACGTCGCGTTTCTTTCCGCCGCGCAATGAAACGTTCGGTTCAGTCGGCGATGCGCCAGGGTGCGGAAGGTATCCGTATTAACTGCGGCGGCCGTCTGGGCGGTGCTGAAATTGCCCGCGTCGAATGGTACAGAGAAGGACGTGTTCCCCTGCATACGCTGCGTGCTGATGTAGATTACGGAACGTCGACTGCGCATACGACATACGGCGCGTGCGGTGTCAAAGTCTGGATTTTCAAAGGTGAAATTCTGGCTCATGATCCGATGGCGCAGGATAAACGTCTGTCGGACGCTCAACGCTAAGAAAGGACATGTAAGAGATGTTAAGTCCTAAGAGAACAAAATTCCGCAAGCAGTTCAAAGGCCGTATTCACGGTGTGGCTAAAGGCGGAACGACACTGGCTTTCGGATCTTTCGGTCTGAAAGCGATGGAGCCGGAACGTGTAACGGCTCGTCAGATTGAAGCGGCTCGCCGCGCGATCGTACGTCACATGAAACGTCAGGGACGTTTCTGGCTGCGTATGTTCCCCGATGTACCCGTTTCAAAGAAACCCCCTGAAGTTCGTCAGGGTAAAGGAAAGGGGAATCCGGAATTCTGGGTTTGCCGTATTAAACCGGGTCGCATCATGTTTGAAATTGACGGCGTATCCGAAAAGACTGCGCGTGAAGCTTTTGATTTAGCTGCCGCTAAGCTGCCGATCAAGGCGCGTTTTGTTTCCCGCAGCGTGGTTGAGGAGGCTTAAGCTATGGCTAAAATTAAAGATTTGCGTGCAAAGACTGATGATGAACTGAATGAACAGATCATTGCTTTGAAAAAAGAAAGTATGAATCTGCGCTTTCAGCAGACAAGCGGTCAGCTGACAAATACGGCTCGTATGCGTCAGGTGAAACGTGAAGTCGCTCAGATTAAAACGCTTTTGTCTGAACGCAAAACGGGGTCTAAGGAGTAATAAAGATGCCCAAACGTATTTTACAGGGTGTAGTCGTCAGCGATAAGATGGATAAGACTGTCGTCGTTAAAGTCGAACGCCGCGTCATGCACCCGATTTATAAAAAATTTATTCGGCGTT
>JBJFAY010000105.1:0-3915 GCA_051888155.1 Alphaproteobacteria bacterium
TTTGTATTCTGCCTGCTTTACTGTTCCTGTTTCAACAGCCTCGGTTTTATCCGACAATTCTGCTATCAGTTCGGAATCGTCCCCGCTCGTAAACTCTACAAAATACGCCATTTTTACCTCCGGTACAATTTATTCTGATTTATTGCGATATCCGTTACATCACCCTTGTCATGCATTTATTTATTCATTTTGCCAATCGTTATAAAACAATTGATACCTATCGCGACTATAAAAATAAATATTATTCCGACGCTCTCCGTTCGGGTCTAATCCGCATTACAAACCCTTTACGCATATTTTAACACTCGAAAAACGGCAAATCAACGTTTACTTGTTTCATAAACGATACACATGAAGTAAAATTCCGTATCTGTAATCGGATTCTTTCAATAAAAAAGTTTTAATCGGTCGTTTTCTCCGCCGTTTTTTCTTTCGGATATCGGAAAAACATTATCAAAAAAAGGACTCCGGCAAGGGAAAGCGCGCAGCCAAGTCCCGTATAAAACACGGCGATAAAGACTTCGGGGACGACTCCCGAATAGCGAAGTCCTATGCCTCCGCCCATCATAACCGCCATTATTATGTACCCTTTCAGGTCAAAGAAATTCCATATCGGACGAAATTCTTCCTCGTATCCGATTATTCGTTTTTTATGTCTGACAGTCATTTTGAAAAACATAAACCCGAACGCGGCGAAAACGAGGACGGATACCGCGATATGCCACGCGAGAACGGGCGTAACGTTAAAATACGCCAGAATTCCCAACCTTGCGACGTTTACTCCCGCCGCAAGCCATACTATTCCCGCAACTATGAGCAAAACTCGCTTTTTGACGTAAAAGAACGGTCGCTTGCTCATATAAAAGCCTTATTCCGCTTTTTTCGCTGTCTTTTTAAGGGACAGAATAAGTAAAATTATACCCGCTCCGGCAAGAACGTGTCCCACTCCCGCGACTCCCGATATCGCGGCGGACGCTCCTGACGAAAGCGTCGTTCCCGCCACCTGCATAGCGCCGCGTACGAGCATCATAACCGCAGTCAGAATAACTCCCGAATTGTAAACGCCTAAAAAGACGCGGAACAATTTGATTTTTTCAAGGTCGTTATGTGCGGCAAACAAGGCAACGAGAATAAAAACGACCATACCGAGCAGGAACAGATGCGTGTGAACCTTTCCGAGAACGGTTACTCCGGTAAATCCGCTGAATTTTGTAAATTCGCGGTAAAAAACTCCGCAAGCCATTGCCGCAATAGCATAAATAAGCGATACGTTAAGATATTTTTTCATCAAAGTACTCCTTCCGCACGACTGTTACGCCGTACGCGTTTTCAAAACGTTTCCGTAAACCGCAGTTATACCGGCAAGACCAATTTTAACACCGCAATAGTCGCCTGTCAATACGCTAAGTAAATGCACGCAATAAACGGCAAAAATATTTGTATACCGATTGCTCCTGTGTGAATTTATTTTTTAAATACAAATAAATACTCGTGCGCAAGCAAAAGAAAATTAAACTTTATACTGTTTGTTTTCCAGTAGCCCGTCGCTTTACAGTTGTGCTGTTCCTTGATAATTATTTCTTTCGCTTTGAAACCTGCCGTTTCAAAAATGCGCATTGTTTCAAAAGCAAGCGGTTGCACCATGCCTTTATTGCGAGTATCTCCCATAAGTATGGCGCAATATTTACCTTTTTTCAATACCCGATAACATTCGTCCGCAACCTTGCCTATTTCAAACAAAAATTCTTTAATCGGCATCAGCGACATATCCCCGTCGATGTCTTCGCTGTAATGAATAATATCGGCATACGGAGGGTGCATGCAAATAAGGTCAATTGAATCGTCGGCAATCGCCGTAAGATTTCGTGCGTCGCCTTGCATAATCTCAATCGTCGGATGAAATTCACACTCAAAATTCAGTTTGCTTTTTGTAATTTCAAGAGCATTCGGATTTATATCTACGCCGATAAAATTTCTATTCGTAAGTTTGGCTTCAACCGCTGTCGTTCCGCCACCGACAAACTGATCCAAAACCATATCGCCCTCTTTTGAGTAACGCAAAATAACGTTTCTCGGAATATACGGCGACCAATTCCCACGATATTTAGCGTCGTGAGTCGCCCATTTGCCTCTGTCGGGGAACGCCCATATTGTATTTGTTTCGAGTTCGAAATTTTCGGGCTGTAGCGGTATATTTTTCTTTGCCATTATTTGAAAAGTTCCTTTACAATACCGTTTTCGAGGTCGGCAATACAATACATATTGTCCAAAACGTCAAACGTTTCTTCAAGATTATGGCGCGCAGACTTCCAACCTTGTCCGTCCGTAAACCAAACAAATGCAAAACCGTCAATTTCTTTTGCTTCCAACGCAATCGTTTTGTAACTTCTGGCAGTTTCGTTTAATTTTGAGCCTTGGCTCGAATAAAAGTTCGCTTCAACGGCATAAACAGTTTTTCCTTTTTTAACAACAAAATCAAAACGTTTCTTCGCTTTGCCTTGATTAGAAATACTTGACAGGTCTAAATCCCATTTCTTTTCAATATCGGAAAGGTACATTTCCTTAAAATAGTCTACCCCTTTAATAAGTCCCGCTTTGACAAAATAGGATTCAACTAAGTTTTCCATTAAATGACCGCCTCTGTTTTTACGTCCGTTGCTATCGAGTCCGACTTCGACACCTGTAACGTAATCCACGAGATTATTTATCAAATGCTCGGATATAAGTGAAAACAAGCCCGTTTTTTGCATAAACATTATGTATTCGTCAATAGAATAATTGGGCTTTGTGAAGTTGAACAAATATTCCCCGTCTCCGTCGATAGCGTATATTTCATAACTACGGATGGCAAGCAAAATAGGAACGCATTTCAAGACTTTCGGATATTCGGCAACAATTTTTTTGAAATCATTTTCAATATCTTTCGAGCCGATAAGGGAGTTAAGAATATTTAACTCAATTTTTACGCTGTTTACTTTGCCGTAAACCTTTTCAAAGTCAACGTAAAATTTATAATCGCAAATGCTGTTTCTGAATGAGGCAAGCCATTCGTTAAAATCTCTTTTCATTTGTTTTTTCCCTCTTATATCAAATCAACGACTATTTTATTGTTATCTATTTTCCATTTCGCTTTCTTATTGATAAATATGCCGTCGCTTGTTAATAAACCGAATTGCTTATATAAATCGGTAACGCCACCAAAATATCGGCGTGATTTATCAATATTGAGCTGTTTATTCAGCCCGTTAAACACGACGTTGAATGTTTCTTTATCTATGGAAAGTTCATTTTTAATGACCTGCGGAATAATCAGAATTCTTGCTCTTATATCATTTTTCGTTATTTCTCTTTCGACTAAATATTCTGATTCGGAAACAACAAAATTTTCAGTTGGTTGTCCACATTGGGTTAATGAAATGATATCGTTTTTAGAGAAAACCGGCTTGTAATTGAATCCGATGGCGTGTTCAACACAATATTGAATAAGTTGTGTGCCATCGATAGTAATAACCGGCATATTGGGATTATCATTTGCTTCTTCTAAAGCTGCTTTGGTAAAAGTAGAAGTAGTGATAAATACATTGATATAATTGCTGTTCAAAATATTCCCGTTTTTGTCACGTTTAGTCGTTCCTTTTAAATCGCGGACTTCTTTGGGCTGTACTTTATTGCTACGAGCATATCGTTTTGCCTGTACGTAATAATTTATAGTATCTGTGCCGTTTTGAATATCAAGTCCCGTTTTAGTGCAAGTTAAATCTATTCCTTTATCACCAACATATTGCGTCGTAACTACTTCTTCAAAGCCGAGTGCACTTAAAAAGGAATTAAGGAAGATTTCAAATTCACGACCCGTAGGGAAACAAGAATACAGCTCATCAATATATTTATCAATTTCTTCTTTAGTAAGTTCAA
>JBJFAY010000106.1:0-17118 GCA_051888155.1 Alphaproteobacteria bacterium
CTCCTTCTCTATCCGGGTCGGTTGCCAGATAAACGGTATCGGCTTTGGCGACGGCGGACGCAATGGCTTTGATATGTTTTTCGTCCTTTGGCTCTATCGCCCAGTCCATGGCGAAATCTTCGTCGGGGCGTACCGAACCGTTTTTGGCCGGCAGGTCGCGGATATGCCCGAAACTGGCAATCACTTCAAACCCGTTCCCCAGATACTTATTTATTGTTTTCGCTTTCGCGGGAGATTCGACAATAACAACGTCCATGACCGTTTGCCTTTACAAAGAAGTGATACGAATAATTTTATTGCCCGGCAGCCGTTCGATTTGCCCGGCCAGTTCCAATTCAACTAATAAAACCGAAATTACGCTGGCTGGCAAGCCCGTTTCCCGGATTAATAAGTCTATTTCAACAGGCGATCCGTCCAGCAAAGACAGAATATCCGTTCTGTCCCGGTCGCTCGGTTCCTGATAAACGGGTTCGGCCGGCAGCGGCGTATTTTGTCCGGTTTCCGCGATTTCGCTCAGCGAAAAGACCGGCGCAGCCCTTAAATGTTCAATAATGTCTTCGGCCGATTCGACCAAGGGCGCCCCGTTTTTAATCAGATGATTGACGCCGGCCGCTCTGGGATCCAAAGGCGACGCCGGCACTGCGAAAACGTCTTTGCCCTGTTCCAAAGCTTTATTGGCCGTAATCAGAGATCCGGAACGCAAAGTCGCCTCAATAACGACCAGTCCCAGCGCCAGTCCGGAAATAATCCGGTTTCTTTGCGGAAAGTTGGACGGCTGCGGTTTCGTATTCAAAGCATATTCGGAAACCAGAGCGCCTTTTTGCCGCACGGCGTCATATATTCTGCGGTTTTGTTCGGGATAAACGACGTTAATGCCCGTGCCTAAAACGGCTGTCGTCGACACGTTTTCATCGGCCATATACAAAGCCCCGTCATGCGCGGCGCCGTCAATGCCCAAAGCCAGCCCCGAAACAACGCTGTATCCCGCTTTGACCAAATCCAAAGCGATATGGCGCGCGATATTCTTGCCGTTTGCCGATGCGTTTCTGGTGCCGACAATGGCGATATGCGGCTTTTTTAACAGAGCTTTGTTTCCCATCACCGACAAAACGGGAGGCGCGTCGGGCAGCACAGCCAGCTGTTCGGGATAAGTGTCTTCGCCTGAAAAAATAAATTCCGCCCCGGCTTTTTGAATGTCTTCAAATTCTTTTTCCGCTTCGGCTCTGGAACAAATTTTCAACGGCTTGCGCAAACCGCCTTTACGCGCTTTTTCCGGCAGAACGTTTAAAGCTTTTTCGGCCGTTTTGAAATGTTCCATTAAAACGCGGAATGTCACCGCGCCGACATTTTCGGATCTGAACAATCGCAGCCGGTTGATTTTTTCTTCCTGATTCAATGGACTATTCCGCTTTTTTCTTTAATTTGATTTTGCTTTCTTCGCCGCGGATCAGGCGGGAAATATTGGCGTGGTGGCGGATAACGGACAACAACGCCAGAAAACCGTAAAAATAAACATATTCCGGCGTTGCGAAAAAATAAGCGTATACCGGCGCCAAAATCAAAGCCGTCAACGCCGATAAGGACGAATAACGGAAAAGCAGGGCCATAACCAGCCATGTCGCACAGGACAGCAAACCGGCCTGCCAGCACGTGGCCAGCAACATTCCCAGCGTTGCGGCGACGCCTTTACCGCCTTTAAATTTCAGCCAGACGGGGAAATTATGTCCCAAAACACCGGCCGTTCCGGCAATTAAAGCCGCCGTATCGCTGATACCTTCTTCGGGAACGCAGTAGTAAGCGATCCCGGCCGCCAAAGCCGCTTTGCCCGAATCGCACAAAAGCGTCAGCAAAGCCAGATCTTTGCGGCCTGTTCTTAAAACGTTTGTCGCTCCGATATTGCCCGATCCGATTTTGCGGATATCTCCCAGCCCCGCCAGACGGGTGAAGACTATTCCAAACGGAACGGATCCCAGCAGATAACCTAAAATACCCGATAAAACAAGAAGAGTCGTATCGCTCATAACCGCAATCCCCGATAATTAGTTTTGAAAAGAAGATATAACTTTATTTAGAGTTTCTGCAACTGTTTTAAAATGACAGTTTTCTGAAAACATGGCCTGTGACAATGTTCTGCGCCAGACGGCCGCGCCGGGACAGCCTTTGAACAAATTCAGCCAATGTTTCATAATGATGTGCGGGCGCAAGCCGTCCGCCATGTTTTTTTCCAGATAAGGCAGCATATCGCGCACAGCTTGAACACGCGAAATGACAGGCGTTTCTTGGCCGAAAATTTTTTGATCCGCTTCGGCCAGCAGATACGGATCGCCGTATGCCGCCCGTCCGATCATGACGCCGTCAACATGGTTTAAGTGATTCAAAGCCGATTCCAAAGAATCGATATTTCCGTTAATCGAAACGGTTAAATGCGGAAAAAACTGTTTAAACCGGTAAACCAAATCGTAATTTAATGCCGGGCGTTCTCTGTTCTGTCTGGGAGTCAGTCCTTTTAATTTTGCTTTGCGCGCGTGAATGATAATTTCTGCGCAGCCTGCTTTTTCGGCCAGTTCCGCACAGCGGCACAAATCGTCAAACCCGTCGGAATCAGGCGTCGTTTCTTCCAATGCAATTCTGGTTTTTAAAGAAACGGGAACGCCGGCGTTTTCTTTCATTGCCGCCAGACAATCGGCGATCAGCCGGGGATCGCGCCGCAAAGCCGCGCCGAAACTGCCGGCGGAAACACGCTCGGAAGGGCAGCCGGCATTCAGATTTATGCCGTCATAATGAAAATCGCAAGCCGTTTTACAGGCTTTGCCCAGCAGTTCCGGATCCGATCCGCCCAGCTGCAAAACCAGAGGACTTTCCTGCGGATCAAAAGAAAGAAGCCTTTCCGCATCGCCGAAGACAACTGCCTGCGCCGTAATCATTTCGCTGTACAGCTCTGCGCAGCGTGACAAACGGCGGATAAAATAACGAAAATGCCGGTCCGTCCAATCCATCATCGGCGCGACGGACAAACGGGAAGGCGCATAAATCATGGAAGCGCCGCCAGATAAGACAGCAGCATTTCTTTGAAAGCTTCTTTGTCGACTTTATGCGTTACCAGACAATTTCTTTTGGAACCTTCTTCAAAAGTTGTCATGCCGAATTTTTCGCTGTCGGGATCCGTATTGACCTGAACCGTACCGTATCTGCCGGAAAACAAAGCCGGACGGATCAGGCAGCCGACCGCGCAGGGGTCGTACAAAGACGTTCCGGTTTCGGGAGCGGCGCCGTCTTTTGACATTTGGGCCAGATGTGCCGACAGCGTTTTTGCCGTTGCGTCCAGCAGATCGGCGCTGATCGTGGCGCAGCGCGTGTTCAAATCACGCATTTTTTCAATAAAAGTCTTGTCCGCAACGGCCTGCATGCCGACTTCCATCGGAATGACGGTCACACGTTCGGCCATATCGAAAACGATTTGCGCGGCGTGAGGATCTGCCAACATATTAAATTCGGCGTAAGGCGTTGAATTGCCCCGCGGGCCGTCTTCGCAAAACGCGCCGCCCATAATAATCAGTTCGCGGATTCTGGAAACGGTTTTCGGTTCTTTTAAAAAAACGGTCGCAATATTCGTTAAAGGTCCGATTGCCACCAAACTGACCTCTTTTTCAGGCGATTTCATCAGCGTTTTGATGATAAAATCAACGGCGTTTTCATTTTCGCCTTTATACGCCGGCGTACCAAAATCCAATCCGGCCAGTCCGTCGGAACCGTGAACCCATTCGGCGTTGAACGTCGTGCGTTTTAAAGGTCTGTCACAGCCTTTGTAAACGGGAATGTCCGTATGCCAGGCGAAATCGCACAGCCGGCGGATATTATATTCGGCTTTGTCAACGTTGACATTGCCGTTGACCGCCGTAATGCCGACTATTTCCAAATTAGGATCCGCCATCGCCATAAACAAAGCGATTGCATCGTCAATTCCCGGATCCGTATCAATAATGATTTTGGTTTTCGCGCTCATGAAATTTTCCTTACATATAAAAGCGACTTGAAAATAAAAGGGAATAGCGGGGAAATCAATATTTTTTCATTTATGCATAAGTCTGTAAAAAGGAGGATATCTTTTTTATGGGAAGCGACTATGGATTGTTCGCTTTGCTCACCCCTCGAGGGGGCCGCTCGGACGTATCGTCCTGCGCGTCGTTCGCTTTGCTCACCGAACCGCCTGCGGTTCTTATCCAAGTCTTTTGACCATAAAAAAAGAGGGCATCTTTCGATACCCTTTTTTTATGGTAGGCGACTACGGATTCGAACCGCAGACCCTCTCGGTGTAAACGAGATGCTCTAACCAGCTGAGCTAGTCGCCCGTGAACATCAACGGTTATACAGGATTTATTTTCAGATAACAAGATAAAAAAACAAGCGGCTGCAAATTGCAAACCGCCTGTTTCTTTAAGAACAAAGAACGCTATTAGTTGACAGCGTCTTTTAAACCTTTGCCGGCCTTAAATTTCGGCTGTTTAGAAGCCGGAATGTTAATTTTGGCACCCGTACGGGGGTTACGGCCTTCGGTTGCAGCGCGCTGAGCAATGCTGAACGTACCAAAGCCAACCAGACGGACTTCGTCGTTTTTCTTCAAAGCGCCGGTAACGGCATTCAAAAAAGCATCAACAGACTTGCTGGCATCCGTTTTGGACAGGCCGGTATTCTTAGCTACTTCAGCTACGAGATCGTTCTTATTCACGTGAGGGCTCCCTCTATTAAAATTAAAAGACAAAACTCAGATTCAATAACGAATCTAAGGGAAAGTTTAAAACGCTAAGCTTTCCCGGGTCAATAGAAGAATAAGGCTTTTGCTGATTTTTTTTGCTTTTTTATGCTTTTTTATGAAACTTTTTGATCGGGAAAAATGCTAAAAATAGAAAAACATAAAAAATCTTACTGCTTTTTAAGGGTATTGTCGCCGTCGCGACGAATCGAAAAAGGAAGGAAAATAATTTTCCTTCCTTTTTCTTTTAACGGCAGAGGTCAGTGACAACGGACTTTTTCTTCGCCGTCTTCTTCCTCTTGTTTTATTAAAGCGGCTTTTGCTTTGTTTTCTTCCTCTTCTTCATTCCATTCAATCGGAATTAAAGGACGGATTAACGCGCGTTTTAAAACCTCTTCGGCTGTTGAAACGGGAATAATCGTCAAGCCTTTTTTTACATTATCGGGAATTTCTTCCAGATCTTTTTCATTGTCTTTCGGAATTAAAACCGTTTTTATTCCCGCCCGTAAAGCCGCCAGCAGTTTTTCTTTTAATCCGCCGATCGGCAAAACTTTGCCCAGCAGAGTAATTTCGCCGGTCATGGCTATATCTTTGGACACGGGAATGCCCGTCATTGCGGAAACCAAAGACGTGCACATCGCAATCCCCGCGGAAGGCCCGTCTTTCGGCGTAGCGCCTTCGGGAACATGGATATGAATGTCGCGTTTGTCAAACAGGTCGGGACGAATGCCGAAAGCGACCGCATGCGAACGTACAAAAGAACGCGCCGCGGAAATTGATTCTTTCATCACGTCGCCCAGCTGTCCCGTCTGTGTAACGCGCCCGTGACCGGGCATCATGACGGCTTCGATCGACAGAATTTCGCCGCCGACTTCCGTCCATGCCAGACCTGTCGTTACGCCGACCTGATCCTGTTTTTCCGCGACGCCGTAAGTGTAAACCGGTACGCCGGCATATTTTTTCAGGTTGCGCTCGGTGATATTGACGTTTTTTTTGTTCGTCGTCATCAATTCTTTCGCCGCTTTGCGCGCCAGTCCGGCTAAAGCCCTGTCCAGATTGCGCACGCCGGATTCGCGGGTGTATAAGCGGATTAAAGAACGCAGAGCTTCATCGCTGACCGTCCATTCCTTTTCGGTTAAACCCGCAGCCTCGCGCTGTTTTTTGATTAAGTGGCGTTTGGCGATTTCGACTTTTTCATCTTCCGTATAACCGGCAATGCGGATAATTTCCATACGATCCAGTAAAGGCCGCGGCATTTTTAACGAGTTCGCCGTTGTAATGAACATAACGTCTGACAGATCATAATCGACTTCCAGATAATGGTCGTTAAACGTCGAATTCTGCGCCGGATCCAGAACTTCCAGCAGGGCGGAAGAAGGATCTCCGCGCCAGTCGGCTCCCAGCTTGTCGATTTCGTCAAGCAAAAACAGCGGGTTGCGGGTTTTGACTTTTTTCATGCTTTGAATAATTTTGCCCGGCATGGATCCGACATACGTACGGCGGTGGCCGCGGATTTCGGCTTCGTCACGCATGCCGCCCAGCGACGCGCGGACAAATCTGCGTCCCGTCGCGCGGGCAATGGATTCGCCCAAAGACGTTTTCCCGACGCCCGGAGGCCCCACCAGACACAAGATCGGACCGTTGACGGATTTCGTTTTTTTCTGTACCGCCAGGTATTCCAAAATGCGCTCTTTGACTTTTTCCAAACCGTAGTGATCGTGATCCAGAACTTCTTCGGCTTTTTTCAAATCAGTCTGAATGGCGGATTTTTTACCCCACGGCAGATCCAGCAGCCAATCCAGATAGTTGCGGATAACGGTTGCTTCCGACGACATCGGACTCATGTGACGCAGTTTCTTTAATTCCGACTTCGCTTTCGCTTTCGCTTCGGCGGACATTTTTGTTTTTTTGATTTTCGCTTCCAGCTCGTCCAATTCGGCGGAACCGTCTTCATCGCCCAGCTCTTTCTGAATCGCTTTCATCTGTTCGTTCAGATAATAGTCGCGCTGAGATTTTTCCATCTGTTTTTTTACGCGCCGGCGGATTTTCTTTTCGACCTGCAGAACGCCCATTTCGGCTTCCATATAGCCGAACAGCAATTCCAAACGTGTGAAAACGTTTTGCGTTTCCAACAGATTTTGCCGGTCCGTCAGCTTTAAAGACAAATGCGACGCAATGACGTCCGCCAGCTTTGACGGATCTTCGATCTGGCCGATAGACAGCAGAATTTCCGGCGGTATTTTTTTATTCAGCCGGACGTATTCTTCAAACTGCGTCATTAAAGAACGCATGAAAGCGTTGATGTCGTCTTTCGCATTGATTTTGTCGGGAATATCTTCAATCTGCGCTTCAAAGCAGCCGTCATTGTCGGAAAATTGTTTGATTTTGACTCGTTTCAATCCTTCGACCAGAGCTTTGACCGTTCCGTCGGGCAGACGCAGCAGCTGGACAACGGATCCCAAAGTGCCGACAGAGTGCATTTCTTCGGCGCTCGGGTTATCCAGAGCCGGATCTTTTTGCGTCAGCAAAACGATCTGCCGGTCGTCGTTCATCGCTTTGTCCAGAGCCTTTACGGATTTTTCCCTTCCGACGAACAAAGGAACAATCATATGCGGAAAGATGACGATATCCCGCAAAGGTAACAAAGGATATATTTTTTCTTGAGCCGGGGCGTCCATAATAACCACCTCTCCATTTTGTTGGTTGTTTAAGTCGGTTAATAAATAAGGTTTGAAAAAATAAAGCACAAGAGCGCAATTAAAAAATCTTACGCGCTTGAAGCTTCTTTTGCTTTCTTTTTATAAATGCGCAGCGGTTCGGTTTCGCCCAGAACGACTTTGTCGTCGACGACGATTTCGCCGACGCCTTCCATTGACGGTAACTCAAACATCGTTTCCAACAGCAACCGTTCGATGATTGCGCGCAATCCTCTGGCGCCCGTTTTACGCTCGACCGCTTTTTTGGCGATTTCGCGCAGCGCCTGCGGCGTAAACGTCAGCCGGACGTTTTCCATGGAAAACAAAGCCTGATACTGTTTAACCAAAGCGTTTTTCGGTTCCGTCAGAATTGTCACCAAAGCGTCTTCGTCCAGATCTTCCAATGTCGCCAGTACCGGCACGCGGCCGATAAATTCGGGAATCAGGCCGAATTTTAACAGATCTTCCGGTTCGACGTCGCGCAGAACTTCGCCTGTTTTGCGTTCGTCGGGACCGGAAACGTTCGCCCCGAATCCGATGGAAGATTTATTCGTTCTTTGCGCGATGACTTTTTCCAGTCCGGCAAAAGCGCCGCCGCAGATAAACAGAATATTTGTCGTATCGACTTGAATAAATTCCTGTTGCGGGTGTTTGCGCCCGCCCTGCGGCGGAACGGAAGCGACCGTTCCTTCCATGATTTTCAGCAAAGCCTGTTGTACGCCTTCGCCCGAAACGTCGCGCGTAATGGACGGGTTTTCGGATTTTCTGGAAATCTTGTCGATTTCATCAATATAAATGATGCCGCGCTGTGCTTTTTCAACGTTGTAATCTGCAGCTTGCAACAGCTTTAAGATAATGTTTTCAACGTCTTCGCCGACATATCCCGCTTCGGTTAACGTCGTTGCGTCCGCCATGCAGAACGGAACGTCCAGAATCCGCGCCAATGTCTGCGCCATCAGTGTTTTTCCTGATCCCGTCGGGCCGATCAGCAGTATGTTGGATTTTGAAATTTCGACGTCCGATTTGCCTTCGTCCCGGGTCATCAGGCGTTTATAGTGGTTGTAAACGCTGACGGACAGAACTTTTTTAGCCAGTTCCTGACCGATCACATAATCGTCAAGGATTTCCTTGATCTTTTTCGGGGAAGGCGTTTTCCCGGCTTCTTTTTCTGCGCTTTCCTGATGTTCTTCCGTAATGATATCCGTACACAGGCTGATGCATTCGTCACAGATAAAGACATTCGGACCGGCAATCAGTTTTTTTACTTCATGCTGGCTTTTGCCGCAAAAAGAACAATACAGCGTTCCTTTTTTATCATCTTTGGACGGTGTTTTCGTCATAGTCGTCAAAATCCTCATTTTGTTCTTTGCCATGCTACTATGGTCGGGCCGGCAAAGGCAATATCATATTAAGACAGTGCTTTCCGCGTTTTATTCCGCCGGTTTCGGGCGTGTCGAAACAACTTCGTCAATCAATCCGAACGCTTTGGCTTCTTCGGCGCTCATAAAGTTGTCGCGTTCCATCGCCTTTTCAATTGTTTCCAGGCTTTGGCCGGTCTGTTCGACGTAAATATTGTTCAGCCGCGCGCGCAAAGCCAGAATTTCGCGGGCATGAATTTCAATATCCGTCGCCTGTCCCCTGAACCCGCCGGAAGGCTGATGAATCATCACGCGCGCGTTGGGCAGACAGAACCGTTTTCCCTTTTTTCCGGCCGTCAGCAACAAAGATCCCATAGACGCCGCCTGACCGATGCACAAAGTCGAAACATCACAACGGATATAGTTCATCGTATCGAAAATCGCCATACCCGACGTTACGACGCCGCCCGGTGAATTGATGTAAAAAGCGATGTCTTTGTTCGGGTTTTCGGATTCCAAAAACAAGAGCTGGGCGCAGATCAGGCTGGCAACTTCATCTTGAACTTCGCCCGTCAGAAAGACGATTCGTTCTTTTAACAGACGGGAGTAGATATCAAATGACCGTTCGCCGCGGCTGGTCTGTTCAATCACCATCGGCACCAGAGTGTTCATGTAAACGTCCATCGGGTCGCGTTCGCGCATAGCTGTAATCTCCTGTTTTTTATTCGATTAAAGGAACCGCCGGAAAATTCCCGCGGTTCCTCTGCAGTTCAACAAAGAAAAGTTTTAAAACCGTTATTTGTCCGCTTTTTTCTTGGCCGCCGATTTCTTAGCCGATTTCTTTTCTTCGGCGTCGGCTGTTTCTTCTTTGGCCTTAGCTTTCTTAGCCGGTTTCTTTTCTTCGGTTTTGTCTTCGGCCTTAGCTGCTTTCTTTGCCTTTTTTGCAGGCTTTTTAGCGTCTTCGGCGTCGGCTTTGTACAATTCTTCGGGCGTCACTTTCTTTTCGTTCAGTTTAACGGCCTTTAAGATAAAGTCGATCACTTTTTCTTCAAACAGCGGCGCGCGCAGTCTGTCCAGCATTTCGGGGTGTTTCGCATAAAAGTCGAAAACAGCCTTTTCCTGACCGGGGAACTGACGGGCTTCCATCATGATCGCGCGGTTCAAATCGGCGTCCGTAACGGTGATTTTGTTTTTCATGCCGATTTCGGCCAGCAACAGTCCCAAACGGACGCGACGTTCGGCGATCGCGCGGTATTCGTCGCGCAGTTCGTCGTCGGACTTGCCGGCGTCGTCTTCGTCCAGCTGGTTTTTGTCTTTGGCGGCCTGAACCTGTTTCCAGATCGCGTCAAATTCCAGATCAAGCATGCTTTCCGGAACGGGGAAGTCATGCGCTTCGGCCAAAGCGTCAAGCAGAACACGTTTCAGATTGCTCATGGAAACGCTTTCATATTCGCGCAGCAATTCGCCGCGAATCATTTCGCGCAGTTCGTCCAAAGAGTTTTTGCCGAAGAATTTAGCAAATTCATCATTGATTTCAGCCGCTTTTTTCGCGCGCAGTTCTTTGACGGTAACGGCAAAAACGGCGTCTTTGCCGGCCAGATCCTTAGCATGGTAATCGGCGGGGAAGGGAACTTTTACATCTACTTTTTCACCGGCTTTTTTACCGACCAGCTGGTCTTCAAATCCAGGAATGAAAGAACCGGATCCCAGTTCCAGAGAATAATTTTCCCCTTTGCCGCCGGGGAATTCGACGCCGTCGATGGATCCGACAAAGTCAATAACGGTGATGTCGCCGTTTTTCGCCGCGCGGTCTTCTTTGACCGGTTCGGAATCGCTGCGGGCGGCGGCCAGGCGTTCCAAAGCCTTTTCAATTTCTTCTTCGGGGATATCGGCAATCAGCTTTTCCAAAGAAATCGTGGCAAAATCAACGGGCGTGATTTCGGGAACGACTTCGACGTCCAGCGTAAATTCCAGATCTTTGCCTTCGTCAAAGGCGGTGATTTCGATTTTCGGACGCATTGCCGGACGCAAAGAACGGTCGGCCAATGTCTTGGACGTTTCGGACTGGATCAGTTCGTCCAGCACTTCGCCCATGACGGCCTTTTCATAACGCTGACGCAAAAAGCTTTCCGGAGCTTTTCCCTTGCGGAAACCGGGAATAGTCGCGTTTTCGCCGATTGATTTGATTTTATCCGTAACTTTGGCAGCGATTGTTTCCGCGGGAACAACCACTTTAAATCCGTGTTTCAGCCCTTCTGCTTTTGTTTCAGTTACCTGCATATCCTTTTTCCTAAAAAATTCAAAACATTTCAAAAGTCCGACAAAGTCAAAAAAATGGTGCGGGCGAAGGGACTTGAACCCCCACGGCCAAAGCCACCAGAACCTAAATCTGGCGTGTCTGCCAATTTCACCACGCCCGCGTTTTTTGACTCGTCGAAATACGCTGATGATGTCTATAGCATAAAAATGCGAAACGACAAACATTTTAAATTATTTTCGGGATATCTTTTTGTTTGAAAGAAAAGCGCGGATTGAAAAAAAAGCGTTTTTTTCTTTTTTCGAAGACTTTAAAGGGACAATCTTTCGCGTGCGGCGGCCGGATAATTTTTTACGCTTATATTTTTAATTGACAAGAAAAAGCGCTTCGCATATAAATCCAGCATCGGGGCCGGCATAGCTCAGTTGGTAGAGCAGTTGATTTGTAATCATCAGGTCGGGAGTTCAAGTCTCTCTGCCGGCACCACTCAAAGGGGCGGAAACGGTAAGTTCCGCTCCTTTTGATTTTTGATCCGTAAAAAACTTCAGCCTGTTTTCAGTTTCCTTTATATGTCGAATAACCGTTTGCCGACACGGTCAGCGGAATATGATAGTGTCCGTTTCCGGTCATTTCAAAAACGATTTCGATGTACGGGTAAACGGATTTCAGGTTTTGGGATTTAAAGTAAGGAGCCGTATAAAAACGCAGTTTGTAAATGCCGTTGTCGCTGCCTTCGGCCGGGACAAAGTTGGAAATACGGCCGTTTTCCCCTTGTTTTTTCCGCTTTTTGCAACTGCCATTCGTTTGTTTCCGGCCTGAATTTAAGCAGTTCGACGCGCACGTCCGATGCGGGAACACCCCGGGTGACGTCTAAAATATGTGTGCTTAACCTGTAAAGATTGTATTGCGCCAGCCCGCGGGGGACGCCGGCAAAGAAAAAAATACCGCATAGAAAAATGAATTTTTTCATGTTTCGCCTCCGAATTTGTTCTTTTAATGATAAGCGGTGTTTATGTATAAAAAAAAAGCTCTCCGAATTGGGGGCTTTTTCGAAACGAAAACTTTTTTCCGCGGCCGGAAAAGTTATTGCTGTTGAGCGTCTTTTTTCTTTGAGCCGAATAGAACGGCTTTGACCTGCAGACCGGCCGGATCGAAAATCACAATGCGTTCGCCATCAAAATCGGAAGCCAGACGTATGCAAAGCATATCGCCGCAGGCATGACTGTCTTTAATATGTTCTTTATCCGCCAGATCCAGATAAATTTCCTGCGGTATTCCGGCCGTATTTTGCCGCGCCGGCACGGATTTGGTTCTGCCGCTCAGCAGTTTCGGCGTCGTTTTGTAATTGACCAAACCGTAAATGATGCCGCCCAACGTCAGGAAAATCAAAAGCGTAATAATACCGATCAGTACCTTTAAAAATAAAATTTTATTCATTTTATTCTCCGGAAGAGTTCATTTTTTCTTTTATACAGAAAAAAAGCCGACACAAAAAGAAAAGTTTTTGATAAAGTTAAAAAAATCAGCCCATTTTATAGTTTCAGACCATGGTTTGTTTATGAATAACGAAAAAGACGATAAAAATATTTTAATAACGCCGCCCGTTGATTCGCAGAATGTCAAAATCAGAGCGGATAAATGGCTGGCGGCCTGTACAAATCTGTCGCGTAGCCGCGTTTCCGCTCTGATTGAGCAGGGGGCTGTTTTTTTGAACGGCGCCCGTCTGCATGACCAAGATAAAAAAACGGCACCGGGAGAAGTTTACCGCATTGAAATTCCCGATCCCGTTGACGCCGTTCCTCAAGCTCAGCTTATTCCGCTGGATATCGTATATGAAGACGCTGATCTGTTGGTGATTAACAAACCGGCCGGAATGGTTGTTCACCCGGCGGCGGGCAACCATGACGGGACTTTGGTCAACGCGCTGTTATCACACTGCCGGGACAGCCTGTCGGGAATCGGCGGCGTAATCCGTCCGGGAATCGTGCACAGGCTGGACAAGGATACCAGCGGGCTGATGGTGATTGCCAAAAATGACGAAGCTCATAAGGGCTTGTCCGCTCAGTTTGCCGTTCACAGTCTGGAACGGTGTTATCTGGCTTTGATCTGGGGGCGGTTATCGCCGGCGCAGGGGGTGATTGAAAATCAAATCGGCCGCAGTCCCGTCAACCGAAAAAAAATGGCCGTCGTGAAATCCGGCGGCAAAAGAGCGGAAACGCATTACCGGACAATCAGCCTTTACGCCGGCGGGGCCGTCAGTCTGGCGGAATGTTCATTAAAAACGGGGCGGACTCATCAGGTTCGTGTTCATATGACGGCTTTGGGCCACCCGTTGATCGGGGATAAAACTTACGGCAAAATCCCCGGAACAGCCCGTCATAACTCCGCTTTGTCGGCGGCGGTAAATTTCCCCCGTCAGGCGCTTCATTCTTATAAAATGAGTTTTGAACACCCGGTAACGCATCAAATAATGCGATTCGAAATTCCTTTGCCGGCAGACATGCAGGCGGTTGTCGACGAATTAAAATAAAACAAACACGAAAAGCCCGCAACAGCAGGCTTTTTCTTTTGTTTGCAGAAAAATCCGCCGATTAGCCCTGACGAGCCTTCATGCGCGGGTTTTTCTTATTAATAATATAGACGCGCCCTTTTCTGCGGACGATTTTGCAGTCTTTATCACGCAGTTTCGCGGACTTCAGGGAATTACGAACTTTCATAACACAATCCTCAAACTTAACTTTCTTCTAATGAAGATAGGTGACAATACAAAGATTGTCGGTTATTGTCAATCATTAAAGGGGCGATTTATCGTCGAAAAGGAGTTTTTTTATGCGACAGGTTTTCTATTTTTTGATTTTACCGCTTTTGGCGTCATGCACTTTTATTCCCGAAGACTGGATCGGAGGTTCCAAAGAACTTGAAAAAATGCAGTCTTCTTCGCGTTCTTATACAATCCTGCCGCCGCCGGAATCATCGGTTTTTACCGGATCGCAAACGGTGTATCAAAATAATTATGTGTTAAATGAAACCACTTCCGCAAAAGTCGGCGAAACCGTTCTGAGAGTGCAGGCGTTTAGAAAAGATAATTTTGTTTCCGATGAATTGATTTTGGAACGCCCGGTGAAAGTCAAAATAGGAACGGACGAAATGACTTTGCCGGCAAGGAAATATCACATTTTCGGTCTGTTTGAACGGGAAGATAAAACATATTTCGTTTTGCCGAAATTTAATCATTATTATTTTCTGGTTGATATGAACGGCGCAATACAACGGCAATTTTTATATGAGATAAAAAACAGTGACAAAGCGACTCTGTTTCCTGAAAAAGCTCTCCTTTTTCCCGAATCGGCGCGCATGAAACGTGTGTTGACTTCTCAACAATCAAAATTACCGTTTTTGGATTTTGAAGTCGTTTATGACGGTATAAAAAATAATCAGATCGTCCTGTTTTATAAAGACGCCGTTCCGGGAACAAACGGCAGCAGCGGCAGTTTTGACACTTTGGGATATCCGGCCGATTCGACAATGATTTCGGTCGCGGGGCGACTGTTGCGCATTATCCGCGCGGACAGTGAACAAATTACTTACATCGTTGTCAAAGAATAAATAGGGAACCGGATTCAGAAAAAGACGGGCAAAATGTCCCGTCTTTTTTTTATTTGTTCTGCCGTTTGTATGTACGCAAGTTCACGCAAAAGCGGTCAAATTGGGACGAAACGTTAACGCGACCAGTTCTTATCAATCTGTCGTCAAAGTCGGATCGGGATCGGACAGTAAAACGCCGGAACTGGCTAAACAATGCGACGCGAATTGTCAGGATTGCGATACCGGCACGGGTCTGTGTCTGTTGTGCGGTGATAACCGATATATATCGGGCAGTTTATGCCTGATCTGTCCGCAGAAGAATTACTGTGACGGCAAGACGGCGATCCCGAATTGTACGGGTGTGTCCTGCTTGTCGGGATCATTTGCCGAAGCGACGGATACGGGGTGTTGTTGTGTCAGTAATTGCAGCGGTGTTTCTTGTAAATCAGGAACAACGCCTGTTGCTAATTTTTCAGGTTGTTGCTGCGTGTGATAAACGATAAAAAAAGACCTCCCGCCATAAGCGGGAGGCCTTTTTGACTAAAAGAAAATTATTTCTTTTCAGCTTCTTTTTTCGCAATCGCGGCGCCCAGAATATCGCCCAGAGAAGCGCCGGAATCGGTGGAACCGAATTCAGACAGAGCTTCTTTTTCTTCAGCGATTTCGCGCGCTTTGATTGACAAAGCAATCTTGCGTGTCTTAGCGTCGATCTGCGTAACTTTCGCATCGACTTTGTCGCCGACGGCAAAGCGTTCGGGACGCTGTTCGGAACGGTCGCGGGACAGATCGGCCTTACGGATAAAGCCTTTTGATCCGTTCACTTCAACTTCAATTCCGTTGTCCGCAATCGCGGAAACAATACCCGTTACGACGTCGCCTTTCTTGATATCGGAAACAGCGTCGGCAAACGGATCGCTCGTCAGCTGTTTTACGCCCAAAGAAATACGTTCTTTTTCAACGTCAACGTCCAAAACTTTGGCTTTGATGACGTCGCCTTTCTTGTATTCTTTAACGGCTTCTTCACCGCTCTTGTCCCAAGACAGGTCGGATAAGTGAACCATACCGTCGATGTCGCCGTTCAGGCCGACAAACAGACCGAATTCGGTAATGTTGCGGATTTCGCCTTCAATAACCGTACCGACCGGGTGCGTTTCGGCAAAAGCTTCCCACGGATTGGCCAGGCACTGTTTCAAACCCAAAGAAATACGGCGTTTCGCCTGATCGACGTCCAAAACCATAACTTCGACTTCCTGAGAAGTGGAAATGATCTTGCCCGGGTGGGTGTTTTTCTTCGTCCAGCTCATTTCGGAAACGTGAACCAAACCTTCAACGCCCTGTTCCAGTTCAATGAACGCGCCGTAATCGGTGATGTTCGTAACGCGGCCGGTCAGCTTTGCGCCGACGGGGTATTTCTGTTCAACGCCGGACCACGGATCGGCTTCCAGCTGTTTCATGCCCAAGCTGATACGCTGGGTTTCGGGGTTGAAACGGATAATCTGAACCTTAACGGGCTGACCGATCGTCAACGCTTCGGACGGGTGATTAATGCGTTTCCAAGCAATGTCCGTAACATGCAGCAGACCGTCGACGCCGCCCAAGTCAATGAACGCGCCGTAATCGGTAATGTTCTTGACTACGCCGTCCAAAATCTGGCCTTCGGACAAATTCTTGATCAGTTCGGAACGCTGTTCAACGCGCGTTTCTTCCAAAACGGCACGACGGGAAACGACGATGTTTCCGCGGGCGCGATCCATTTTCAAAATCTGGAACGGCTGCGGCGTACCCATTAACGGGCCGACGTCACGCACCGGACGAATATCAACCTGAGATCCCGGCAAAAACGCGATCGCGCCGGACAGATCAACCGTAAAGCCGCCTTTGACGCGGCCGAAAATAACGCCTGTAACACGTTCGCCGTTGGCTTGCGCTTTTTCCAGTTCGTTCCAAGCTTCTTCGCGGCGGGCTTTTTCACGCGACAAAACGACCATGCCGTCTTTGTCTTCGTAACGGTCAATGAACACATCGACCTGATCGCCGACTTTCATTTCCGCATTAAAGCCAAATTCACGGCGGGCAATGCGGCCTTCCGATTTCAGGCCCACGTCAATCGTAACGAAATCATCGTTCAAAGCTACGATCGTGCCTTTGACGACAGAGCCTTCCAGCCCTTTGTCTTCACCAAACATTTCGTTGAACAGTTCGGCAAAATTTTCTTTCATCGCCGGAATTTCTTCGGCTGTTGTTTTAGTTACCATATAAATTTACTTCCTTCACATAATCATTATTCGTGCCGTCCGGTTGTGTCCGGAGGTCTGCACATAAACAAACAACGGAACCGCCGTGCCTTCGGTTCCGACGCACTGTATACAGGAAAAAGGTCTGTTTTGCAAGGGATTTTGCAGATCAATAAACACTTTTCTTTGCGTATGAAGTCTGATAAGCTTTTTACGTCTTCTGATATGGGGACAGGGC
>JBJFAY010000107.1:0-3905 GCA_051888155.1 Alphaproteobacteria bacterium
GTTTCCTTTCCGACAACCGTCCTGCAAATGGCTTTCGGATTAATGGTCGGCATCGGCGGCAGCGTTAATTTCGCCGTCAGTCTGGGACAAAAAAAGATTCCCCGCGCCGAACGTATTTTTACCAACGCCGTTATGCTGATCGTGCTGTTGGCGGTTATTTTTATCATTATTCATTTTTTATTTTTGGAATCTCTGCTGCAACTTTACGGCGCGACGCCGACAATCATGCCGTACGCCAAAACTTATTTAAAAATCACACTGTGCGGCGCATTGTTCATGATGACGAACATGACGCTGAATAATTTTATCCGTGCCAGCGGTTTTCCTCACATAGCCATGTATACCATGCTGATCGGAGCCGTCGCGAACACCATTTTGGATCCGGTTTTTATTTTCATTTTTCACTGGGGAATTGCCGGAGCCACTTATGCAACGGTTATTTCTCAGGTTGCTTCCTTTTTCTGGGCTTTTTCTTTTTTCCTGTCACCAAAAGCTCCCCACCGGTTCAGAAAAAGATATGCCTCTTTTTCCGTTAAAATTTTGCTGATGATCTGTTTTGTCGGCACGGCTCCGTTTATGATTCAGTTGGCTAACGGATTAATGCAGACGATTATCAATAAATCACTGGTTTTATATGGCGGAGACATGGCCGTTTCCGCCATGGGCGCGACGATTGCCGTAACGATTCTGCTGTTTATGCCCGTCATCGGCCTGTGCGAAGGCGCCCAACCTGTTATCAGTTTTAATCTTGGAGCAAAAAAATACGGCCGACTGCTGAACCTTTACCGTCTGACCCTGCTGATTTCGACGTTGTTTTTTATCATCAGCTGGGGAATTTTACAGTTATTTCCCGTTCAAATCATACAAATATTCAACCGCAGCGATCAGGAATTGATTGCAATCGGATCGGATTCTTTAAAAATCCTCAGTTTACTGTATCCTCTGATCAGCCTGCCGGTAGCGACCACGTTTTTTCTTCAAGCGACCAGATGCCCTCGCACGGCGGCCTTTTTAGCGCTCAGCCGCCAGCTGCTTTTTATCATTCCCGGCCTGATTATCCTGCCGCGATATTTAGGATTAAGAGGCGTTTTTTACGCTTTTCCTGCCGCAGATTTTCTGGGATTTTTAGTTTCAATTCCGATCGCCGTCCACCAGTTCAGAAAATACGGCCGCCTGGAACAAGAAAGAGAAACCGAAGAATCTACGGTTCTTTTTTCTGATCGGCCGGAACAGCCGTCAACCCCATAGCGCCCAGAATTTTTGAAAACAAAGCCGTCTGTGGATAACTGCCCATAAAGAAAAACGCGCCGTTTCCGACAGCGGAAACAGGGATCGGCACGGCGGTCTGGCCGAATGTCGAATATCCGACGCCCGCCCGTTTGGCTAAAATTCTGATCGGAGCGGTCTGCAAAGGATCATATTTTCCGTATTTATTCAAATAAGCTTCAGTTTTCGGCCGTTTTTCGGTATCCATCATGCTGTAACGGAACGCTTCGCGCAACGCGGACAATTCCGCGGCGTTCAGATTCATTTCCAAAGCCTGCTTAGCTTCGTCGTTTCCTTTTTCGGCCTGAACCGTAAGTTCTTTTTTCTGTTCTTTGGATAACAGACGCAACCCGAAATTTTTTTCGATTTGCGGCATAAAGTTTTCCAAAATCGCGCCGGCCTGCCGTCGTTTGCGGAACCGACTGACGGCCGTTTTAAAAGTATCGGCGGAAACTTTCTGATTTTTAAAAACGCCGACGTTCAGATCTGCGGAATTGTCAATTCCCAGCGTCATACCGCCCGTTTCAACCGTACCGGCGACAACGATCAAAGTTTCCTGCGGCCGCTCGCGATAGAAATCGTACGCTTTTTTCACCGCCCGGTCAAAAGCCCCCATTTCACGGATTAAAGCCGCCGTATCATGCATTTCGGCCGCCTGATTCATCTTTCCGGCAATGGTAATTAAGACAAATCCCTTTTCCGTTTTAAATTTTTCGACCGCCTTTTCAACAAAACCGGCTAAAGACGGAGAATTCGGTTTTGCATCAAGGGCGAAAGGAATATTTTTAAATGCGGCGATAACCTTTCCCGACGGCAGTTTTTCCTGTTCTTTCAAAGAAGAAATCTGTTTATACCCGCCCGATTTTAAAACAACGTTCAAATCTTCTTTTTTAAACGACTTCTGACGTTTAAAGGCCTGTCCGATCATCAAAGCGATCCCGCTGTCTTTTGCCTGAACGGCGATATCATAATAATTCTGCTTTTTGGCGCAATGAGCATAAAAAGACGCCGGAACAACGCCGTCCAAAGAAGAATCCGTAATAATGCCGACGGCATAACCGTTTTGCACGGCGACGGACGTTATCAACGGCAAAGCGGGATCATTTTCCCCCAGCATGGAAATCATGCCTTCTTCCCCCAGTTTTCCGGAAGCCATCGCTCCGGCCGAAGCCGCCGTATCCGCCAGATTTGATTTAACCGACGCCGTCGTTATGCTGCCCTGAATCGGCAGTGTATTAATAAACAAACGATCCGCTTCGGCCAGTTCGGTTAAATGCCGCTGCGCATACGAAGCCCCGTCGCCGATAAAAAAGAAAACATATTTCGCAAGTTTTTCTTCCTTACATGCGTTAAGAGTAAAACATAAGGTGAAGAAAAAGCACAAAGGAAACAATCCTTTAATTTTTTTCGCTTTAAAGAAAGAATGAAACATCGTTGACTCTTTGTAATGGAATAAGATAACGTTGATTTTGAACGTATTAAAAAAACTTATGGAAACAATGTCAAACAAAAAGAACTTTCTTTTTCCTTTTCGGCGGAATAACGGAATAATGAAAATTAACTTTTTGATCTTTTTGGTTTTCGCGGGGTTTTGTACGACAGCGGCGGCGGATCCGTTTGACGTTGAAAAAACAGTACCGGTTTTGCCGGTTGCTCCGGTTTGTTCTTCGGCAAACATTACTGCCGGGAAACTGCGTTTGGCAGACGTTATCAATTTGGCGTTATGCCAAAATCCGCAAACGCGCCAGCTTTATATGGGCGCTTTGGCTACGGCGGCCGAATACGGACAGTCCAAAGCGGATTATCTGCCGACAATAGATTTATCGGCCGGCATACGCCAGACGGACACGCATGTCCGGCACGGCAAAGATTCAAATGCCTCTCCGGTAACGGCGGGAATATCTCTGGATTGGTTGCTGTATGATTTCGGCGGCAGAGAAGCTTCCACGGAAATCGTCAAACAATCGCTGAACGCCGCTTTGGCAGCGCGTTCCGACGCCCTGCAAAGCCTGATATTCGACGCGGCGGAGGCTTATTATCTGGTTTTCGCCGCGCAGGAAGAATATAAAAATTCCAACGCGACGCTGGAATCCGCATTATCCGCTTACGAAGCGGCGTCCAAACGCTATGAACTGGGACTGGCAGCTTTGTCTGACAAACTTCAGGCGGAAACGTCTTATTCCGAAGCGCAGCTGGGCGTCACCAAAGCCGAAGAAACTTTGGAACTGGCCAAAGGGCGTTTGGCCGTTTTGTTAAATTTCACACCTGACCAACAGCTGGAACTGTACGAAGAAAAATATTCCACGGATTATTTTTCTTTGCCGCAGGATATCAATGCTTTGTTTCAGACGGCTTTAAACAACCGTTCCGATATTCTGGCTCAAAAAGCCGAAATCAAACAGGCGGAATCAACAATAGAGCTGCAAAAATCAAAAAACGCCCCTTCTTTTGCCATATCTGCCGGTTTGGGCGCAGATGACGAATTGACAAAAGGCGGGCAGCGTTCTTATTCCAGTTCCGTCGGTCTGACAATGACAGTGCCGTTGTTTACGGGATTTAAAAACCAATATCAGATTTCTCAGGCGCGTTACCAGTTGGAACAAAAAAAAGCGGAACTTAAACAGTTGGAAAACGATATC
>JBJFAY010000108.1:0-3891 GCA_051888155.1 Alphaproteobacteria bacterium
TTCCCGAAGGCGAATGGATGAACTTCAACGATTACAAGGAACAATTTGAATCGTCCGCATGGAAACCGTTGCCTTACGGCGGATATTACTATTCCTTGTGGGGCAATTCTCCGTTTTTGGATTACCATAATCCCGAAGTGCAGGAATATATTCTTTCCGTCGTTGATTTCTGGCTGGACGCGGGCGCGGACGGTTTCCGCGTTGATGCGACCAAACATTTGTTCATTAACGGCCCCGGACAGGAAAATCAGTATCATCAGCCGGAAAATTTTGAATTTTGGAAAAAACTGCGCCGGCATATTCAGGAAAAATACGGCCCGGAAAAAGTATTGATCGCCGAAACGGTTCCTATTCCCAATGACGTTGCTTATGTCGTGCCGGGCCGGGAAATGTTTGATCTGATGTTTGATTCAACATTTATCAACGACGTGTACCCGTATCGGGAAACCAATCTGGATTTACTGTATTCCGCGCCGTACCTGCATTCTTTTTTCAGCAATCCGAATGTTTATAAATTAACTCCGCTAAAGGACAGGCTGATTTATCATTCCGATCATGACGGCGCGCGCGTTGCAACCCGGATTAAAAATCCGACGTCTGAAAAATTAAAAACGATTGCTTCCGTTTTGATCTTAACCCCCGCGCATATCAAACTGTATGCCGGCGACGAAATCGGCATTAAAGGATTTTCCGACTTCAACGATTTTAAAAACAAATGGTTTCATGCAACCGTTGCTTCAATGGCGTGGGATAATTCCAAAAACGGCGGCTTTACAACGTCATATACGCCGGTTGTCCCGATTACCGACGATTACCGCGGCTGGAATGTCAAAGCGCAGAATAAAGACGAAAATTCTCTTTTAAATCATTACCGCCGCCTGTTTAAATTAAAAAACAAATATCCGCAGCTGTTTTTCAAAGGCCGCAGATTTGCCGTCAACACGGGGAACGACAATGTTTACGCTTATCTTTTAAACAACGGCCCGGATACGGCCGTCGTCATTATCAATCTGGGAAAAACCGCCGAAACGTTCACGGCGGACCTGTCCAGATATCGGGCAGACAAAGCGGAATTGATTTTCGGGAATCCGGAACGGATTTCCGCCGCATTAAACGACGGTATTCTGCAGGTTGAAAAGCTGCCGCCTTACAGTACGTTTGTTTTTAAATTTGATAAGTTTGATCCGGCTCTTTTACAGGAAGGGGAAACGTCGCTGGCTCGGTTAAACGTCGTTGTTCCGGAACCGGGAAAAACGGAAACGTCCCGGGCAAAAACGGCATTTGTTTTTGATATTCCCGAACAGGGCGGCCTGCTCCGTTTACCGCGGGGACAGGGAAAGGTCGAGCTGAGCGCGTATGACGTTTTCGGCGACAACCAGCTGTCCGAAACGTTCCGCGGTACTTTGGATACTACGCAAAAAGACGTTTTGCTGCCCGTTCTGCGGGACAAGACTGATGCCGTTATTTTTACCGGCAGCGGCGTGCGCTTTTCCTTTGAAGCGCAGGATCCGCAAACGGCGGTGCCTGCCGATCTGCCAAAGCTGGCGTCATTTGCCGGCAATAAGAATATGGCGAATTTTTACGCCGGCAAAGACGATAATTTCTGGTATTTTAAAATGGATCGCGGCGGCGATGCTTTGCAAAACAACGGCGGACTGGACTTTATTCTTTTCATCAATGAAAACAAACGCCCCCGTTCCCAGCAGAGAATGAGCTTCTGGCGGCTGCCCGACGTGGTGTCGAGAATACCGGTTAATGCAATGATTTTATATGAACGCCATATAAAAACCGGAAAAGTTCAGACAGATATCAACGCCATGCGGGATATGGGTATTTCGGCAGCCGGAAAACATTTTATCTTTGAACGTCCCGACGCTTTTCTGGCGATGGTGTCCAGAGATACTTTTCCTGAAGAATCCTTGTTAGCCGCTCCGTTTGTCTGGAGCGCGGCCGGCAACTGGGGTGATACGCCGCCGGCGGATAAACCTCTGCCCGTTGTCGAACGTCTGCCGTTTGATCCGCAGAAACGTTATACACCGTATCTTATTGACGAATATCTGGAAGTAAAATAATGAAAATAAAAGAATACGGCCGTCCGCTGATAATCCTGACCGTTTTGTTTTGGGTCATTCTTTTTTTAATCAATTTCGGCCACGGCGCGGGCTGGTCCGGCGTTTATTCGATCTTAATCAAAAAAATCAGCACCCAGTCGCTGTCGTGGTTCTTTTTGTTTTCGGCGATCGGATCATTTGTCTTAAACCTGTTCTTAATGTGTTTTGCCGACTTGCTTAAGAGCGAAAAGCTGGTGCAGATTTCTTTTGCCGGCTTTATTGTCATTTTAGCGGCGGATCTGGCTGTTTTGGACGCGCAGGCCGCTTTTTCGCCGATGCAGTTCAAATATCTGTTGATCTTTCTGGCCGTTTTAATCATCTCGGTTCCGTCGGTTTTTATTATTCAGACGTGGAACCTGATCAATAAAACCTTCACGCCCAAAAGCGCGGCCGATATTTATCCCCTGCTGACGACCGCGCCTTTGATCGGCAGCATTTCCGGAGGATTTACGGCAAACAGGCTGCCGAAATATTTTCAAACGGAATCTCTGGTTGTCACATGGGGAATATGTATCCTGGCCGCGATTGCCATTACGGCCGTTTTAACGCGGCTGCTGAGGAAATATGAAATCAACCGGACGCAGAAAAAAGAAAAAATCAGCCCGAAAGCTCTGGCCGACAATTTCAAAGAAGGCTTTCATCACTATAAGTCTTCTTCTTTCGCGTTAAATCTCAGCGTCATTTTCATGTCGTTCTGGCTGGTGTGTACGATTATTGATTTCTGTTACGCCAAAACGCTGGATAAAACGTACACGACTTCGGAAGAAATGGCGTCCTTTTACGGCGGATATACGACTGTTGCGAATATAACGGCTTTGCTGATCCAGACGTTCCTGGGATCAAAGCTGTTGAAAATCACCGGCGTGCGCAGCGGATTTTTATTCCTGCCCTGCTCTCAGATCATCTGCTTCATCGTTATTCTTTTATCGCCGGGTCTGTTTCCCATCGTCGCCGCAATGTTCATGCAGACGTTAATCGGTATGTCGGTTCAATCCAATTCCGTACAAGTGTCTTTCAACGTTTTTGCCCGGGCCGTCCGCGGTAAAATCAGAACTCTGCTGGAAGGCGTTTTGAACCCTTTGGGCGGCGTTATCGGCTCTGTAACAATTATCGTCATCGGCAAATTACAAACAAACGACGCCATAACCGTTGAACGTATTCTGCCTTATGTCGGCATTTTGTTTTCGGGGATATGGCTGCTGGCCGCGTTTAAAATTCATAAAAGCTATATCCGGGAAGCCGAAAAAACCGCAGAATGTAACGACGATCAAGATCAAAAAGACGCGCGGGAAGCTTTGCAAATCGAATCCGAGGCCGCGGATTTTTGGGAAAACATGAAAAAAAATCTTTTAAAAACAAAAGACAAGTAGCCCTTTGAAAAAATATTAGACAAAAACCTTTTCAAAACCGCTTTTTTCTGTCACACTGTTTCTAAATTGAAAAAGGATCCGACTATGTCAAAACAAGAAGAACTGGAAGCCGAACGCTTTATTCACCGCGGTATGAAATACCTGAAATCGACTTTTCCCGAACAAACAAAGGAAATGGACGACGAAACGCTGAAAAACAAACTGATTGACGATTGTCAGACGGCTTTGGAATACGGTTTTGACACGGAATCAGACATGATGCTGGTTGTCGATTTTTTATGGCGCCTGCCCGCCGGTTATGCCGATCAGCCCGAATATGAATGGGTGCGTGAAATTTTAACGTCCGAAGACATGGACAACGAAATGAAAATTGATTCGTTGCATAACGCTTTTGCAATGGTCAAAGCGCT
>JBJFAY010000109.1:0-16616 GCA_051888155.1 Alphaproteobacteria bacterium
AAAAGAATTGCATATTCGGGTCGAACTGCCGAAAACAGTTGAAAAGAAATAAAACTTTTTACAAAAAACCCCGCTTAACAGCGGGGTTTTTCTTTCAGGCGAAACGATAAACGTCTTTATATTTCCAAAAACAAAACAGCGTCATTAAAAAAGACATGGCCTCTGAAATCGGAATAGCCAGCCAGACTCCCGTCATTTTCCACCACAACGGCAATAATAAAAGCAATCCGACAACAAAGACGAACGTACGGCAAAAAGACAGTAGCGCGGATATTTTCCCGTTTGACAAAGCTGTAAATAAAGCCGAAGCGTATATATTCAGCCCCATAAACAAAAAACAGACCGCAAATAATTTAAATCCCCGTGCCGCTATTTTATAAACAACCGTATCGGCATTAACAAACAAACCGATCAGCCGGCCGGATTGCCATAGACAAAGCAGAAAAACAAAAACGGATATTGTGCCGATCATCTTTGTGCTGATCGAAAAAATCTTTTGCAAATGCTGTGTTTCCCGCTTGCCGTAATTATAGCTGGTTAACGGCGCTATCCCCATGGAATATCCGAAACAAACCGACATCAACAATGTCTGCATATACAAAACGACGGTAATAGCGGCAACACCGTCCGATCCGGTCAGACGGATCACAATGTTATTCAGCAGAATTGTCACCAGACATACCGACAAATTCGTCACCATTTCCGATGATCCGTTAATGCATATTTTAGCTATTACGTACGGTTTGAATTTAGGTTTGACAAAATACAGGCTGCCGCTTCGGTTAACAGAAAAGTACACAAATCCGATAGTGCCGGCCAAAGCATATCCGATTCCGGTTGCCAGCGCAGCTCCGCTCAGTCCCATATCGCATACGGCGATAAAAACATAGTCAAGAACAACGTTTGTAATGCCGCCGATTGAAGAAAAAATTAATCCCAGCACAGCTCTGCCGCGCGTAATGTAAAACATGGAAAAAGTTCCCGTAAATAACGCAAGCGGCATAAAAAACAAACAAACATATGCGTATTCGTAACAATAAGAAAATAATTGTTCGTTAGCGCCTAAAAAAATCAAAAGCGGTTTAAGGAATACCAGCCCCAAAACTGAAAAAAGAATACCTGCTCCCAATGCAATCAGAACCGTCAGGGAAAAATTCTGGCGCGCCGTCAGTTCTCTTTTCTGTCCCAGCTGTCTGGCGACCAAAGCGCTGCCGCCGGTACCGAACATCATACCGATTGCAATCGTTACTAAAATCAACGGGAATGTAATATTGACGGCAGATAAAGCGTCCGTACCGATCAGATGAACAACAAACAGTCCGTCAATAATACCGTAAATTTCCATCAAAAACGTCGAAGTGATCGTCGGCGCCGCAAATTTCAACAAAGAACCGAGCGTTATCTTTCTGTCCAGCGAGTTTGTCATTTTATTTAACCTGTTGATTTTTTTTATACTCTTCTTATCATCAGATAAAGTATACCCTTATGGCAGAGTCAAGAAATAAATGCGGAAACAAAAACTTTTAACAATCGGTTTATTATCGAAAATTACTGACGTCAGCATTAAATCTTTGCGTTATTACGAACAAATCGGGATTTTGCCGCCCGTATATACAGATGAAAAAACAGGATACCGATATTATTCGTTTTCACAAATTTATATCATTGACGCAATCAGATTTTGTTTAGAGTTGGATATTCCCTTAAAAACTTTTAAAAATTTTTTATCCGAAGACAAAACGCATATTTACTATAATAAATTAACCGAATACGGTTTTGCCGCTGCAGAACAAAAATTAAAGAAATTAAATGATCAAATCGCTATGCTGAAATTCGTCCGGCAGGAAATACAGCGTTCGGAAAGCTGTTTGCGGCAGAAAAAACCGGAAAAACACTTTCTGTCAGAAAAATACTGCCTGACAGCTCCGTTCGACGCAGAGCGGAACACAAACGCCTACAATAAATCTTTGACAAACATTTTAATGCAGATCTCTCATAACGGCTGGCAGAGCGGATATGAAACCGGCCTGCTGACCGTATGGCGCAAAGGACAGACAAAACAGTTTATTTATGCGGAATTTTTGCCGCAGGCAGAAAACATACCGGCTGAAACGGAAAATATCCTGATCCTGCCGCCTGCCGATTATATTTGCCTGACTGCGCGCAAAAGCGTCATCGGAAACGCCGCCGCAATTTTTTCAAGCGTTTTGAATAACCGGAATAACGCTTATATTTTCGAAACGGAGTTATTCACCGGCGATTTTAATTTCTCTGAGCCATTATATGAACTGCGCTGTCTGATTTTTTAAAGACCTGCCGCAGCGGCTTCGGCAAAAGCGACGGGATCGGTATTTTTCATCAACAGTTCTGCAATGTATCCGGCAGAATGACGCGACAATCCGGCAAAGGCCGATATCGTTTCCCGGCTGCCCGCCGCCATATCCGGATACATTTTCAAAGCAAAATGTTTAATCTGAAGCTGACGCAAGAAATCTGCCGATACGGTCTTTTTATCGGCCGGCGCCATTTCGATATAAAACGAATTGGGCATATATTCAATCCATGAGCCTTCCAGGAAAACTGACGCATCGGTTACAACAAACAACGGCAATGACGGCAGCAGAGTAATCATTGCCAAAATATCTTCACTGGAAGGATTCTCAGCATCGCCTTTACTGGAAGTCGCATCGGTATATAAACTGGTAATGGACGGCGTAGCGCGGCTGTAAACTCTTTTCACCGGCAGTTTTACCGTTTTGTAACCGGAACGTTTCAATGTCAGGCTGCTGATTTCCGAACGGGGGAGTTTCCCTGCAAAAGGTGTTTCGCCGATTCTTTTATCTCCCTGATAAATAAAAGCGGAAACATTAGAATCTATGATTACCATTTGTGGTTTCTGGTTTTGGCAGGCACACAGGCAAAAAAATAAAAAAGCAGAAAAAAGGCACTTAAATTTCATCTGTTTTTCCCATTACTTTCTTTTCCTGTTTGGCGGATACGGATCATCAACGGGCGTTCCCTGCGTTACCTGAACGACAACCCTGCTGACGTCCGACGGATCCAGATCAGGCGCCTGAAATGCCTGAACCAAAGATTCATAACCATCATTAAACCATGGCATAAAAACGACGTTTCTGTTTTTATCCGTCGTAAATTTCGCGACATACAAATCAGCATTGCCGATCTGATGTTTTTTACCAGAACGGTCATAAACCGATAAAACCAATTTTCTGTGTTCATAAGGCTTGATTTTTTCGCGCCGCCCATCGTCTTGCGTCATCAGGACAAAGCAATCAAAGCTCGCTTTATCTTTGAAAAAGCCGTGTTGAACAGGCGACGTTTTTACAAAAACCGTATCCGAAACAGTGTTCGCCGGAGAAAAAGAACAAGTAATCTGCCCTTCATTTTTATCTTCATAACGGCACTTTACATTTTTTATATCGCCGCGCACACTGTCCGATACGTTTTTCAACGCACGTTTGATCGGTTTGACAAACAAATTCAAATAATCATCTTCATCAAAAGACAAAAATACGAAAAATAACGTACCGCCTGACTTATGTTTGACATACGACGTGCGCGCGCGGATAAAGTTGGACGGATACGACCATTTCATCGCCGCCAGCAAAACTTCTTCGCCTGTTGCGGCGGAAGAAAGATTTAAATGTTTTTGAGGCGGGCGGATTTCCTCATAACGGTGAAATTTATCCACTCCGCCTGCGACAACCGCGGATTTGTTTTTTGGAATGACGGTCTGTGCCTGCGCCAGCGCTTTTAATTCTGCCGTTCCGCTTAAAGTTTCCCCGCCTTTTGCGGCAAAAGAACGTGTAACGGGCTCATAGCCCTCTTTTTCCACTGTATACGTATGCGATCCGCGCGCAATCGAATAATCCCGCACGGGTGTTAAACCTATACGCCGTTTATCAATAAAGACTTCGGCATTTTGCGGAAAAGAAAAAATCGAAATTTTAGCCGACTTTTCCGGCAAAACAATATTCATCGGCCGCGTTTCGCCCTTTTTCAAGGTAACGGGAACGGACATTCTTTCCATTTCTTCGTGACGCAGGCTGATCGTGACTTCTTCTTCAACGGGGATTCTGTCATAGGTCAAAGGCGCCGTGCCGATCGGCCGGCCGTCCAGATAAACGTCCGCATTAACGGGTTCCGTCGTTACCGATATCGCTGCAAAAGCCGGCAGCAGCGTTTTTTTGACGCGCACCGTTTTCCCCGGCACGGTAACTATATTTTCAATAATCGTTTGATAACGCGGGTGGTCAATACGCAAAGAATGCCGTCCCGCCGACAAAGATCCGTACAGCGTCATCGGCGTCTGGCCGTACCGGTCGCCATCGACATAAACGGCCGCGCCGTCAATCGGATCGGTTTCAACGATCAACACGCCTTTTGCCGCGTCAGATTTGCTTCCGACGACAGACATTTGTCTTTTCTTGGGGGTGTCGGCGATTTTTTTCAGCCGTTCTTTTTCCTGTGCAATCGCTTTTTTAGAAAAGCGGTACAACAGTTTTACGCTGTAGCCGCTGCCGGTTTTTTGAATGAATTCGTCTTCTTTTTCAAAACCGTCAAAGCGCGCTGAAATACCGGAAACGACTGTCCGTTCGGTCAAGTACGAAGAACTTTCGGTTTGATAAATGTCCGCCTGATACGAATATTCGGCCGGAAAGTTTTCTCTGGCCGCCTGATCATAAGCGTCCTTCACCGCCTGATCAAAGGCGGCTTTTTCGGAATCGGCTTCGCCGCGGCCGACATAATATCTGTAGTTTGAATCAGCTTTGGGCGTTGATGTCGTCCATGACTGAGCGCCAAAAGCCCCCGAAGCGGAGAAAAAGACGACGGCCAGAACAACCGCCCAAAGCCTGTTCAAACGGATCATTAACGTTTACTCGCTCATCTGATCCCAGTGCGCGTCAACTTTTTTAGCAAAATCTTCAGAAATTCCTTTTTTGCCGGAATTACGTTTAATTGCTTCCTGAATCGCTTTTTTAAAGTCAGCTTCGGGCATCGAAACACGGGCAAAAATACGATAAATCACATCGCGCGTTCCGTCAGCGTCAACGACAACGGCAACTTTTTCCCAATAACGATTGGCCGGACGGATCGAAGAAGCGACCAGTTTACTGGTTTCTCCGCCGATAAAGCGAGTCTGGTCGGCTCCCATGGCGTCGCCTTCTTCGGCATTTTGGAAAATAAAGTTCAAACGTTGTTCAATCGCGCCGGACAATCCCGCCTTAGCGTTGTTTTCCGCGATTCTGTATCCTGTCGAAATCCGTTTGCCGGCAACGGGCATTTCATGTACGCCCAGCATATAAACCGTTCCTTTTTCGATTTTAAAGGCTTCTTCTTCGGACGCCCAGGCGGGACGCGCCGTCAAATCGTCGGAACGGGCCAAAACGGTGTCTTTCGGAGCCGAAGCGCATGCGGACAATCCGGCAACCGCGGCCAACACATAAAAAATACGAGCTGCTTTTTTCATCTGTCATCACCTGTAAGTTAAAAACAAATTTTGCTCAGGATAAAACAAACGTTATGTCTTTTCAAGACATCTTCCCGCTTTTCTTTTTTATTCGGAAAAAAAAGTAGCAATCAGGTCTTCCTCTTGTTAAATTGAAAAAAATCGTTATCAGGGAAATTTTTCGTTTCATGCTGCGTTTAAAACATCTGCCGATCGACACGGGCAAAGAAAACATTGTTTTTATCCACAGGCGGTGTCCTGAACTCCAGACAGAAGACGCCAGCATGACCGCCGACCGTATTGAAATTCACGGCGGATTACAGCCTTTGTTCGCCAGCGTTTATATCAGCGACGACGAATCCTTGGTCAAACCGGACGAAATTGCTCTGACCGATCAGGCGTTCCGTCTGATCAGCATGGCCGAAGGTTCCGAAGTCGCTATTTCTCCAGCGCCGCCGCCGACCAGCATTGATTCCGTACGCCGGAAAATCAACGGCGGAATCCTGAGCGCCAAAGAATACCGCAGCATTATCGCCGATCTGGCCGCATACCGCTACACACCGATCGAACTGGCCGCTTTTCTGGTTTCCAACGCCAGCTTCATGTCCCCGCAGGAAGTCCTGTCAATGACCGAAGCGCTGATCGAATACCGCCGGCCGGCCGACTGGGGCATTGATCTGGTGGTTGACGAGCATTGCATCGGCGGTATTCCGGCAAACCGGACAACAATGATCGTCGTGCCGATTGCGGTTGCTTACGGACTGTGTATGCCCAGCACAATGACGCGCAGCGTAACGTCTTGTTCCGGCGCCGCGGACGCGATGGAGGTTCTGGCCAACGTTGAATTATCCGAAGATGAAACCGCCGCGACCGTTAATGAAATCGGGGGCTGTATGGTTCTGGACGGGCAACGGCTGGCCCTGTCGGCGACCGAAGATCTGCTGATGAGTCTGGAACGCGCTTTGGGGCTTAGTACGCCCCAGCAGATCGTCGCTTCGATTTTATCCAGTAAAATAGCCATGGGCATTACGCATCTGCTGATTGACATTCCCGTCGGGAAAACGGCAAAAATCCGCAACATGAGCGAAGCGATGAGTCTGCGTAAATTGTTTGAATATGTCGGCGACATGCTGTCAATGAAAATTGACGTGATCGTTACGGACGGTTCCGAACCCGTCGGCAACGGCATCGGCCCCGTATTGGAAGCCCGCGACGTAATGAAAGTTTTGCGCTGCCGTGAAGACGCGCCGCAGGATTTACGTGAAAAGGCGCTTTTTATGGCGGGAAAAGTATTGGAATTCGATCCGCAGCTGCGCGGCGGACAGGGATATTATCAGGCGCGCGATATTCTGGATTCCGGCCGCGCGCTGGAAGTCATGAGTCAAATCGTTCATGCTCAAGGCAAGCAGATTCCGCCGCCTTTGGGACAACTGACACGCGATATTACGGCGGAAACATCGGGCGTCATTTCTGAAATTGACAGCCAGATTTTAAACCGGATCGCCATGACGGCCGGCGCGCCCGCAGACAAAGGCGCCGGTATTGATTTGATGAAAAAAGTCGGCGATCAGGTCGAACAGGGCGAAGTCCTTTACCGCATTTATGCTTGCAAGCCGACCTCGTTCGCTTTTGCCAACGGCTTGGCCGAAGGGGACTGCGGTTATAAAATCATGTCGTCCGGCGTTACTTATTAGGACTTCTGATCCGGTTGTTTCCACTGATAAATCATCAGGCACTGCAGCGGGCAGGACGAACATTTCTGTCCGCAAGGATTAACGCAATGAGAGCTGTCCAAACGGCCGATTTTTCCTTTGCGCTCCCAGTGCGCCAGCATCTCCTGCAGCGCTGATTCCGGCAGGTCAAATTTAACGGCGATATCTTTTAACGACGCTTGTCCCTGTGTTTGCAGATAATCTTTAATTTCAGAAAGAATCATACTGCCTCCTTTTTCCGGCAAGATACAAAGCGGTAAAGACAACCAGTTCGGTTAAAACAATCCCGACGATCCAGCCCGAAGAATACGAAACGTTCCTTTGTATGATAGCACATTGATAAAACAGCGTCGAGAGCAGATACGCCTGTCCCGTCGTCCAGATCATAACGAAGCCCGCCCACTTTAAACTGAATTCTTTGGCAATCGCCCCCATCGCCGACAAACAGGGCATATAAAGTAAAACAAACAGCAGATAAGCAAAAGCGCCGACCTTTCCGTCAAACAAAACGACCAAACGCTCCGTTGACGTTTCCCCTTCGGTCAGACCGGCATATAATGCGTCCAGCGTTCCGATAATCGCCTCTTTGGCCATAACGCCGGTAAACAGTCCTACGGTCGCCGGCCAGTTGTTTTCCGTAATCCCCATCGGTTCAAACGCCGGCGTAATGGATTTGCCGATTGACGACAGGACGGATTTTTCCGGCGTCTGCGGAATAAAGTTCCCTTTAAAATCCACCGCATTCAGCAGATTTAACACAATCACCAGCGGCACAATCAGTGCGCCGGCCCGGACAATAAAGCCATGCAGCCTGTCCCACGTCCTGACGGCCATGTTTTTGATCGTCGGCAAATGATACGGCGGCATTTCCAGAATTAAAGGAACCGGTTTGCCTTTAAACAAAGTCTTTTTAAATAAAATGCCCGTTCCCACGGCAATAAAAATGCCGGTCAAATACAAAGCGAAAACAATATCCGCTCCCTGCGTATCAAAAAATGCCGTCGCGAACAAAGCATATACCGGCAGCCTGGCGCCGCAGGACATGAACGGCGTCATCATCAACGTAATCAGCCGGTCGCGTTTAGACGACAGAATCCGGGTTCCCATAACGGCCGGAACCGTGCAGCCGAAAGCGACAATCATCGGAACAAACGCCGTTCCGGGCAGATTAAATCCGCGCATCAGCTTGTCCATGACAAACGCGCCGCGCGCCATGTATCCCGAATCTTCCAAAGCGGACAGGAACAAAAACAAAAACCCGATCGGCGGAACAAACGTCGCCACCGTGCTGACGCCGCGCCCGACCCCTTCGGACAGGAAAATATTCAACCATTGCGGCACATGCAAAGAAGTCATCAGAGAAGAAAAACCGGCAACCATATATTCGTCGCCGAATTCCGCGATCGGATCAATCAGCAGATTCCCCAATGAAATCGTCCATAAAAACATCAGATACATCACCAGAAAAAACAAAGGCATACCCGTATATTTTCCCAGCGCGATCCGGTCGATCATTTCAGTTACCGTTTTTGACAACCGGTCGGAACGTGTAATCAGTTTCCGGCTGATTTCCGTAATAAACCCGTACCGCCCGTCCGCAACCATCGTATCGGCGTCTTCCTGATATTTTTCGGGAAAAGAATCTCTGATCCGTTCGATTTTCGCTTTATTTTCTTCAGAACCGAACAAACGCGGATCAATATCCCCGTCCAGCAGGTGAACCGCCAGCCAACGGGCAGTCCAGCCGTTTTTTTCCGCTGTCGGCGTCACATGGGGCAACAATTCGCCGACGGCGCTTTCGACATGGGAAGCATACGGAATGACAAAATTTTCATTAATCTGCAGATCCGCCCGGACAATCTGCTTTTTCAGTTCTTCAACCCCTTTGATTTTGGAAGCGATCATCGGAATGACCGGCACATTGAAAATATGCGCCAAAGCCAAGACGTCGATTTTAATTTTCGCCGCGGCCGCCGTATCCATCATGTTTAAAACCAGAATAACCGGCAAGTGCATTTCAAACAGCTGCACCGTCATATACAAGTTGCGTTCCAGATTGGAGGCGTCCAAAATATTGACAACGCAGTCCGGCTTGTTAAACAACAGATAATCGCGCGTAATTTTTTCATCTTCGGAGACGCTGGAAACAACGCTTAAAGAATAGACCCCCGGCAGATCGACGACTTCGACTTTAACGCCGTTTTGTTCGAAAAAGCCCGATTTTTTTTCAACCGTCACGCCCGGCCAGTTGCCCACATACTGGTGCGATCCCGTCAAAGCGTTAAAAAGTGTCGTTTTACCGCAGTTCGGGTTGCCGATCAAAGCTGCTGTTTTATAAGAAGACATAATTATTGAGTATCCCAGTTTTTCAGTCGGAAACGGAAATTAAAGACGCCTCTTCACGGCGCAGAGAAACAAGATAACCGCGGATCATAATTTCGACCGGATCGCCGAACGGAGCTATCCGCACGATTTCAAACGGCGTTCCGGGCGTCACCCCCATGGCCAGCAGCTTTTTGCGATAAGCCGTATTTCCCTTTAAAAAGCCGGCGACGACGGCTTTATCGCCCGCCTTTAATCCCGTAAAACTGCGCTGAGCGTTTAATCTTTCAGACATAAAGTTTTCCCCGTCAAACTTTTTATTTTTCGTATCTTATCACAGCCTAAAAAAAAAGAAAAGCCGTCTTTTGATTCTTGCAAAAAGAACAAGAGTTTTCTAACCTGACTGGAATACTGTTTTCTCAAAGGCCGAAAATGCTGATCGAACTTGCCCATTATACGATTATATTTGCCCTGACCGCCGTCGGACTGCAGACTTTGCTGCTGGCGCCGACATTGTGGTCCGGCGGTTCCGCCGTCGCAATCAAACTGGGATTCAGAGGCGCCTGTTTTACTTCGGCGCTGTTGGCTTTTGCTTTTTCTGTTCTGATCTACAGCTTTGCCGTTCATGATTTTTCTTTAGCCGTTGTTTTTGAAACTTTTGATTCGCAAAGCAGCCTGTTTTATGCCTTACAGGCTTTCTGTTCGTCGCGCGAAGGGTTTTTCTTTACTTTCATTATTGTCCTGTCCGTCTTTATCCTGACTGGTTTTTCCAAAAAAGATCTGGCGACTTATCAGGAAAGAGGACGTTATTTATTTTCGGCCGGCTTTTTGATTTTTTTCCTGCTGGCTTTGATGCTGGCAACGGCGGATCCGTTCGTTCGAATCGAAGAACCTCCGTTCGAAGGCGCCGGCTTTAACCCGGAATGGCGCCCGCCGCACAAAACACTGGAACTTTTGTTCATTTTCGCAGCGCATGCGGCTTTAATCATCTTTTTTATCAAAACGATCAGCATGTATTCCAAAGGACGGCAGTTTGTCGCGCCGGCCTTGCGCGGCTGCCTGTTTGCCCTGATATGTCTGATCTGCGCGCTGGGATCAAAGTTAATGACCGGCTTTATAACGGCGGAAAACGGCGCTTTATGGCAATGGACGCCGGATAATTCGTTACTGTTGTCCGTTCTTATACTGACGGCGGGACAGACGCTGTTGTTGTTTTTCTGCCGTCATTCCCGTGTTTTCACTAACTGGATTATTGTCTTTGCCGCGGCGGGACTGGCTTTTTTCAGCGCCGATTTCTTCGCGGCGGAATACCGGCTGTTTTCTTTGGCAGCCGACGAAGTCTATTTTCCAAATCCCGTAACGGCTTTATGTGCCTTTGCGGGAATAACCTGCTTTTTTTTGTTTTTATGTTCGGTCATGATAAAGCGGTCTTTGCCGGAAAACGATTTCTTCGTCTTTTCCCGCGAAAGCTTTACCGGACTGGCCGCCGCCGCTTTGCTGGCGGCCGGAGTCAGCGTCGGGGCTTTGTCCCTGCTGCCGACGCTGTTTATGTTTCTGCCCGATCTGCCGCTGCGTTCGCTGCCGGCGCTGTTCAAAGATATTTTGACCGCTGCGGGAATCGCTTTTACTTTCTTCTTCTTTATCGCTTTTAAAAAACGGTCGCTGAATAAAGGGTGGGTAAAAACCGATTGGAAAACAGATCTGTGGTTTTGGGGCGTCGCTTTGGCGGGAATCTGTTTTTGTCTGCTGAAAATCAACAACGGCCTGCCCATTGTTCTGTCTTTTTTGCCGGCCGTGCTGATTTTTAATACTCTGCTGACGACAAAAAATATCAAAATTCCTTCGTCGTTTCCGGAAGCGCTGAAAACATTGAGAAACACAAGCGCCTTAACGTACGGCCTGTTTTTTAATGCGGCGGGAATTTTGATTTTCTCCGCGGCGCTGGCTTATTGCGTTTTTAACGGCGGCGATACGTCGACAACGATACAAATATACGAAGATTCTTCCGAAACGCTCTTGCCCTGCCGGATTGAAACGCTGGCGGAAAAAACAGCGGCCGGACCGGCGCAGCACAGACTGATTTGTACGGACGGATTATTAAGCGGAAAAACCGTCTTTCAATGGCAGGAAAAAAAACTGAATGTCAAATTATTACAAACCGGCCGGTTCACTTTCCGTTTGATCCGGGCTGAACAGACGCAAGAAGATATACTGACGGTACGCGCGGCGGAATATCCTCTTTTGCCTTTAGCCGGAGCAGGATTGTTCCTGATGTGTCTGGGGCTGGTATTTTTAATCTTTTCAACCGGAAGGGAACAAATGTTATGAAATGGTACGGATTTTTACTGATTTTTATAGCAGCGGCCGTATTTTCCAATTTTATGTATACCGTACGGTTGGATTTTACTTCTGAAAATACGCTGGTTAAAAATACTTTTCCTTTACCGGAAGGACAGCTGCAACTGTTGGATCGTCCCGAAAACCGCGTTTTGTCCGCGCAGACGATGCCGAAACAGCCTTTGATTCTGTTCTTTTTTGCTTCCTGGTGCCGTCCGTGCATGGTCGAGCTGCCGACGCTGGTCAAATTATCTGCCAGAAGAGACGTTCCTTTTATCGGCGTCGCCGCGCGTGACGAACCTGAAAAAATTAAAAATTTACTGAAAAAGACCGGAGATCCGTTTCAGATGATCGCTCTGGATCCGGACATTACATGGACAAGGCAAATGAACGCCGATAAATTGCCGACGGCATTCGTCATTAATGCAAAAGGAGAAGCCGTTGCCAAAATTAAGGGGTTAATGACCGAAGAATTTTATTTGCAAACGGTTCTGCCTTTTTTACAGGAGCTGAAAAATGAAAAACCTCTTTAATTTTTTAGCTGCTTTTTTATTGTTTGCCGCGCCGGCGGCGGCCGACGACGCCGCTTCCGTTGAAACGGAAGCTCTGGAAATTTCCGACCGTCTGCGGTGTCTGGTTTGTTCCGATGAAAATATCGAAGCGGCTAATGATGAAACGGCCGAAGATATGCGTTTCTTTATCCGCAAACATTTGACGGACGGCAAGCCTCAGGATTTGGTGGTTCATCTGCTGCTGGCGCAGTACGGCGATATGATTTCTCTGGAAGACGCGCCGGCGCCGACGGCTGAAAATGAAGAAACTTTTTCTCTTGCCGTTTCGGCGCTCTGTTTCGCCGCCATGGCTTTTTACATTTTCAGGCGTTCAAAAAACTTTACGGCATAAGGGAAACAAATGATTTTATTTTTAACGGCTCTGTTGCTGCTGACAATCGGTGCTTTAAGTCTGTTTATTTTTCCGATTCTGCCTTTGCGCTGCGGACACGGCCAATCCAAAAAAGGAAAACTGATTTATATCAGCTTTGTCTTTTTCCTTTTTGCCGTTCTGGTTCCCGCCCTGTACGGCCGGCAAGGGAAAATATTGATGCCGGATTACCCTCTGGCCGGACGGGATACGCTGGAAGCCGAAACGCAAGCCCGCAGCATGGCTCGTATCCGGCGTCTGGAACGTTATCTGGCATCAAATCCCGATGACGGCATTGTCTGGGAACAACTGGCGCAGACATACCGCACCGCCGGTTACTATGACGAAGCCGCAACGGCTTACCGCAATGCGATCGAATGGGGAATTCCGCAGGATATTGCCAACTGGCATGCTTTGGCGGAAACACTGATTCAAGCTAATAACGGCCGAATTACGGGAGAAGCGCAAAAAGCGCTTGAAAACGTTCTGCGCTATCGCCCCGACGATCCGAAAGCCATTTATTTTTTGGGACTGGCTCGGATTCAAAACCAGGAACCGCAAAAAGCGCTGGCTTTATGGCGGTATCTGGAACAAATCCTGTCGGAAGAAGACCCGTGGCTGACGGTTATTCATGAACGAATTGCCAGTCTGCAGGAAACGCTGCGGCTGGATCCGCGCACAATAAAGCCGCAAGCTCCCGTTTTATAATTAGACGCCGGCGCCGGCCGTCGGCAAAGAAGCGTTCAACGTATTTTCCTGACGCAGAACGGCCGCCGTTTCACGGACACGGTCTTCATCGCCGTCAAGACTGAGAATCGTCGCCGCCGCCAAACGAATGCCGCATTCCTGAGTTTCAGAAATGACCCCCGTCGCCCCCAGCCGCACCAGTTCTCCCCAGCGCGTATCATCATTACAACGGATAAAGACGGGAATTGTCGAAGAAACTTCCCGAACCGCCTGTAAAACACGAATCGCCGACGGCAGACCGCTGATACAGATCATTACGGCTTTGGCCTTAGAAATATTGGCGGCTTCCAAAATACGGACATTTCCGGCATTTCCGAACAAATAATCTCTGTTATTCTTTTTGGCCCGTTCAATATGCGGCACGTCCGTGTCCATAACCAAAAAGGGCACTTCGTTACGCGCCAGCATTCGCGCGGCAGCCTGTCCGACACGGCCGTAGCCGATCAAAAGGACATGGTTTTCCAATTCCTTTTCTTCTTCGATTTCATCAGGAACCGCTTCATTTTTCGCCGCGTCTTCCGCCGCCCGTTTTTTATCCAGCAATTTCAAAACGAAAGAACTGACAAAAGGCGTCAACGACATTGACAAAGCGATGACAACCTGCAGCATAGAAGAGGTCTGAACACTGATCAAATGAAAGTTCTGAGCGGCCAGATTAAAAACAACAAACCCGAATTCCCCCGCCTGACACAAAAAGACAGATGAAGTCACCGCCCCGTTATGATTTACCTTCATTCTGCGCTCAATAACGTACAGGACGAAGAATTTGGCAACCATGACGCCGGCGGTCAGCAATAAAATTTGAATGATATGCGTCCATGCGTAATAAATATCAATCATCATGCCGACAGACAGGAAGAAAATCCCCAAAAGCATACCGCTGAACGACGCGATTTCCGCTTCGACTTCATGTCCGAAATCCGTTTCAGCGATCAGCATGCCCGCCAGAAAAGCCCCCAAAGAGATCGACAGTCCCGCCACATTTGTCGCCCAGGCCGTCGCCAAAAACGTAAAGAAAGTCACCGCGGTAAAGGCTTCCGAGTTTTTTGTCGAAACGACGATTCGGAACAACGGTTTGACCAACATACGCCCGATCACCATAATCAGCGTCACCGCGCCGATCGCCTGAGTAAACGCCTGCCCCAAATTACCGATAGCCGTCGTATCCGTCTGCGCCATACGGGGCAACAAAACCATAATCGGGATAACGGCCAGATCCTGCATCAGCAGAATACCGACGGTCGCACGCCCCGCGCCGGTGTGCATTTCCCCGCGTTCCTGCATCAGACGCAACGCGATTGCCGTTGAAGACATAGCCAGTCCCAGCCCGATAATAATCGCTTCGTTCAGCGTCTTATGCATCAGAAAAGCCGCGCCGCCCAAAACAACGGCCGTCACCAGCAGCTGCACCAGACCAAATCCGAAAATATACAGACGCATCGCCTTGAAACGGTGGAAAGACAAATCCAGACCGATCGTAAACATCAAAAACAGCAACCCCAGTTCCCCGATATTTTCGGTGACATGCGTATCTTTGATCAGCCCCAGCATATGCGGGCCAAGGACAACTCCCGCCACGATAAACGCCAGCAGCGGATTTACCTTTAACCGGTAAAAAATCGGAATAAAGATAACGACAGCCGCCAAAAAGGCCAATAGTTCCCAAACCTGATCACCGCTCATGGCATTTATCCCCGATAGTTTATTCCTCTTTATTTTTTTTAAAATAAAAATATTAAAAATTCAATTACTACGCATATTTGCCTGAAAAATTTTTAAATTATGTTGACGGTTCGCTTCAGCTTTGGCACCATAAAAAAGATTATTTTTTCATCAGCGGGGGTTAAAATGACAAAATCTGAATTGATTGCGCGTATTGCCGAATTAAATCCGCACTTATACCAAAGCGACGCCGAAAAAATTGTCACAACGATTTTTGACGAAATCGCCGCCGCATTATCCGAAGGCCGCCGCGTCGAACTGCGCGGATTCGGCGTTTTTTCCGTACGCGCCAGAAACGCACGCGCGGGACGTAATCCCAGAACAGGCGAAAAAGTCAGCGTTGAGGCCAAAAACGTTCCGTTTTTTAAAGCCGGCAAAAAATTAAAAGACCGCTTGAATGCCGAAGAATAAGGACGAAATTTTTGAAAATCATTCATTTTATTTTCAGCTGTGTCGTTTTGTTTTTTACGGTATCCTTCGCCGTTTCAAACAAACAGGAATTTGCGTTGACTCTGTGGCCCTTCCCTTTCGAAATCACGCTGCCGGTCAGCTTTATCGTTCTGGCGTTCGCTCTGCTGTTTTTCATCTTCGGCGGTATTTACAGCTGGATACTGACAATTCCCGTCAGAAACGAACGTTATCAGCAGGCAAAAAAAATCAAAGAGCTGAACAGAAAAATATCTGAACAGGAAACCGATTCGTAAAAAAAACGATAAAATCAGTTCAAATGTACTTTTCAGTCGCTTTCCTGATCGGATTCTGATAAAAGATTGGTCGTAACGATCGTAATGAAGTAGGTGTCTGTAATGAATTGGTTGACAAGCTATGTGCGTCCAAAACTGCAAAGTCTGGTCGGCGCCAAGGAAATTCCCGATAATTTATGGGAAAAATGTCCCTCTTGCGGTGCAATGATTTATCACCGTGAATTGGAACAAAATTTCAAAATATGCCCGCAGTGCAGTCATCATATGCGTCTGGAACCGGAAAAACGTCTGGAAATGATGTTCGACAACGGCGAATATACTCTGATTGAATTGCCCGAAGTCAAAGAAGACCCGCTTAATTTTTCGGATTTGAAAGATTACACCGACCGATTAAAGGACGCTCGCAAAAAAACAAAGAAAAATGACGCCATTCTGGTCGCGTCCGGCACAATGGACGGCATGAACGTCGTTGTCGGCATTTTCAATTTTGCCTTTATGGGCGGATCTATGGGAACTGCCGTCGGCGAAAGCATCATCGCCGCTGTTGAATTGGCGATTTTACAGGATGCGACTTTAATTCTCATTCCCGCTTCCGGCGGGGCGCGCATGCAGGAAGGCATTTTGTCTTTGATGCAAATGGCCAGAACAACGATGGCCGTGCGCAAATTAAAGGACAAAGGC
>JBJFAY010000110.1:0-16495 GCA_051888155.1 Alphaproteobacteria bacterium
CCGTGCCAGCCGACCTGATTTTCCATATACGAAACGCCTTTGCCCTTGACCGTTCGGCAAACCAGCATCAGCGGCCGTCCGCCGCTTTGGCGCAGAAAAGCTTCCTGCACGGTTTTGCAGGCGCGTCGGGTCGGCAAAAACAAAACCGTTTTCGCCAGTTCGGACGGCGTGTCCGCATGCCGGTTTAACAGCTCTGCCGCCAGCGTGTCGGCAAAAGAAAAAACAGGCGCGATTGTAAAAACGTTTTTAACCGTCATCGGGCTGATCCTTCAGCCTTTGTTCCGCTAAAACCAAAGCTTCCGGCGTGCCGACATGATACCAGTCGCCGTCGCCGACGACGGCGGCCAGCCGTCCCGCTTTTTCTGCCCGGTCATACAGCAGGTTTAATGAAAACTTTCCGTCCGGAACGTCGTCAAAAATCCGCGGGCTTAAAATCTGCGCGCCCGCATAAACAAAGGGAGCGGTTTCTTCTTCGGTTTTTTTGCGCCGCGGCCGGCCGCTTTCAATAAAATAATCCCCTTTGCCGTCGTGGCCGTATACACGTTCAACCGGCCACAGCAATAATAAAATATCGTCCCGCGTTTCATCAAAGGCCTGCGCCATACGTTGCAGCGCCGGCGTTTTTTCCGTCCATAATGGATCGGCGTTTAAAACAAAAAAAGGTCTGTCCCCCAGCAAAGGCAGCGCTTTTTTAACGCCTCCGCCGGTTTCCAAAGCATTCTCTTCTTCTGAAAAAATAAACCGCATATCTCCGCGTTTGTTCAGATTTTCTTTAATCTGTTCCCCCAGATAACATACGTTGACAACGCAATTTTTGATTCCGTACGCCGCGATTTTATCAGCGACGCGGTCAATCAACGTTCTGCCCGATACTTTGATCAGCGGCTTGGGCGTTTCATTTGTCAAAGAACGCATACGGGTTCCGCGTCCGGCGGCCAAAATCATCGCTTCGCTTATTTCAACAGGCATGCGGGGATTCCTCTGTATTCCGCCGGAACGTTTTTATCAAACCAGACCTTTAATTTGCCCAGAGCCGGGTGTTCCAAAGCGCGTTCCAGCAGACGCCACAGACGCGGCAGATGCTGTAAATAGCGGTTCTTTTTGTCGCGGACGCACAGGCGGACAAAAATGCCCAGCACTTTGACGTGACGCTGCGCGGCCAAAACGGCCCATGAAGCCAGAAAATCCTGTTCGTTCGGCAGTTTTGCGCCCAATCCCGTCATATACCGGCCGCGCATGTCCGCCAGCAGCTGCGGGTCAATATCGCGCCGGGCGTCTTCCATTAACGACATGATATCATAGGTGATCGTGCCGTGCAGAGCGTCCTGAAAGTCCAAAAGACCGCAGGCATGAATTCCTTTCCGGTTTTCCAAAAGCAGCAGGTTGTCCACATGATAATCGCGCAGCACCAGCGTTTTGGGAACATTGTTGGCGATCGGGAACAGCTCTTCCCACAATAAAACAAAATCGTCAACGACTTCTTTGTCTGTTTCTTTGCCGAACGCGGCCGGCATAAACCAGTCGGGGAACAGCATGACTTCGCGTTTTAAAGCCTCTTCATCATAAAGCGCCAGTCCTTCCGGAATAACTTCCGCTTCATCGCGCGAATGCAGGTCGATCAACAAATCGACGGCCAGCTCATACAGTTTTCTTTCGTCCGCGCCGTTTTTTAACAGGCGGGTATAAGTCGAATCGCCGAAATCTTCCAGTAAAACAAAGCCGTTTTCTTCGTCCTGCGCATAAACGTGCGGCGCGCTGTATCCCAGTTCTTCCAGCTTTTGATCAATCATTAAAAACGGCCGGACGTTTTCCATCGGCGGCGGCGCGTCCATCAGCACCATGGATTCGCTGCCGCGCGTCAGCCGGTCGTAATGCCGGAAGGACGCATCTGCGGCCAGCAGTTTTCTGTCCGCATCGTCCCAGGCGTTTTCTTTTAAAAAGCGATTTAAGTGTTTAAGGCGTTCCGACATAAATCTGTTTTCTCCATTCTGTCCTGCCAGTCCGCGCCGCGGGCCGTAAGGGTTAAAGTTCTTTTATCTGCTTTTCCGGCAGGAATTTGAATCTGAATTTCCAGCCGTTCCCGCGGCAGCAGCCGTTCTGCGCGCTGCGGCCATTCGATCAGGGAAACGCCGTCGCTTAACGCTTCTTCAAATCCGATTTCGTAAATTTCCTGCGCCGTTTTTAACCGGTACAGGTCAAAATGCCAAATCGTCAAAGGAACGCCGCCGGTTTTTCCGGCCGCCGCATCATAAAGCTGAACCAAAGTAAACGTCGGGCTGGGAACGTCTTCGTCTTCATTGGTCAGGGCGCGGATAAAAGCTCTGGCAAAAACGGTTTTCCCGGCTCCCAGATCGCCGGACAGGGTAATGACGTCACGCTGCCGGACTTGCCCGGCCAGACGGGCGGCAAAAGATTCCAACTGCCGGCGGGGCAGATCCGCCATGACTAACGGATTAGAAGAAATCAAAGACGCTGCCCTTTTTCTTTGACCGCGGCGCAGGAAGCTTGGGAACTTTGATTTTCGACTTTTGCTTCTGAATCTGCTGTTGTTCGGCCTGCCATTCCCAAGGCATCTGGAACTGTCCGGCCCACAATCCGCTTTTAGCCTGCTGAGCCTTAGCTTGATAAGGAATGTAAATCTGCGTAACTGCGGGCAAAGCGATTGCCCAGCCTTCTTCAACCAACGCCGCGCCGATATCAAATGTTCCGACCGAACAGGCCGCCATTAATTCCTGCTGGGCATTAATGCTCATGATCCGGCAGGAAAGGTCGTCTCCGCTGACAAAATCACGCAACATGCGCGCGGCGACATAGCCGCATTCATAAGAGTGACCGCTCTGGTCAATACAATTTTGATCAATTAACGGCGAAGCGATACCGAACAGACGAATCGTGTGCTGTCCGATTCGGAAAACGTCGCCGCTGACAATGGAAGTTATTTTACCTGTAACGACTTGCGGTATCGGTACGGCCCGAGGAGCTGTCGTCGGCGGCAGACCGACAAGGTCTGTTTCCGCGACGGGCTGAACCGCCGCGGGCTGTACGGCGGCGGGAACGGCGCCTGGCATGACGGGAACCGCCGTCGGAATCTGCTGTTCGAGCGCGGGGGCGGCCTCCGGTCTGTTCAGAAATTTCGAGGTGAGGCCGTTAAGTATATCCGACCCCGAAACGAAAAAGAAAAGAACGCCGACGATAACGGCCATGAGGATAAAAGTAGACATACACCCCAAAAAACGCCACAACCCTTTTCCCAAGAAGAAAAAGCAAAGTATGCCGATTAAAATTGAGCCGCCGCCGACAGCCATATCCGAACCCGATCCGGTTTGAAAACAAAGGCTGCCGATATAAGAAGAAGCTAAACCGACAACAAGTAGAGTAAGCCGCAAAAACACGTCAGATCCCTTTCTGAATTAAACGAAATATTTATGCCATTAAAAATAAAGCAGCGGATAAAGTCAAGAATCCGCCGCTTTATTTTTTTATCGTCTTGTTTTAACGTGTATATTCATCACGTTTACGCAGGCGCAGCTGTTTATTAAGATTTTCCTGTTCGCGCCGTTTGGAAATCTGATATTTTTTGGCAAAATCCGTATCGCGTTTCGTGACGGCCCGATTTTTGCTTAATCCGCGCAATTTTCTTAATTTTTCAACGCTGATTTTCTGACCTTTGGCGTCGGTAATATACAGTTCTTTCTTTGCCGTTCTTTCCAGCTGTTTTTTCCGGCTGCGTTCAATTTTGGCACGGGACAGGCGGCTTCTGCGTTCGGACGGCAAAAGCTTATGCTGAGATCTTTTCCTGCGTTTTGTTTTGCCTTCCAGATTACGGACGTCCCGCTTTCTTATTTCCAGCGGTTTTTCCTTCCCGACGTAACGGTTTGATTCCTGTGCCCGTCTGATATCTTCAATGGAAAGCAGTCCTTCCATTCCCAGCCTGCGTTCCTGACGCAGCAGATTATTGCGGACTTCCAGTTTTTCTCCGATCCGGCGGACATCTTCCCGACGCTGTTTTTCGCTGTCTGAAACCGTGCGCGACTGGCGGTTTTGTTCGGCCTTTTCCGCGTACAGACGGTCTTCCGCCTCTTTCGCGGCGCGAGCCGTCCGGTACAAAACATTGTCGTTTTTAACGGTGTTTGAATGTACGTTCTTTTCTTCGGCGGCGCGGCGCTGCTGCCATACCAGGCTGCTGTTGTCAGCCAGACGAATGCGTTTTTTCTTGTTTTCTTCCATTTAAGTGATCCTACTCATCAGAAAAGCCGAAACCTTATTACCACATTTTTTATTATACACCAAAGGAAAGAAAAAAAAAGATTTTTTGGAAAAAATCGACAAAAAGCCAGAAAGGAAAATAAAGAAAGTACAAAAAATGCTTAATGAACGGGCAGATATATTTGTGTTTTCTTTGTCCCTTTTTTGTCCGAAACGGCCAGAGTCCCGCCGTGCATTTCGATGAAGCCGCGAATCAAAGAGGCGGCAAAACCGTTTTGAGCGGCAAAATTGATTGTGTCGGAGTCGTTTTTCACGTCCAGAGATTTTTCTTCCAGAGAAATGACCAGATTTTTATTTTCCGTATAAACGGATAAAAAAACCGTTCCGTCTTTGAACGCCGCCGACACGGCGTTGTTAATCAGATAAAACAAAACCTGCTTCAGCCGTTTTTTATCGGCGATCAGCGTCGGCAAAGCTTCGGGACAGCTCAGGCGCAGAGAAACATTTTTATTTTTGGCCTGTTCTTTAACGGTGTTCATGACGCCGTTTAATAAAACCGGCACGTCGACGGAATCCAGTTCCAAAACGGCAGAACCCGTTTCGATTAAAGCCAGATCGGCCAGATCGGCAAACAGGATTTTCAATTCCGCCGAAGAATCAAAAATCGTCTGCAAGCATGTTTTCTGCCGCCGGCTGAACCGTTGTCCGGCGCTTTCGGTCAGCTTTTGCACCGCTTCGGTCAAAGACGACAGCTGCGGATTGATTTCTCGTCCCAGTTGTTCCAAAAAAGAAGCGCGCAGTTTTTCCGCCTGCACCGTCGTTTGCTTGAACCGGCTCAGCAGCGTTTCTTTTTCTTCGGCCAAAGACGAACTCTTTTCCTCTTCCGTCACGTCCAGAAAAGAAACGAATATCCCGCCGTCGGGCAATCCCGCCGCAACAAATTCCAATACTTTTCCGTCCGGTCTTAAAATCTGGAAAATTTCGCCCGTGTGCGATGTGATAACGCCCAGCAGCTGTTCTTTCAAAGCTTCCCAGTTGTTTTCATTTTCAAAAAACGGCTTTTGCTTTTCAATGACTTCCATAATCGTCGCCGGCGGATTGTTAAAGTCGGAATCGCTGATCTGCCACAATGTCAGATAAGCCGTGTTGGCCAAACGCAGCCGTCCGTCGCGCCCGAACAGTAAAATAGCTTCGCGCAGATGATTGATAACGGTGTACTGCGTTTCGTTTAACATCGTCATGGACCGTTCCATGGTCAAATGTCCGGTGACGTCTTCATACGTGATCAACAGCCCGCCCAGCGGGTGGGGCGTCAGCATACGGCGCAAAGTCATGCCCGACGGCAGATGCAGAATGTCTTCGGTCGCGGCGACAAGAGAAGTGAAATATTTTATCTCGCGCGTTTTATAGGCGCTGAAATCCCTGTTTTCAGGCAGGCGCCGTTTTTCGCGCAGCATATCCAGCACATGAGAATACGTCGGCGAACTGTCCAGCCATTCCGCTTCCAGATCCCACAGATTCATAAATGAAGTATTGTAAAACTGCAGGCGCATATCCGCGTCGAAAACGGCAATGGCGGTTTTCAAATGTTCCAAAACGCCGTTGTGCGAAGTGATATGATTGCGCAGGCTGTTTTGCAGTTCTTGTTCCTGCGTGATATCGCGGACGAAACCGATCGTTCTGTTTTTGGAATACAGTTGAGCGGGCAGAGGAATTTCGGACGCTTCGACCCATCGGCGTTTGCCTTCCATAACGACAAATTCTCTTGCTTTTTTTTCTTTTCCCGCGGCGCGCGCGGCAGCCGCCAGCACTTTTGCTTCGCGCGGAGACTTTTCATAGACCAGTTCGCTGCCCAGTAAAACGGCCTGTTCGGGAGAATCCGCGTGTACGGCTTTGGCATAGGCGGGATTGCATACGGCAATCTGCAGTTCTTCGCTGCGCAGCCAGATCGGAAACGGCAGGCAGTCAAAAGCCTGTTTGAATAAAGTATTTTCTTTTTCCAGCTCCCGTGTTTTTTCGCCCAAAGAAGCCAATTTCTTGATCGTATCCGTCGTTTCCCGAATCCACAGCGTATCCACGATGTTTTTATATTTAGACGTATATGTTCTGAACCCGGAAACCAGAAAGCTTTTTGTGCGCGTCGTGTTTTGCAGTTCCAGCATAAAGGGCTGTCCGCCGGCGCGCATTTCATTTAACGCTGCTCCCAGCGTTTCGGCGCTGTCGGGCGTAAAATGTTCCAATAAAGCGTCAAAAGAAGATTCCGTTCCCTGCGACAAATCCATCATAACTGCCAGCCGCCGGGAACAATGCGTTTCCCGGATAAATCCGATCGGATCGTACAGCCACAAATAATAACCGTCCGGAAAACTCTCCAGCGTTTCTTCGGCCGTATTCAGTTTTTCTTCAGTCAAAAGCTGGCGTTTGTATTGCTTCAGCAATAAAAAAACGGCCGCCGCGCAAAACAAAACAACAATAAGACAGATAAACGACAATGTTTTCGGGTAAAAAAACGCCGAAATCATCATTTTTGTCAGGATTGAATCAAAAGCCGTCATCATTTTCTTACAATAGCGCGGCTTGCAGGAAACAGCAAAATAAAAATTTAAGTTGTATCCGAAAGATGTTTTCGAAATGATATCTTTTTTTTAATTGATTTTCTGGTGTAAAACGGAGATTATCTGGAAAAGTATCAGTACTATTTTTTGCAAGGAAACAGTTATGGTGAAAATTAGAAGGTCTTCACGCGGCAGAACTGCGGACGGTTCGCCAAATCCGATTGACGTTTATGTCGGCGCCAGAGTCAAAATGCGTCGCACTTTGCTGGGAATGAGCCAGGAAAAACTGGGCGAGGCTATCGGTCTGACTTTTCAGCAGGTGCAAAAATACGAACGCGGCCTGAACCGCATCAGCGCCAGCCGTTTGTTTGATATCAGCAAAGTTCTGGAAGTTCCCATCGGCTTCTTTTTCGAAGAAATGGACGATCAGGTCGCGGAATTGTCGCCGCGTATGCTGGCCGGCGCCGCCGAACTGGCAGAAGAACCCGTTTTGTTTAACTATGATCCGATGACAAAACGCGAAACGCTGGAACTGGTGCGCTGCTATTATACGATTCCCGACCGCCGTCTGGCTAAAAAATTGCTGGATTTGATAAAAGCAATGGCTTCTTCAAACGAAGAGGAAGACGATAAAAAGTAAAATCCGCTTTTTATCGTTTGATAAAATTTCCTGATGCGGTTCTTTTGATCGGGCCGCATCTTTTTTATAGCCGGGACAAAAACGGGGCAAATCCGTAAAATTGTGTTTTCAAAAACGTTCTTCTCCTTTATACCTGAACGGGTCGTTTTATTATTTTAGGACATGAGGAGTACATTTGATGAGAAAAAGTTACCTGTTTACCAGCGAATCCGTTTCCGAAGGACACCCGGACAAAGTCTGCGACAGTATTTCCGACACGCTGCTTGATTTGTTTTTAACCCATGACCCGCAGGCGCGGTCCGCCGTTGAAACGATGGCGTCGACCGACCGCGTGATCATCTGCGGCGAAGCCCGCCTGCCCGAAACGGTTACGCGCCCGATGATGGAAGACGCCGTGCGGAGATGTATTAAAGAAATCGGTTATGAACAAAAGGGCTTCGACTGGCAGACGGTTGACGTTCAGAATTTTATTCATAAGCAGTCCGGCGATATTGCCCGCGGCGTTGACGAAAATGAAAATAAAGAAGAGGGCGCCGGCGATCAGGGAATTATTTTCGGGTATGCGACCAATGAACTGGACGGGACGGAATATTCTCCGGCGGCGTTGTTTTTATCTCACCGCATCTTAAAGGAACTTTCCCGCCTGCGTCATTGCGGCGAAATCAAATGGCTGCGTCCCGACGCCAAAAGTCAGGTGACTCTGCGTTATGAAAACGGCCGGCCCGTTGATGTGGATACGGTCGTCGTATCGACACAACATACCGAAGACGTTTCTTACGACGAAATCCGCGAAACGATTCGCGGGGTTGTCCGCGGCTTGCTGCCGGACGGTTGGACGGTTGACGATAAAAAGTTTTACGTTAATCCGACGGGACGTTTTGTGATCGGCGGACCGGACGGCGACACGGGGCTGACGGGACGAAAGATCATCGTTGACACTTACGGCGGCGCGGTTGCGCACGGCGGCGGCGCTTTTTCGGGAAAAGACCCCACGAAGGTTGACCGTTCCGCGGCGTATGCGACGCGCTATCTGGCTAAAAACATTGTCGCGGCCGGGCTGGCGGACAAAGCGATGATCCAGCTGGCTTACGCGATCGGCGTGGCGCGGCCTCTGGCCGTTTATCTGGATACGTTCGGCACCTGCAAAGTTGACGAAGACAAACTGGAAAGGATTCTGCCCGAAGTTATGGATCTGACGCCGCGGGGGATCCGGACTCATTTGCAGCTGAACCGTCCGATTTACCTGCCGACGTCGCGTTACGGCCATTTCGGCAGAACGCCGGAAGCGGAAGGCGCTTTTCCGTGGGAAAAAACGGATCTGGCCGAACAGTTGAAACGCGCTTTTTAAACGGGAAAAGGGAATGGAAAACAAAACGATCAGAGATTATCAGTTTTACGGCCGCCGGAAAGGCAAAAAGCTGAAACCTTCGCGCGAAGTGCTGTTAAGTTCTTTTCTGCCAAAAGTCCGTCTGCCGGATATGGCGGGACGCAAAGATGTTGATCCCGTTTCCTGTTTTTCCGTTCCCGTCCGTTTCGTCTGGCTGGAAGTCGGATTCGGCGGCGGAGAACATCTGGCACAGCAGGCTTTGCGCCGCCCTGAAACGGGCTTTATCGGCGCCGAAGTGTTTTTAAACGGCATTACCAGCCTGCTGACGCATTTGACGGGCATGGAACGGCGCGGCGACGTTGACGAAAACGTTTCTCTGGCGGCCGGGCGGACGGATAATGTGCGCGTGTACGATAATGATGTGCGCGATATTCTGCCTTGTTTTAAAAACGGCGCTTTTGATCGGATTTACGTCTTGTTTCCCGATCCGTGGCCGAAGAAACGGCATGCGGACAGGCGCTTTATCGGACCGAAGAACCTGCCCGAGCTGGCGCGCCTGTTAAAATCCGGCGGCGAATTGCGCGTTGCCAGCGACGATATGAATTATATCCGCTGGTCGCTGGAACATCTGATGAAATCGCCGGATTTCGAATGGACGGCCGAAACGGCGGACGATTGGCGCAAACCGCCCGCGGACTGGGTGAATACGCGCTATGAACAAAAGGCGCTGCGCCAGGGCAGAAAGCCCGTGTATCTGATTTTTAGACGGAAGTGAAAAATGCGGATTTCGGTTAAGGCTTCTCCGGCAGAACGTGAGTTTTTTATTAAAGACGATTTTACGGCTCGTGACGAAGAACGCTTTTTTGATGTTTTTGTGCAGATCCGGTCCATGACCGAACGCTGCCTGACGTTTAATTTGTCGCAGTGTTCTTTTATTGATTCGGCGGCGATGGGAATGTTGGTCGTCGCTTGCGAAGAAGCCGCAAAAAGAAACGTTTTGCGCGTAATCCGGTCGGCGCCGTCGGAAATCAGAGAGATATTATTGTCTGCCGGATTTGAAAAATTTTATTATTTTCAATGACGGGCGAAAAAAGACTTGCCTGACGGGACGCGGTCTGTTATGTATGAAACATACATTCTTATAGTTTCTATGAGGGTGGGCTTAAAAAGCCCGCTTTTTTTTATGGTAAGAACCGGGGGAAGAAATGACTCTGAACGATACTTTGACTGAATTGATTGTTCCCGTCTGCGAAGACATGGGCTATGATCTGGTTCGTTTGCAGCTGCAGGGCGGCAATTCACGCAAAGTTTTGCAGATTATGGCGGAACGCAAAGACCGCCGGGCGATGACTGTTGACGACTGCGCCGATTTAAGCCGCGCGATTTCTCCGGTATTAGATGAACATGATCCGATTGAAGACAACTATACGCTGGAAGTCAGTTCTCCCGGAGTTGACAGGCCGCTGGTAAAGTTGGACGATTTTGACCGGTTCAAAGGATTTGAAGCAAAAATCGAATGTCAGATTCTGATAAACGGCAGGAAACGTTTTTCCGGCCGTTTGCAGGGTATTGACGGTTCGGACGTTATTGTAACGTTCGACGGCGACGACGTTCGGATTCCGTTTGACCAGATCGCAAAGGCGAAACTGATTTTAACGGACGAACTGCTGGCGGCGTTTGCTTCGCAGTCAGACGAGGAATAAAAAAGGAAATACACTGATGGAAAATACGGCAGCTTTACCGCGTCCCGAACTGTTGCAGGTGGCAGACGCGGTCGCCCGCGACAAGGGTATCGACAGGGACGAAGTCCTGGGCGCTATGGAATTTGCGATTCAAAAGGCGGGACGTTCCAAATTCGGACAGGAACATGATATCCGCGCGACAATCGACCGTAAAAACGGGGCGATTACGATGGCGCGTTATATCGAAGTCGTTCCCGATGACGCCGAAATCGAAAACGAAGCCGCGCAGATAACGGAAACGAAGGCGCGCAAAAAGGATCCTTCACTGAAGGCGGGCGATTTTATCATTGATCCTCTGCCTCCGATTGATTTCGGGCGCATTGCCGCGCAGACCGCAAAGCAGGTTATTGTGCAGAAAGTCCGCGACGCCGAACGTATCCGTCAGTACAATGAGTACAAAGACCGGATCGGCGAAATCGTCAACGGGATTGTCAAACGTGTTGAAACCGGCAATATCATTGTCGATATGGGCCGCGCCGAAGCCGTTTTGCGCTGGGACGAACTGATCCCGCGCGAACAGTTCCACAACGGCGACAGAATCCGCGCTTATTTAATGGACGTTCGTCAGGAAGTCCGCGGTCCGCAGATTTTCCTTTCCCGCACGCACCCTCAATTTATGGCGAAACTGTTCGCGCAGGAAGTGCCGGAAATTTATGACGGCGTTATTGAAGTCAAGGCGGTGGCCCGTGACCCGGGATCGCGCGCGAAAATGGCGGTGACGGCGACGGATTCGTCAATTGATCCGGTCGGCGCGTGCGTCGGTATGCGCGGCGTGCGCGTTCAGGCGGTCGTAACGGAACTGCAGGGCGAAAAAGTTGATATTATCCAATGGTCGCCCGATCCGGCGGTCTTTATTGTCAATGCTTTGGCTCCCGCCGAAGTGGTCAAGGTCGTATTGGAAGAAGAAGCACACAGAATCGAAGTCGTCGTTCCCGATGATCAGTTGTCTTTGGCAATCGGACGGCGCGGGCAGAACGTGCGTCTGGCGTCTCAGCTGACCGGCTGGTACATTGATATTCTGACCGAAGCCGAAGAATCCGAACGTCGCCAGAGCGAAGTCAAAGTCCGTACGCAGATGTTTATGGACGCTTTGGACGTTGACGACGTTATCGCGCACCTGCTGATTGCGGAAGGCTTTACGTCGGTCGGCGAAGTCGCGTTTGTTCCGCTGACGGACATTACGTCGATCGAAGGCTTTGACGAAGAAATCGCCGCCGAATTGCAAAACCGCGCGAAAGCGTACGTTGAAAAACAGAATGCCGAATTCGCCGTGCGCAGCAAAGAGCTGGGCGTCGACGAAAGTCTGATCGGCCATGAAGGACTGGATCAGGGCATGATTGTCAAACTGGCGGAAAAAGGCGTCAAAACGCTGGAAGATTTCGCTGATTTGGCAAATGACGAACTGTTGGAAATTTTAGGCGAAAACGCGATGACGGCGCACGACGCCGACGCTTTGATTATGAAAGCGCGCGAAAAGCTGGGTTGGTTTGCCGATGACGGTGAAAAAGCCTGATGTAAAAAAGAAGCGCTGGCGGGGGACTCCGTCCCCCGACGGCTTGTCGCACAAAAAAAACGAAACGGTGCGCCGGTGTCTGGTGACGCGCGAAACGTTGCCGATGGATCGTTTAATTCGTTTTTGCGTGTCGCCCGACCGTATGCTTGTTCCCGATCTGGCGCACAAGCTTCCGGGTCGGGGCATGTGGGTGACGGCGGACAGGGATCTGGTTGAAACGGCGTGCGGGAAGGGCTTGTTTGCTAAAGCGGCGCACGCTAAAGTAATTTGTCCCGAAGACATGGACGGACTGATAAAATCTTTGTTTGTCAAACGCTTACAGTCTTTGCTGGGGCTGGCTAAAAAAGCGGGGCTGGTTACGGCGGGATTTGAAAAAGCGGCGGAAGCGCTGAGAAAAAAGCAGGCCGTCTGCCTGCTGGAAGCCGTGGACGCCGCGACCGACGGGCTGGAAAAACTGGATCGCCTGCGCGGCGGTATTCCTTTGGTTCGGGTGCTGAACGCCGATCAGACGGCCGAAGCTCTGGGCGCCGGGATTTGCGTCCATGCGGTGCTGAAACAAGGCGGCGCGGCTGATTTATTTGTTGCAGAAGCACGGCGTTTTGCGGCATATTGCAAAATTGAACAGGTTTAATGCGTAGAAAAAAGGCTGATTGATTAAATGACAGATGCGAACGATAAAAAAACGAAAAGCGCTCCCCTCACTCTTTCCCGCCCAAAGCTGGAATTGAAAAAAACGGTCGATGTGGGTCGGGTGCATCAAAGCTTTACCGCCGGCCGGTCAAAGCCCGTTCAGGTCGAAGTGCGCAAAAAACGCTCTTTTGTTACCGACGCGCACGGCAATATTCAGGGCGTGAAAGAAGAAACAACTTCTTCCGAACTGCTGGACAGCGAAAAGGCGCATCGTCTGAAAGTTTTGAAGGACGCGATTAAAGCCGACGAAGAAAACCGCATCAAGGCTGAAGAAGAAGCCAGACAGCGCGCCGAAGAAGAAGCCCGCCGCGCTGCGGAAGAAGCCGAACGCAAAGCGAAAGAAGAAGCCGAACAAAAACGCCGCGCGGCCGAAAATCCGCCGAAAGAAACTCCGGCGGCCGCTCCCGTTGTCGCCGCAGCCGTGAAAAAGGAAGAACACAAAAAGCCGTTCGCCGATAAAAAGCCTGCCGCCGTTCAGTCGGCTCTGTCGCCCGAAGAGGCCGAAGCCGCTGAAAACCACCGTATGAAGACCAGCTTTAAACGCCGCGAAATGCGCGACGACGACAGCCGCGGCCATTCCCGCCGCGGCGGCGGCGAAGACAAGTGGCGCGGCGGACGGGTAAATATGTCCGCTCTGATGCGCGGCGATGAGGACGAAGGACGCGGCAGAAGCTTGGCGTCTATTAAACGCGCCCGTGAAAAAGAACGCCAAAAAATGTCCGGTCCCGCGAAGCCAGCGGAAAAAGTCTACCGCGAAGTCGTTATTCCGGAAACGATTACGGTTCAGGAACTGGCCGCGCGTATGAGCGAACGTGGCGCCGACGTCGTCAAAGCTTTGATGAAAATGGGCGTTATGGCGACGATTACGCAAACGATTGACGCGGATATCGCGCAGATTATCGTTGAAGAAATGGGACATAAGGCCAAACGGGTCAACGAAGCCGACGTTGAAGACAACCTGCGCGACGCGCCCGACGCCGAAGAAGCGAAACTGCCGCGTCCGCCCGTCGTTACGGTTATGGGACACGTTGACCACGGCAAAACGTCTTTGCTGGACAATCTGCGTTCGACGGACGTCGCCGCGCACGAAGCCGGCGGAATTACGCAGCATATCGGCGCGTACCAGATTACGCTGGAAAACGGTCAGAAAGTAACGTTCATTGACACGCCGGGGCATGCGGCCTTTACGGAAATGCGCGCCCGCGGGGCAAAAGTGACCGATATCGTCGTTTTGGTCGTTGCGGCCAATGACGGCATTATGCCGCAGACGATTGAAGCGATTACGCACGCCAAAGCGGCCGGCGTTCCGATTGTTGTCGCTATTAACAAAATCGACGTTCCGGGGGCTAATCCGGATAAAGTGCGCACGGATCTTTTGTCGCATGAAGTCGTTGTGGAAAGCATGGGCGGCGACGTTTTGGCCGTTGAAGTGTCCGCGAAGAAACGGATTAATCTGGACAAACTGGTCGAAGCCATTTTGCTGCAGGCAGAAATTCTGGATTTAAAGGCCAACCCGAATCATACGGCGGAAGGCGCGATTATCGAAGCCAAAATGGAAAAAGGCCGCGGATCCGTCGCCACCGTTTTGGTTCAGCGCGGGACGCTGAAACAGGGTGATATTTTCGTTGCCGGCAGAGATTGGGGACGTGTGCGCGCCATGGTTGACGAACGCGGCCAGCGCGTTGCCGAAGCCGGACCGTCTTTCCCTGTTGAAGTCTTGGGATTCCAATCCACGCCGTCAGCCGGAGACGACTTTATTGTCGTCAATGACGAAGACCGCGCCCGCGAAGTCGCGGCTTATCGCCAGCGCAAAGAACGCGAAGCCCTGCAGGTGCGTTCGACCCGTTCAGCCGTCGAACAGATGTTTGACAAGATCAAGGCCGGCGAAGCCAAAGAACTGCCCGTCGTTATCAAAGCCGACGTTCAGGGATCCGTTGAAGCGTTGACGGCAACGCTGAATAAAATTTCGACCGATAAAGCCAAAGTCCGCATTTTGCATGCGGCTGTCGGCGCGATTAACGAATCCGACGTGACTTTGGCCAAAGCGTCCAGCGCTTTGATCATCGGCTTTAACGTCCGCGCGAATACGCTGGCGCGTACGGCGGCCAAACGCGACGGGATTGAAATCCGCTATCATTCCATTATTTACAATGTGGCGGACGATATTCATGCCGCTTTGGAAGGTATGCTGGCTCCCGAACTGAAAGAAAAGATTCTGGGCTATGCGAAAATCCGCGAAGTCTACAATATTTCCAAAGTGGGGAAAGTCGCCGGCTGTATGGTCAAGGAAGGCCTCATGAAACGCGGGGCGCATGTCCGCCTGCTGCGTTCCAATGTTGTTTACCATGACGGCATGATGGCGGCGTTGAAACGCTTTAAAGACGACGTTAAAGAAGTTCGCGAAGGCTACGAATGCGGCATGAGCTTTGAAAACTTCAACGACATTCAGGTTGACGATACGGTCGAATGTTATGAAATTGAAGAAGTCGCCGCCAAATTGGAAGAAGTCAAACTGTAAAAGGGGGCTTTGATGCGTTCAAATTCAAAACCGGCGACCCAGCGCCAGCTGCGTGTAGCCGAACAGATCCGCCATATTTTGGCCGATTGTTTCCAGCGCGGCAACGTGCCGAAGGACTTTTTGGACTGTCCGCCTGTTTCCGTTATGGAAGTCAAGGTTTCGCCGGACTTTTCGTACTGTAAGGCTTATATCTCCGTTTTGGCGATAGAACAGTCTTCGGCGGCGGATTTGGCAAAAGCTTTGAATAAACAGGCGGGCTTTTTCCGTAAAGTGCTGGGGACAAAGATCCGCTTGCGCTTAACGCCGGAAATCCGGTTTTTTGCCGACGGCGCGCAGGCCGAAGCCGACAAAATTGACGCGCTGCTGGCTTCTGAAAAAGTTCAGCGCGATTTGCTGGATCGCGGGCAAGACGACGGTACGCCTGATGCTTAAAGCTGCCTTCTTTGACATTGACGGGACATTAATCAGCTTTCGCACACATAAAATGCCCGAAACGACGTTGCAGGCGCTGCAAACGCTGCGCCGTCAGAGCGTTAAACTGTTTATTGCGACGGGACGCGCGCCGAAAAGCACTGATTTTTTAAAAGAATACTTCGACTTTGACGGCACGGTTTCTTTTAACGGCCAGTATTGTTTTGACCATAACGGCGTGATTTATCAAAATCCCCTGCCGGCGGAATCGGTTCGTCAGGCGATACCGTACATGGCTGGAAACGATATAGCGTGCTGCTTTGAAACGCTGGAAAAAAACGTGTTTAATCTGGTGGATCAAAGGGTGCTGGATCTGCTGGCTTTGGTCGGCATGGCGCATGTAGTGCCGGAATGTGCCGATGTATCAAATTTAAACGCGGACATTTATCAGCTGACGGCGTATGTTTCGGCGGCGCAGGAATCCGGTTTGATGCGCCTGATGCCCGGGTGCAAAGCGGTGCGCTGGTATCCGACTTTTGTTAATATTATTGTTGAAAACGGCGGTAAACCGGTCGGTATTGCCAAAGTATGCGAAAAATACGGGTTGAGTATTGATGAAATCATGGCGTTCGGCGACGGCGGCAACGATGTGGATATGCTGCGTTTTGCCGGGACGGGCGTCGCAATGGGCAATGCGGCGGACAGCGTCAAACAGGCGGCGGATTACGTGACGGCCGATATTGACGACGACGGTATTTTCAAAGCTTTAAAACATTTTGACGTGATTTAAAAAAAAGCCTCTGGACGGAGGCTTTTTTTTACCGGTTTAAATAAACCGAAACCGCCTGTGCAGGCGGTCGGAGAGTTCGGAACAAAGCGTTTTTTACCGGTTG
>JBJFAY010000111.1:0-3758 GCA_051888155.1 Alphaproteobacteria bacterium
ATTACTCAATAATTTTAGCGACGACGCCTGCGCCGACGGTGCGGCCGCCTTCGCGGATAGCAAAGCGCAAACCTTCGTCCATCGCAATCGGGGTGATCAGGCTGACTTTAATCTTTACGTTATCGCCAGGCATAACCATCTCTACGCCCGGAGCCAGTTCGATCGTACCCGTCACGTCCGTCGTACGGAAGTAAAACTGAGGACGATAGTTCGAGAAAAACGGCGTATGGCGGCCGCCTTCTTCTTTCGTCAGAATATAGCATTCCGATTCGAACACTTTGTGCGGCGTGATCGACTTCGGTGCTGCCAAAACCTGGCCGCGTTCCACTTCTTCGCGTTTCGTTCCGCGCAACAGTACGCCGATGTTATCGCCGGCTTCACCCTGATCCAGCAGTTTACGGAACATTTCCACGCCCGTGCATGTCGTTGTCTGCGTCGGTTTAATTCCTACGATTTCGATCGTGTCGCCTACTTTGATCACTCCGCGTTCTACACGACCCGTCACAACCGTGCCGCGGCCGGAAATTGAGAACACGTCTTCAATCGGCATCAGGAACGGCTTATCTTTCGGGCGTTCCGGCTGCGGAATATAGTTATCAATCGCGTCCATCAGCGCCAATATTGATTCTTCGCCCAGTTTCTTATCTCCGTCTTCCAACACGGCCAGAGCGGACCCTTTGATAATGGGGATTTCATCGCCCGGGAAGTTATAGGAAGACAGCAAGTCGCGGATTTCCATCTCTACCAATTCCAGCAGTTCGGGATCGTCCACCTGGTCTACTTTATTCATGTATACGACCAAAGCGGGAACGCCAACCTGGCGAGCCAGCAGAATGTGTTCGCGTGTCTGCGGCATCGGGCCGTCAGCGGCGGAAACAACCAAAATTGCTCCGTCCATCTGTGCCGCGCCCGTGATCATGTTCTTTACATAGTCCGCGTGCCCCGGGCAGTCTACGTGCGCATAGTGGCGTTTATCCGTTTCATATTCCACGTGCGACGTGTTAATCGTAATACCGCGAGCGCGTTCTTCCGGAGCCTTATCGATGTTCGCGTAATCGATAAACTGTGCGTCACCCTTCGACGCCAGCACCTTCGTGATCGCAGCCGTCAACGTCGTCTTCCCGTGGTCTACGTGACCTATCGTGCCGATATTGCAATGCGGCTTCGTTCTCTCAAACTTCTCTTTTGCCATTTCTTAAAAACTCCAAATTCTTATTAACCAGCCATTTTGGCTTTGATTTCTTCAGCAACGTTCTGCGGTACTTCCGCATAGTGTGAAAACACCATCGAGTACTGCGCGCGACCTTGGCTCATGGAACGAAGCGTGTTCACATATCCGAACATAGAGGACAGAGGAACAGTCGCATCAATTACACGAGCATTTCCGCGCTGATCCATACCTGCAACCTGACCGCGGCGGCTGTTTAAATCACCGATAATGTCACCCATATAATCTTCGGGCGTTACGACTTCTACTTTCATAATCGGTTCCAACAGCTTGGGCTTTGCTTTTGCGATTCCTTCGCGGAAAGCCGCGCGAGCCGCAATTTCAAACGCCATCGTCGACGAGTCGACGTCATGGTATGCACCATCAAACAAGTTTGCTTTAAAGTCCGTGCAAGGGAAGCCGGCAATCACGCCCGTTTCCAAAGCAGCACGCAAACCTTTTTCAACACCGGGAATGTATTCTTTGGGAACGTTACCGCCGACAACGGTATTTTCAAAAACGAATCCCGACCCCGGTTCCAACGGTTCAAAGCGAATTTTAACACGGGCGAACTGACCGGAACCGCCGGACTGTTTCTTATGCGTGTAATCAATTTCGTAAACCTGAGAAATCGTTTCACGATAAGCCACCTGCGGAGCACCGACATTCGCGTCCACTTTAAATTCGCGTTTCAAACGGTCGACAATGATTTCCAGATGCAGTTCACCCATACCTTTAATAATTGTCTGCCCGCTTTCATTATCGGAAGAAACACGGAAAGAAGGATCTTCCATCGCCAAGCGATTCAAAGCCAAGCCCATCTTTTCAACGTCAGCCTTTGTTTTCGGTTCAACGGCGACTTCGATAACGGGATCAGGGAATTCCATCTTTTCCAAAACAACCGGAGAATTGTCAGCGCACAGCGTTTCCCCGGTCGTCGTTTCCTTCAAACCAACCAGAGCAATAATATCGCCGGCATTAGCTTCTTTGATTTCTTCACGGTGATTCGCATGCATCAGCAACATACGGCCGATACGTTCTTTTTTATCCTTAACGGAGTTCAGAACATACGAACCGGCAGTCATCGTTCCCGAATAAATACGGGCGAACGTCAAAGAACCGACGAACGGATCGTTCATAATCTTAAAGGCTAAAGCCGCCAGAGGTTCGTCATCTGTCGCATGACGGATAACTTCTTCCCCTTTCAGGTTCGTGCAGACAACCGCGGGAATATCAACCGGAGACGGCAGATAATCCACAACCGCGTCCAGCATCGGCTGCACCCCTTTATTTTTAAAGGAAGAACCGCACAAAACGGGGACAAAGCACATGGAAATCGTTCCTTTACGAATGCATTTCTGCAATGTTTCCAAAGAAATTTCCTTGCCTTCCAGATAATCTTCCATCGCCTGATCGTCCTGTTCGACAACGGTTTCGACCAGTTCCGCATGGTATTTGTCAGTTAATTCTTTCAGATCGGCCGGAACGTCTTCATAACTGAAATCAGCGCCCAGATGTTCGCCGTTCCAGATAATCGCGCGTTTACGCAAAACGTCCACGACGCCGGCAAAATCCGCTTCTGCACCGATCGGCAACGTCATAACAATCGGAGTCGCCCCCAGACGTTCTTTGATCATACCGACGGCACGCAAGAAATTAGCGCCGATACGATCCATTTTATTAACAAAACAAATACGGGGAACTTTATACTTATCAGCCTGACGCCAAACGGTTTCAGACTGCGGTTCAACACCGGCGACACCGTCAAAAACGGCGACGGCGCCGTCCAAAACACGCAAAGAACGTTCAACTTCAACCGTGAAGTCAACGTGCCCCGGGGTGTCAATGATATTCAGACGGTGATCTCTCCAGAAGCAGGTTGTCGCCGCGGACTGAATTGTAATACCGCGTTCCTGTTCCTGAACCATAAAGTCCATTGTTGCGGCGCCGTCATGAACTTCGCCGATTTTATGAGACTTTCCCGTATAATACAGAATACGTTCGGTCGTTGTCGTTTTACCGGCGTCAATGTGCGCCATAATGCCGATATTGCGATACTTTTCAATGGGAGTAGAGCGAGCCATTATTTAAAACCTTCTCTAAAATCTTCAGTTATTACCAACGGTAATGCGAGAAAGCCTTATTAGCTTCTGCCATACGATGGGTTTCTTCACGTTTGCGGACAGCGGCGCCTTTATTGGCCAGAGCGTCCAGAAATTCGCCGGCCAGACGTTGTTCCATTGTCTGTTCGGAACGGCTGCGGGCAGCGGCGATAATCCAGCGGATTGCCAGCGCCTGCTTTCTGTCGGGGCGGACTTCGACCGGAACCTGATAGGTCGCGCCGCCGACACGGCGGGAGCGGACTTCAACAGCCGGCTTGACGTTGTCCAAAGCTTCGTTAAAAGCTTTCAAGGGTTCCTGCTTTGTTTTTTCAGCAACACGATCCAGCGCGCCGTAAACGATTTTTTCGGCGGTCGCTTTTGCGCCGTGAAGCATGACGCAGTTCATAAATTTAGCAACAACCACGTCGCCGTACTTGGCGTCGGGTACA
>JBJFAY010000112.1:0-16451 GCA_051888155.1 Alphaproteobacteria bacterium
CGTCAGCGGTTTCGGGGAATTGTTTCGCTTGGCTCGTTTTTACGGCAAGCGGGTCAAAATCGAATTTGAATAAATAATAAAAAAGCCCTCTGATTTCAGAGGGCTTTTCATTATTCGGAAACGGCTTTTCCGTTCTTGTCGATTTTAAAAATACCGATTCTGATCTTAGGCGTCGCCTGTTTTTCAAATACGGGAGAAGCGCACAGCCAGTCGCTCATTCCTTTGTTGCTGCCGCCGAAACGGTTTTGCGCCGGTTCGCGGACGGAATAACAGCTTTGCCCGCCCGTTGACGGATTAACGGTGACCAGATAATCAACGCCATAGTGCTTTAATACGGCGTCCAGAGTTGTTTGCGTACTCAAAAAATCCAGCATTTTTTGGTCTTCCGCCATGCCGTCCAGCCGGACAAAACGTTTTTTTGTCACATAAGAAGTTATGCCTGCGCCGCCACTCATGGCATAAAGTCCCGGATTTTTACCGGTAAATTCACTGATAACCCGCGTTACCGGTTCATAGAAAGCAGAGCGCGTCCGGAAAGACAGGAAAAAAGCGGAACAACAAAAACAACACCCTAAAATCAGCCAGACAAAAAGGGCTTGTTTTTCTTCCGTTTCTTTTCCTTTTTCTCTCAGTTGCCCGTCAATTCTGCGGACGGCATACAGCAAAGCGGCCGGTCCTCCTACCGCCAACGGATAAAAGGCGTATTCCGGCAAAGCTATAAAAGTAACGGCGCTTACAACCGCCAGATATAAAATCGGATACCAGATCAGAGTATAAAAAACAGTGTCCTGCGGCGTTTGTTTCCGTTCACCCCAGGGAAATGAAGCGTAAGCGGCCAATCCCAACGTCAAAAGGGGAAAAGTCCATGCTTCCAACGCGCCCGGAATCTGTCTGATATAGCGCAAAGGTTCAAAAAACAAAATAACGAACAGCCGCCAGGGAGAACGATCCTGCGATTTTGTCCAGCTGCTGATTTCCGCCGGCACCGGCGATCCGAACGTTGATTGTAACGTATCGGTCCAGATCATCAGCGGAATCAGCGCAATGATCAGACCGGGAATTAATGCCAGCAGCTGTTTTGTCGTAATCGGATTTTTTCGGTTGAATTGAAAATAAAATACCAAAACGGCCGTTAATGCGAAAGCCATGGAATCAAAACGGGTCAGTCCGCATAATAACAGACTTAAACCATAGAAGGCTCCTGTTTTAAAGCACGGTTGACGCAAAGCTTTTAATAAGCACAGAGCATTTAAAAACAGGCACGGTATGGCCGGCGCGGCGTCCGACCCCGTTAATCCCGTGAACAGAAAAGCCGAGGTTAAAAACGATAACGTAACAAAACGTTCCTGCGGCTCCGGTTTAAAATTTAAAGCGTCGGCCAGCCGGTTGAACAGCTCCAGCGTCAGTCCCAACGCCAGCCCCAGAACGGCGCGAACCAAAATAAAGAAAACAGTGGAATCTGAAGAAACAAGGGACGATAACCCGGCCAGAACAGCCGTCCAGACCGGAGAAAAATCGTTTGTCGGCGTAACTCCGTCAAAAGTGGGAAAGCCAAGCTGTTTGAAATTTTCGGCGATTTGCAGCGTATTGAAAAAATATTCCTGAAACCAAAACGGCGCGGGAACAGATCGGGCAATCAGCGGCGCAAAAACAAAAACAAGAATGAGGCCGGTAAAAAAAGCCGTCATTCCTGTTTTTGAAAAAAAGCGGTTTTTAATTTCCATTGACCGGTTCAACCTCAAGCATCGTACCGCGTACGCCGGTGACTTTGACGGCCGTATTCGCGGGAATATCCGCTTTGGCCCCCGCCAGCCACAACGTATCGCCGACGGAAATTTTACCGCGGCCGTCAACAATCGGTTCGTAAACCTGATAGATCTGTCCGATATACTGGGCGGCGCGGTTGTTCAGCTTCGTATCCGTTTCGTTTTGGCGTTTGCCCATGATTTTGCGTCCGACAAAAACGGAAATAACGCTTAAAACCGCGAAAATACCTCCCAGAACCGCCGGCGTCGCCGACGGAAACACCGCGGCGATGGCGCCGGTGATAAAAGCGCCGATACCGATCCACAGGAAAAAAATACCCGGCGTAATGATTTCCAAAACCATCAACACCATGCCGGCCGACAGCCACCACCAGTAATCTGCTACTGCCATCATGCAAAATCCTCCCGCGGGTTATCAAGCGTCTTTCGATGACTTGCGGCCATCTTTTTTCAGGCTTTCTTTGGCAATTTCGCCGATGCCGGCAATGGATCCCAGAATATTCGTCGCTTCAATCGGCAGCATGACCATTTTGGAATTGCCGGCCGTTCCGATTTCTTTTAAAGCGTCCAGATATTTCTGACCCAAAAAGTAGTTGATCGCATTGATATTGCCTTTGCCGATAGCTTCGGAAACAGAAGCGGTCGCTTTGGCTTCGGCTTCAGCCTGGCGTTCGCGGGCTTCCGCGTCGCGATAGGCGGCTTCTTTGCGTCCTTCGGCCTGCAGTACGGCGGACTGCTTTTCCCCTTCGGCACGCAGAATCTGCGCCTGTCTTAACCCTTCGGCTTCCAGAATCTGCGCGCGTTTGTCACGTTCAGCCTTCATCTGGCGCGCCATGGCGTCAACCAGATCGCGCGGCGGCGTAATGTCTTTGATTTCAATACGGGTGACTTTTACTCCCCAGGGTTCCGTCGCCTGATCAACGACGTCCAGCAGACGGTGGTTGATCACGTCGCGCTGGCTGAGCAGTTCGTCCAGATCCATTGATCCCATGACCGTACGGATATTGGTCATCACCAGATTTAAAATGGCGACCTGCAGCTGGCGGACTTCGTAAACGGCGTGGGCGGCGTCCAGAACCTGAAAGAAAACAACGCCGTCAACGGTAACCATGGCGTTGTCTTTGGTAATGACTTCCTGTGAGGGAACGTCCAGCACCTGTTCCATCATATTGACCTTTGCGCCGATGGAATCGACAAAGGGGATAATCAAGTTCAATCCCGGTTTTAAAGTGTGCGTGTATCTGCCGAAACGTTCGACAGTATATTCCATTCCCTGCGGAACCGTTTTGACGCCGGCGGAAATTGCAAATAAGGCGAGAACAATTAAAAATATGACAAATACGTCCATAAGCGTGTGCCTCCGTAAAAATAAACAGTTCATTTATCATAACGGGAAAAAAAGGCTTTGGCAATTCTTTAAAAGGCTTATTTTTTAAAGATCAAAATGCCTGCGATAACCAAAAGGACAAAGCCCGCGATATGGTTCCAGCGCAGGTTTTCGCCTAAATAGTAAATGGAAAACAAAGCGAAAACGCTCAGCGTGATAATTTCCTGCAGCCCTTTCAGCTGGGCGGCGGAATAATACTCGTGGCCGATGCGGTTGGCCGGAACCTGCAGGCAGTATTCAAAAAAGGCGATCCCCCAGCTGGCCAGAATGACGGCCCACAGCGCCGTTGATTTAAATTTCAGATGTCCGTACCAGGCAAATGTCATAAACACGTTGGAACAAACCAGCAGAATAACGGGAATAACGGCATGCATGATAAAAAAATCTCCTGTATCAGAAAAATGTCAGACAGGTCATACGCCAAAAGGCGGCGGGCTGCAAAAGGAAAATAATCAAAAAACGGCACGATTTTTGCATATTGTTTAATGACGTCAGGATTCACGTTTTTTTAAAGAAATAAACGCACAATCAGGCAAAAGGGAGTCACAAATGGATCTGCAGAATTTAACGCTTTATCAGATGAGCGAGGAAAAAATGCGCTGGCTGGCGCAGCGTCAGTCTGTTTTGGCCCATAATATCGCAAACGCGGACACGCCGGATTTTCTGCCGTCGGATCTGGAACCGCTGACGTTTAAAGAATTTGTCGGGGAAAGCAAACACGTCGCCATGATGCGCACGGATCCCGCGCACAGGACGCGCGCGTCGGGGGAAACGAAAATCGCCAAAACGAACGCCGCGCATTTGTCGCCGATCGCCGACGGAAAGTCCCGCGTCAAAGAAAACCGCCGTCCGTTTGAAACCAGTATTGACGAAAACGGAATCGTGCTGGAAGAACAAATGGCAAAAATTGACGATACGCGCGGCCAGCATGAACGTGTAACGGCTTTGTTTAAAAAGAACGCCGCTCTGTTGGGAACGGCTTTGGGATTGAAATAACCGCGGACGGAGAAATTAAATGGACGATTTGACTCTCAGTAAAACAATCGCCGCTTCGGGCATGAAAGCGCAGGCGCAGCGGCTGCGCGTCATTTCAGAAAATCTGGCGAATGCGGATTCTCTGTCCAAAACGCCGGGCGGGCAGCCTTACCGGCGCAAAACGGTGACGTTCCGCAATGAACTGGACCGGGCGACCGGCGCCGAACTGGTCAAAGTCGGGCGCGTTTCCCGCGACAGAGGACAGCTGGAACGCAAATACGATCCCGGCCACGAAGCCGCCGGCGCGGACGGCTATGTGCTGCTGCCCAACGTTAATCCTTTGGTCGAAACAATGGATATGAAAGAAGCGCAGAGAACTTACGAAGCCAACCTGAACGTTATTTCAACGTCCAAAGAAATGATGTCCAAAACGTTGGATTTAATCCGTTAACATAAGGAAAAATAAGTATGGTCAGCGATGTTTCCAAAGCCCTTTCCGCTTATCAGGCGGCCGTGTCCAGACAGATCGCGCCGTCGGCCGGACAAACGGAACAGGCGTCGCCGGCGGGGTCGTTTGCTTCGATGGTCAAAACGGCCGTTCTGCAGGCGGAAGAAGACAATAAACAGGCCGAATTGATGAGCATGAAAGCCATTAAAGGCACCGCCGACATGCAGGAAGTCGTCATGGCCGTTTCAAATGCCGAAGTCGCTTTGCAGACTGTCGTCGCCGTGCGTGATAAAGTCGTTTCCGCCTATCAGGAAATCATGCAGATGCCCATCTGAAGAAAAAAGGACGGCGTTATGACGGAAGTAATGGTCATTGAAATCGGTAAAAACGCGATCTTTACGCTGCTGCTGATCGTCGGGCCTTTGCTGCTGATCGCCATGGTGATCGGTCTTTTGATCAGTTTGTTCCAGACATTGACGCAGATTCAGGAAATGACGCTGGTCTTTGTTCCCAAAATTCTGGTCGTTTTTATTTCTCTGATTTTTCTGCTGCCGTTCATGATTGAACAGCTGCGCGCGTTTACCAACGGATTGTTTGACCGTATCATCGCTTTGGGGGCGTGATATGGACTGGGAACGGCTGGTATCGTTGGAATTGTATCATTTTTTGTTCGTTTTCGCGCGCCTGGGCGGCGCGTTTTTATTTATGCCGTTTTACGCTTCCGTTTATATTCCGACCCGAATCCGGCTGATTTTTGTTCTGGCAATCGCCGTTATGCTGACGCCGGTTCTGGGGGCGGAACTGCCTGCGCCGCCGGCAAATGTGCCGGAACTGTTCCGGCTGTTGCTGATTGAAATAACCGTCGGCGTCTTTTTGGGAATTTTTCCTTATTTCCTGATGACGGCGATTGATCTGGCCGGCGTTAATGCGGCAATGGCGACCAGCTTTTCGAACGCGACCCTGCTAGATCCGCAGACGAATGTCCAGTCAACCGTTTTAACCGGTTTTTTGACACTGTGCGCCGTTTTGCTGATTGTCGTGACAAATCTGCATCATGTCATGCTGGGGGCGGTATTGGCCAGTTATCGGACTTTTCCCGTCGGTCAGCCGCTGCTGACGGGCGATATGTCGCAAATGCTGGCTAAAACGCTGGGCGCGGCGTTTACATACGGTTTTCAGATCGGATCGCCGTTCATTGTGATGATTATCCTGATGTATTCGTCCATGGGGGTAATGTCGCGTTTGATGCCGCAGCTGAATATTATTTTCATTGTGATGCCTTTGCAGGTATACTTGGGACTGGCGCTGTTAATGGTGTCTTTGCCGATGATGATGTGGTGGTTTCTGGAATTTTTCCGGGATAATCTGCGTTTGTTTGCTTTGTAGGAAAAAATGGCCGACGAACAAGACGAGTCTTCTAAGACCGAAGAGGCTTCCGAGCGAAAACTGGAACGCGCGAGGGAAGAAGGGAACGTTCCTCTTTCCATGGAAGTCAAAAGCTGGTTTATGTTGTTTGCCGCCCTGATGATGCTGTGGGGGCTGGCGCCCTTTGTCATGGAAAGAACGGCGGCGATCGCGTTTAAATTTATCGAACGCCCGGCCGAACTGCCGGTTGATCCGCTGGGGCTGCGCGATTTGTTAAGGGAAACGTCGTTTGAATTGTTTGTGACGTTGTTGTTGCCTTTGTCTTTGTTTTTGGTTTTGGCGGCGGCTTCGGCTTTGGTTCAGATCGGGTTTCTGTACGCGCCGAAACGCATGGAAATCAAATGGGAAAGAATTAACCTGTTCGCCAATGCCAAAGAATTTATCACCAAAGCCAAAATTGTCGATATGCTCAAAGGCATTTTTAAAATCACGGCTGTCGGTTATGCGGGCTGGCTGATTGTCAAGCCGCGGATTTTGGATATTTTAAACACGTCGTCTTTTGACGTTGCGTCGATTTTGGCGCTGGTTTACAAACTGTTGCTGCTGATATTGCTGACGATGGTGATGATTATTTTCGTCATTGCGTTCGCGGACTATTTTTATCAAAAGTTTTCTTATTTAAAGCGTCAGCGCATGACAAAGCAGGAAGTTAAAGACGAATACAAACAAATGGAAGGGGACCCGCAGGTTAAGATGCGTCTGCGGTCGATCCGCATGGAACGGCTGCGCAAACGCATGATGGCAAACGTGCCCAAAGCGTCCGTTGTCGTCACCAACCCGACCCATTTTGCCGTCGCGCTGCGTTATGAACCCGAAGAAGGCATGGAAGCGCCGGTCGTCGTTGCTAAAGGACAGGACTTTATCGCGTTGAAAATCCGCGAAATCGCCGAAGCGAACGCCGTGCCGATTGTTGAAAATCCGCCTTTGGCTCGCGCTTTGTTTGCGTCGGTAGAGATTGACGAACCGATCCCGACGGAGCATTATGCCGCTGTGGCGGAAGTCATTAAATATGTTTATCAGCTTAAAGGAAAAACGCTGCCGCAAAGAGAGGAAAGCTAAATGGCGTATCCGTTTTTTAAAAAACTGGCCGGCATTTTGGGACTTGGCAGTTTTGTCAGGGACTGGGATACCGTCAAAGCTTTGATGGACAGCGAAGCCGACGCGCTGGCGCTGGTGTCTGGGGACAGCGCACCGGTCTATATCAATGCGGCCGGAAAAAAGTTTTTCAAAGCGCCTTCTTTGCTGCAATCCGTATTAAACCGCGTTCTGGACGACGAATCCAACCGGTTGGCTCTGGCAAAGCTGGAGGCTGCCGTTAAAAACAAAGCCGAAACGTCCGTTGAATTGCTAATGCGTCCGGCGGAAAATGATGCGGATTTCTGGGAATGGTACCATATTTCGATCCGCCAGCTGGAAGTCGGGACACTGTGGCGGGTGCGCGATATGACGGCGGCGCGCGCTTTGGACGCGGTAATGCGCCAGGAAACGCAGGAATTGGCCGAATTTCTGGACATTCTGCCGATCGGGCTGTATCAAATCGACGCCGGCGGCGTGATCCATTTCGTCAATCAAAGGTTGTGCGATTGGCTGGGATATACGAATATCCGCGAATTAAAAGGCAAAAAGCTGGTCGATATTCTGGCCGGCGCACATGTTCCGGAATTGGACGGCTTTTGGCATGGCGAACTGACTTTCCGCACGCAGACGGAAACTTATTTCACGGCTTTTGTCAGCCATGCGGTTTATGACGAAAACGGGGAAACGATGCTGCGCGCTTCGGTCGTGCGCGACGTGATGAGCCGGCGCGAACATGACGGATCGTCGGCCAAAGAAGCCGAGCTGGGCTTTTCCCGTTTGTTTGCCGAAGCCCCTGTCGGGATCGCTTTTCTGGATAAGGAAAATATTATTACGGAAGCCAATTCGACTCTTTTCCAAATGTTTTCCCGCCAGCGCGAAGAAATGATCGGCACGTCTTTGGACGACTGCATTGATCCGGACGACTGGGCGGAATTAAAGGACAAGATGGCTAAGGTCATGACGGCAAAGCTGACCCGCGCCCACGCCGAAGTCCGCCTGAAAACGCCGCAGGAAAAATTTGCCGCCGTCTATATTACGCCGATGACCGAAGAAGACGAAGACGGGAAGCCGGACGTTTTCGGCTTTATCGCGCATTTTATCGACAATACGGAACGGCGTACGCTGGCTTTGCAGTTTTCTCAGGCGCAGAAAATGCAGGCGATCGGACAGCTGGCCGGCGGAATCGCCCACGATTTTAACAACCTTTTGACGGCGATCATCGGTTCGACGGATTTACTGCTGCAAACGCACCCGGCGTCGGATCCGGATTTTACCGAATTGATGAATGTGCATTACAGCGCGACACGCGCCGCCAGTCTGGTCGGACAGCTGTTGTCTTATTCCCGCAAACAGCCGCTGCGTCCGAAATATCTGGACGTTACGGACGTTTTCGCGGAACTGCATCATATGCTCAAACGCCTGTTGGGTACAAAAATCTCCGTTCAAATCGAAAACGGGCGGAATCTGGGATTTATCCGCGTGGATAAAACGCAGTTTGATCAGGTGTTTGTCAATCTGGCGGTCAACGCCCGCGACGCGATGCCGGACGGCGGAACGTTCAGCATTTCGACACGTCAACAGAAATTTCCGGCCGGACAGTATATCGGATCCGAAGAAGTCGTTCCCGGCGAATATGTCGTCATTGACGTTTCGGATACGGGCTGTGGCATCAGCGAAGAAAATCTGCAGCGTATTTTTGAACCGTTTTTTTCGACGAAATCCGGCGGCGTTGATTCGGGAACGGGACTGGGACTGGCAATGGTGTACGGCAATATGCGCCAGTCCGGCGGTTATATTAATGTGAAAAGCGCGCCGGGCGCCGGAACGACGTTCAGTCTTTATTTGCCGCGCCACGCGCCGGAAGACGTGCGCCGCTTGACCGAAGAGGCCGAATCGGCCGCTTTGCCGGCGGATTATAATACGCAGGCAGTTTCTCAGCTGGTCCGCGTGAAACCGAACGTACCCAAAACCGGCGACCAGCTGCAATTTTTCTTTGCCGAAGACAAACCGTCGCTGCCGCCGCCTCTGCTGCCCTCAAACGACCTCAGCGGGTCGGGCAACATTCTGCTGGTCGAAGACGAAGACGGCGTGCGCGCCGTTACCCGCAAGGCTTTGACGGCAAAGGGCTATACGGTTACGGACTGCACCTGCGCCGAAGAAGCGCTGGAAAAAGCGGAAGACGGCGCCGTGTTTGACCTGCTGATTACCGATATGGTGATGCCGGGTATGGACGGGGTGACGCTGGCCTCGACCTTGCGTCAGAAAGGGAAGTACAGTAAAATTCTGTTGATTTCCGGATTTTCCGAAGAAGCCGCCCGCGGCGAAATCAAAGCCATGCCGGATTTTTATTTTCTGGCTAAACCGTTTACTTTGAAAGAGTTGGGCGAAAAAGTGAAACAAATTCTGGGGGATAAATGAACGCTTATTTTTTTGACGCCGCAGCTGTCATCGAACTGATCAAACAAGCCGGATCGGCCGTTATGGATATTTACCGCCAGGATTTTGCCGTTTATGAAAAAGAAGACGCTTCTCCCGTAACCGAAGCCGACATGAGCGCCGAAAAAATTATTTTTGACGGACTCAAAGAATTAACGCCGGATATCCCCGTTGTCGGTGAAGAACATATGGCCGCCGGCGAACCGGCCGATTTGACTCAACGGTATTTCTGGCTGGTTGATCCGGTTGACGGAACGGCGGATTTTGTGAAAAAGAACGGCGAATTTACGGTCAATATCGCTTTGATTGAAAATGAAACGCCCGTTTTCGGCGCCGTATACGTTCCCGTGACGGAAACGGTTTATTACACAATATCGCCCGGCCGGGCGTGTATGGAAAAGGACGGCATGACGGCGGAATTGAAAACCCGTGACGTTCCGGATCAGGGATACACGGTGTTAAACAGCCGGACGCATTGTAATGAAACGATTGTTTCCAAAATGCTGGAAGGGTTGAAAATCGCCGAACGGCGCCGCTGCGGCAGTTCGTTAAAATTCTGCCTGATCGCGGCCGGACAGGCCGACGTGTACCCGTGCTGTCATCAGACAAAGGAATGGGATACGGCGGCGGCGCACGCCGTTTTGACAGCCGCCGGCGGAGAAGTTTATAACGCGGAAAACAATACTGTTTTGACATATCGCAAACCGGGACTGGTTAATCCGCGGATTATTTCATTTGGGCAAAAACGCTGATTAAAACAATGCTTTTTCCTGCCCGCCGTCCGATTCCGGCCGGAACGTTCGGATAAATTTTAAAAAAATGTTTCCTTTTTGTTCTTTTTTTGTCTTGAAATAAAGAACAAATATGGTACATTTTACGGTGTTGCTCTTGACGTGTTTTTGTGGGATAAAAGAGGCACCGAAATATGGATCAAACCGTTTTACATTTAGTGGATAAGGATACGATGGATAAAGAAAAAGCATTGGCCGCCGCCTTAAGTCAGATTGAACGGGCGTTTGGAAAAGGGTCGATCATGCGTCTGGGACAACGTGAAAACGCCGTTGAGATTCCGGCGATTTCGACGGGGTCTTTGGGGCTGGATATCGCGCTGGGGATCGGCGGTCTGCCGCGGGGCAGAATTGTCGAGGTTTACGGTCCGGAAAGCTCCGGAAAAACGACGCTGGCGCAGCATGTCGTCGCGCAGGCGCAAAAGGCGGGCGGCAAGTGCGCTTATATTGACGCGGAACATGCGCTGGATCCGATTTACGCGAAAAAACTGGGCGTTGATATTGACAATCTGTTGATTTCCCAGCCGGACACGGGGGAACAGGCGCTGGAAATCGCCGATACGCTGGTGCGTTCCGGGGCGATTGACGTGCTGGTGGTCGATTCCGTTGCGGCTTTGGTGCCGAAGGCCGAACTGGAAGGCGAGATGGGCGATTCTCATGTCGGGCTGCAGGCGCGTTTAATGTCGCAGGCTTTGCGCAAACTGACGGCGTCGGTGGCGCGGTCGAATACGCTGATTATTTTTATTAACCAGCTGCGTATGAAAATCGGCGTTATGTTCGGCAATCCGGAAACGACGACGGGGGGCAATGCGTTAAAGTTTTATGCTTCGGTGCGTATTGAAATCCGCCGCGGCGCGCAGATTAAGGACAAAGACGAAACGATCGGCAACAACACGACGGTTAAGATTGTGAAAAACAAGGTTGCTCCGCCGTTCAGAACGGTAGAGTTTGACATTATTTACGGCGAAGGGATTTCCAAAACGGGCGAATTGATTGATTTGGGGATCAAAGCGGGCCTGATTGAAAAGGCGGGCGCTTGGATTTCGTATAAGGGCGAACGTTGGCAGGGGCGTGAAAACGCGCGGATATTCCTGCGTGAAAACCCGGCGGTTGCCGACGAGATAGAACAGCAGATTCGCGCGAAAGCAGGATTGCTGTCGCAGAAAATGATCGGCGACGAAATTACGGACGAAGAATAAAGAAAGCGGGGAAATTCCCCGCTTTCTATTTCCTTGCTACCGGCACGACTGCTAGTCGCAGGAGGGGGTATTGGCCGTACGGGGTACTGGCCGTACGGGCGTCAGTTTTTTCCCTTATCACCGGCACGGCCTAATCCCCCGTCGGGAGGTAGAACCGCGACTTTGTTCAAAAAAACAAACTCACCTTAGGGATTAGTCCTTAAGGTGAGGGAGTTCGAAACTGTCGTAATATCAGTCCGGGTTATTCGACGCAGATGCGCTTATATCCCCGGCTCCCTCGCAAAAGAGCGGATTATTTAATTACGAAGGAGCTGTGACACTCCGCAGCCGGCCTACCGGCTGCGAAAGTAATGATAGAATAAGTTTGCTGACAGGTAAAGATTATTTATTTATACCACCGGCACGACCTAATCCCCTGTCCGGAGGACGTTATCCCCCTACGGGTAGTAGTAGCTAGAAAACAGAACGAATAATGCCGCCGCCGATAATCAGATCGTCATCATACAACACAACAGACTGGCCGGGGGCAACTCCGCGCTGATTATTTTCAAAATCAACTCTGATTTCGTCCTCGCTTTCCGGTGTGACCTTAACCGGCGTTTGCGGCTGCGACGAACGGATCTTTGCACACAGACAGACGGGGGAACACAACGGTTTTCCAGCCGTCCAGTTCAGCGTTGACGCGGTTAAGCCGTGACAGACGTTCTGGTCTTCAAACCCGACAATAACGTTGTTCTTTTCCTTATCAAACCCTAAAACATACAAAGGCTTTTCAGCGCTGATGCCCAATCCTTTTCTTTGCCCGACGGTATAGTTCCAAAACCCTTTATGAGTTCCCATAATTTTGCCGTCTTTAGTAACAAAATTTCCGGGTTTCGGTTCGGCTTGCAAAATATCGTTAATATCGCCGGTATAAAAATCCTGACTGTCCGGTTTATCCCCGACGGGCAGCCCCGCTTCTTTGGCAATTTGGCGGATCTCCGCTTTCGTTTTATCCCCCAGCGGCAGAACAATGCGCGCCAGCTGGCTTTGCCCCAAACGGTAAAGAAAGTAAGATTGGTCTTTTTTAGGATCAACGCCTTTTAACAGCCGGTAACTTTTTGATTTTTCATCAAAAACGATACGAGCATAATGTCCGGTGGCAAATTTGTCAAAAACAATGCCGCTTTTCACCGCCGCATCGGGCAGCGCTTGAAATTTGATTTTTGCATTGCACCAAACGCACGGATTCGGCGTGCGGCCGGACATATATTCGTTTTTAAAATTTTCCAAAACGGTTTGTTTATAAACGGCCGTACAATCGACAACATGATAAGGAATATCTAAAATTCCGCAAATTTCGCGGGCGGAATTGATATCTTCTTCTTCATGAGGGGAAAAACAGCCGTCTCCGGCTGTTAAACCGGAAAAAGAACGCCCCTTTTCCCAAATCGACATGGTCGCGCCGATTACCTCATGTCCGGCTTTTTTCATAAGGTAAGCGGCGACGGCCGAATCAACGCCGCCGCTTAAACCGACCAGGATTTTCATATCAAACCTTTATATTTCATGGAACCTGTCAAACAAATCCCTCAACTCTTCAATTCTTTGCCGACGTTCCTCTTCAGAATTAAAGCTTTGAACAACGCAGTATTGCAGTTGAGCCTTTAATATGTTTGCCTCAACCGCACGCACGGCGGAACGTACCGCCCGCAGCTGCGATAATATTTCAGAACAATGACGCTTTTCGGCAATCATCTTTTTTATTCCTTCCAGTTGTCCCGAAATTCTGTTCAAACGCCCCAGTTCCTTATGATGGTCAAGAGTGTCCGCACAACAGTTTTCTGTTTTTTTTGTTTTCATGTTTTCCTCCTTAAAAAAACACGCTCTTACTGTAACACTGTTGACAGGAATAAAAAAAGCGGCATTTTTAAAAAAACGATTTTTAAAACAAGAACAAGCGTTATATACCCCGATCAATAACCGCAGCAAAAAATCGTTTTGCTCCGCGCCCTCTCAGGGTTCGATCCCCCGCTCTTTTGTTTGCCCATAAAAAAACCGTCCTTCCGGACGGCTTTTTTATGGTGGAGCTGAGGGAAACGGACAAACTGCGTTCGTCCGGGTCGGCTCGGTTCTCCGAACCTCACCGCGCTGCGCGGCAAACAGTCTGCGCTGTTTGCTGATCGCTCCGCGCCCTCTCAGGGTTCGATCCCCCGCTCTTTTATTCGCCCATAAAAAAACCGTCCTTCCGGACGGCTTTTTTATGGTGGAGCTGAGGGGAATCGAACCCCTGACCTCTTGAATGCCATTTTTCGTTTCCAAGCCGTATAAATATGACTGAAAACGACGTTTTTTGACTTAAAACATATTGAATTTACTTAATTTTTATATCTTGACTTCTTTTCGTATTTATGCGTTAATAAATTGAACAAAACGAAAACAAACGGTCAAAAAATAGTCAAAAAATCGCTCCAGAGTCAAAAAATAGTCAAAAAATTTCGGGGTGTCAAAAAGAATCAAGAGGTCTGAAAAGCACTATGGCAACGATTGAAAAACACAGCTTCACGCACGAATACATCAATGCTCTTAAACCCCGGTCAAAAAGTTATGATGTCGAAGACACGCGTGTTCCGGACTTGCTTTGTCGCGTATCGCCGAAAGGAGCCAAAACGTTCTTTGTGTATAAAAAGCACAAAAGTAAACTCTATTGCGTATCCATCGGCAGATACGGGAATATGTCGCCGGAAAAAGCCAGACAGACGGCAACCGATCTTTTGCTTCGTATTGAGGCGGGAACTTTTGTTTCCGAAAAGGAGCGGAAAAAACAACAAAGGGAATATGACGAGAAAGTTCTGACTTTCCTGCATCTCTTTGAAAAATACATTGAACGTCACGCCCGACGTTATACCAAAGAAAGTTCCGTCATCGAAAACGAAGGATATTATGATCGATACCTGAAAAAATGGAACAACAGAAAAATAGATGCCATCGGACGGGATGAAATAGAAGAATACATCGGAGAATTAAATAAAAAAATCAGTCCGTTTACAGCTAACCGGGTTTTGACGTTGATCCGTCATATCTACAACAAAGCGATCGAATGGAGATACATTAACTCAAATCCGACTTTAGGAATCCGAAAGTTTAAAACGAAATCCCGCGACCGTTTTTTACAGCCGGATGAAATCAAGTCTTTTTTTGAAGCGATTGACGCCGTTCCCGATATTGTTCCGAGAGCATACTTTTATATGGCCTTATATACGGGACAACGGAAACAAAATGTTTTGGCAATGCGCTGGGATCAAATCGACTTCGTCAATGAATTGTGGCATATCCCGGAAACAAAAAACGGAGAACCGCTGACTGTTCCCCTGATTCCCCAAGCCATTGAACGGCTCAAAGCGTTAAAGCAGGAACTGAATGACAAAATTAACGCGCTTTTGACAGCCGAAGCAGTCTCTTTGGAAAAGAAGCCTCCAAGAACGGATTTTCAGCGTATGGAAGCGGAAGCCCGTCACTGCCGGATAGAAGAATACGCCAAACACGCTTCCGAATGGGTTTTCCCGAGTGAAAAAGGCGTTACGGGACATTTGAAAGATCCTAAAAAATTCTGGAAACGCGTTCTTAATCGAGCCAGAATCAAAGATATGAGAATACACGATATTCGCAGAACATTGGGAAGCTATGAAGCCATTGCCGGCGTCAATCTGCCTACCATATCGCGTTCTCTCGGCCACAGGACGATGCGTTCAACGCAAGTTTATGCCCGTTTAAACGTCACGCCGGTCAGAAACGCTATGTCCCGCGCCATAAATATGATTGAAGACATCAGAGAAGGAAATGCGGAAAATGTTTAGCAATTCAAGCCAATCCTGTTAATCTTATAAGAAACCGAACAGTGAGCGACATATGATACCTGCCTCCCCTATACGCCTATTCCATTTTACCGCTTTAAAAAATTTACCGGATATTATCCAGTCCGGTTCACTCAAATCAAAAAAAATGCTTGAACGTGAACATATTCAGCCATTAAATATCGCATACAATCACATTCAAGAACGCAGAGCCAAAACTTTCGTTCCGCAAACAGGGTTATCGTTACACGAATACGTTCCTTTTATGTTTGCGCCGAGATCACCAATGCTTTATGCCATTATTAACAACAATGTTGAAGAAGCGGAAGAAACCGATCAAAATGAAATCATCTATTTCGTTACAGATGTAGAAACCGTCAAAGCTGAGGTCAATTATATTTTCACGGACCACCAAGCTGTTTGCTCTTATGCCACATTCTACGATGATTTGAATGATTTAGATAAAATAGACTGGAAGCTGTTTTTTGAACCGCCGCTATTGGGGGGGATATTGTAAGTATTTTAAAAACGACACCTTCAAGGAACGATACTGCAAAAGAAGGGAAAGTCGAGAAGCGGAATTTTTGATTAGAGCTTCCGTACCTTTATCTCTTATTCAAAACATAGCGGTAAATTCTGAACAAACAAAGAATAGAGTTGAAAGTGTGCTGAAAACAGGACATATTGAATTAGAGGCTTTTGTCAAACCTGAATGGTATTTTTGATGATGCACTACGAACACGATAAAAATATTTTTGACTTTAAGGTTGACGCTCTTGTCAACACAGTTAATTGTGTCGGCATTATGGGAAAAGGTTTGGCCTTACAATTCAAGGAAAGGTTTCCACAGAATTTCAAAGCCTATAAACGGGAATGCGACGATAAAAATATTAAAATTGGTCAAATGTTTGTTTACGACAACGGATTTATCGGAAGTCCAAGATTTATTGTAAACTTTCCGACGAAACAGCATTGGCGTTCCGCCTCCAAAATAGAATACATTGAAGCCGGTTTAAGAGATTTGAAAAACGTTATCCGGCAAAATGAAATTCGTTCCATAGTCATCCCTCCGTTAGGATGTGGCAATGGAGGATTGGAGTGGAGTGTTGTTCGTTCT
>JBJFAY010000113.1:0-3732 GCA_051888155.1 Alphaproteobacteria bacterium
ATATTTTTGCGATGCTGGCGCTGATGTACGTTTCTTCCGTTCATGAAGATGAGGAAGAAAATATCGTGTCGTCACAAGACAAAAAACAAGCTGCGAGAAACGAAACAATATAAAAAACAGGAGGACTGTATTATGGATTTAGTTGCGATTTTAGGTTCCATTTCAATTTTTACCGCGGGTTTTTGTCTGTGCGTCGGCGCAAGCGCCGCCGGTCTGGCGGAAGGATATGCCGTTGCGTCCGGGTTGACGTCGCTGGCTCAGCAGCCCGATGAAGCCGGATCAATTTCGCGTACGATGTTTATTTCTCTGGCTATTGTCGAAACGTCCGGCATTTACTGCTTTGTCGTCGCCATGATTTTGTTGTTTGCAAATCCGTTCTGGCAGTATGCGGTCAGTATCGCCGCGAAATAAAAGCTTTTCGGCCTTCAACAAACAGATAAGGATTTGAAGCATGTCTGTAGATTTTACCACAATACTGGCGCAGATCGTCAATTTTACGATTTTGGCCTGGGCTTTGTATAAATTTTTATACAAACCTTTGCTGGTCGCGATTGACAAGCGCGAAAAACATATCGCCGGGGAAATTCAAAATGCCGAAGAGTTGGCCGTTGATGCGGAAAAAAAGCTGGACGAGCTGAATAAACGTTATCTGGCGATTGATAACGAACGTACGCAGATCTTGAACGAAGCCCGTGAAGAAGCTGAAACGCTGCGCAAAGAACTGGAACATGAAGCTCAGGCCGAAATTCTGGAAAAACGTCTGTTGTGGCAGCAGGAGCTGGATCGGGAAAAGGCTTTGATGATTAACGAAGTCCGTCAGACGGTTGTCGCCAATTTTCTGGAATTTGCCCGTAAAGCTTTTAAACGCATGGCCGATGAAGAACTGGAAGAACGTTTCATTTCCGTGTTCAGACATCAGCTGGAAGATTTGTCTTTAAAGGACAAAAAGTTTCTGGCCGCAGATACGCAGGACGTTCCCTTGCAGATTTCGACTTCTGAAGAATTGACGCCCGAAGCGCAGGAAGGGTTGAAACAAATGCTGTCGGAAGTTTTGGAAATAGAAAATCCGCAGTTCGTTTTTAGTGTTAATCCGCGTTTGTTGTGCGGTATTGAGTTTTCCGTAAACGGAAATGTCGTTTCCTGGAATCTGGACGATTATCTGAATACCTTTACGACCAAAATGCATGATGCTTTGGAAAATATTTCTTTGCGCTTGAGCCGCGAAGAAAGTTGATAAAAGAACGGAAATAAAATGTTAATAGAAGCAGTCAAAGACGTTTTCAACACTGTTCAGGACACTATCGACCTTCAGTCCGCAAAAATGAATATCGAAGAGATCAGTACGGTGTCTTCGGTTTCCGGCGGTACGGCAGAAGTCTCCCGTTTGGATAACGTTCAAATGGAAGAACTGTTGATGTTTCCGAATAATGTCATGGGTATGACATTTACGTTGTCGGAAAATTCTGTCGGGGTTGTCTTTTTGAATCAGCCCGACGAGATCAAAGCCGGCGACCGCGTTTACCGCACCGGCCGTGTTGTTGACGTTCCCGTCGGCGAACGTCTGCTGGGGCGCGTGATTGATCCGCTGGGCAATCCTTTGGACGGCGCGGGGCGTATTGTAACGGTCAACAGGCGTAAAATCGAACGTGAAGCTTATCCGATTATGGCGCGCGCACCTGTTTCGACGCCTTTGCAAACAGGGATTAAAGCCATTGATTCTTTTACGCCGATCGGACGCGGACAGCGCGAGCTGATCTTGGGCGACCGGCAGACGGGAAAAACGGCTCTGGCCGTCGATGCGATTATCAATCAGAAAAATACGGACGTGATTTGCATCTATTGCGCTATAGCGCAGCGCGGAACGGCTATTGCCCGTGTGGTTGACAATCTGAAAAAATACGACGTGATGAAAAACACGATCGTTGTGGCCGCTTCGGGCGACGAAACCGCCGGCATGCAGTATATTGCGCCGTATGCGGCGACGGCAATCGGCGAGTATTTTATGGAAAAAGGCCGGGACGTTTTGGTGATTTACGATGATTTGACAAATCATGCGCGGGCTTACCGCGAATTGTCCCTGTTACTGCGCCGTCCGCCCGGACGTGAAGCTTTCCCGGGGGATATTTTCTATATTCATTCCCGTCTGCTGGAACGGTCAACGCATTTGCGACCCGAATTCGGCGGCGGTTCGCTGACGGCTCTGCCGATTGTTGAAACCGAAGCGCAGAATATTTCGGCTTACATTCCGACAAATATTATTTCCATTACGGACGGTCAGATTTATCTGTCTTCGCCGATGTTCCAAAAAGGCATTCTGCCCGCTATTGACACGGGGCGTTCCGTTTCACGTGTGGGCGGCGACGCGCAGCTGCCGGCTTACAGTTCTTTGGTCGGACCGTTAAAACTGGCTTTTGCCCAGTTCGAAGAATTGGAAAGTTTTGCTAAATTCCGTTCTCATCTGGACGCGGAAACGGAAAAACAGTTAAAACGCGGGCGGTCCATTCGTGCCGTAATGCAGCAAAAACAGTTTGCGCCGGTTCCCGTCGTGGAACAAATCGCCGTTTTGTTCGCAACAACGGAAGGGCTGTTGGACAATGTGACCGATAAATTAAGAGAAAAAGCTTATCGCGTTATTGCTCAGCTGATGAAGACGACGCACAAAGAAACGGCGGAACAGATCCTGCATCGTGAAAAGCTGTCGCCGGAACGTAAAAAAGCTCTGGCTGATGATATTCGGGAAGCTTTGATCAACGAACATGTTCTTTCCGCAAAACAGGTGTAGGAAACAGTATGGATATCGAAGGACTTCAAAAGCGGATAAAAACAACGCAGGATTTGCGTTCTATCGTTTCGACGATGAAATCGCTGTCTGCGGTCAGTATTATTCAGTATGACACGGCTTTAAAGTCTTTGATCGAATACGGCCGCACGATTAATTTGGGAGCGGTGGCCTTGATGAAAAACGGGGAACTGGAATTGCCGAAGGAACCCCGTATCAAACCGGAATCCCGTCGAGTATTGGCTGTTTTGATCGGATCAGATACGGGATTGGTCGGCAAAATGAACCGCGAAGTCGTCCGGTTTGCGCAAAAATCGCTGACGGAAAAAGGATTCCAGGTCAATCAGACCGCTTTTATTGCGATCGGCAGGCAGATTATCGGGCAGCTGATGCGCAATCAGTGGAATATTGTCGAAAGCTATCCGATTTCCAATTCCGTCAAGGCTGTCAGTAAAACGGCCGCTTCCGTTCTGGTGACTGCGGAAGAATATATGCGTACCAATCATATTACGCATGTTTATGTTTACTACAGTGAAAAGCGCGGAGTCAGTGTGTTGCCGACTTCAACGCTGTTAATGCCTTTGGGAACGGAATGGCTGGAACGTCTGAAAAAAATGGGCTGGCCGGGCCGGAATTTTCCGACGTATACTCTGGCGCCGAAAACAATTTATTCCGCGTTGCTGCAAGAACGGCTTTTGATTGAATTGTCAACGGCAATTACGGAAGCTTTGTCGGCGGAACATCATATGCGTTTGACGACGATGCAAGCGGCGGAAAAGAACATTGATGAAAATCTGGAAGCGATGAATCTGGAATATCAGCAAATGCGGCAGGAAAACATTACGACAGAGCTTTTGGACGTTGTTTCCGGGGCGGAAGCGTTGCGCACGCAGAAACAGAAATAAAAAAAACGGGATAGGTTCTCCTATCCCGTTCAGTATACAAAGAAGGCT
>JBJFAY010000114.1:0-16168 GCA_051888155.1 Alphaproteobacteria bacterium
TCACGTCGCCGGATTTTATCTTTTTCAACAGTTTGCCGAGTTGCCTTTTTTCCGGTTCTTTCGTTCCGGACACGCCGTCGTCAATAATCCAATTTTCAATCGGCAAGCCAAGCTTCTCTGCCAAAGCCTCCACGCCGATCCGCTGATTGTTGCAATCCTGCTTGTCCGTCGATACCCTTAAATAACCATATACAGTCATTTTATTTCCCTTTTATCTGATTTTTGCCTTTCTTCTTTTTGCTATCAAATGCCGCGCAGTGCAGGAAAGCTTCGAGGGCACATTGTGGACACCCGCAGCGTTTCCTGCACTCGCTTCTTTTGTTGTTTCTCGCTTGCTAAAAAACAGCCTCGAAAAGCCCGTCATTCGTCATCTCCGTCGCAAGGGATTCCCGTTGACGAGAATATCTTGGACAGTCGCCGTTCGATCCATTCGTCCAGATCTTCGACTTTATAAATCACGCGCATCGTGCCGAACTTGCGGAACTTCGGACCGCCGCCGACGCAAGCGTATTTCGCCAACGTCTTCGGACTGACCGGCAAGCCTTTCTTTATGCAATATTCGGAAGCCTGTCCGCGCGTCAGGTATTGTTTTTCTTCAGTCATATTCATTCTCCTCAAAAAAGTTAAACGCGGTCATTCGCGTCAAAACAAATTTGAACGGAGGAAACAGACTCAAAACAGAGGGGACAGCCTTGTTTTTTTATTCAAAAACGAGGGGAACTATGTTTTTTACGGCTAAAACAAGCCGTTTTTCAGCAGAAAAAAATATTCAATCGGAAACGGTGTGGCGGAGGTTTTTGTCTTTCTTTCCGACGGGACGACCGCCTTTCGACTTGTGCGGCAGGACGCCCAACAACGCTTCGATTCTTTTTTCGGGGACGGCGGGCGCGCGCTTCATGATTTCCTGACGCAAATCGGCGGCGGAATACTCCGCGAAACGGTTTTCCAAATCCAAAGCGGCGTATATATCTCTGCACAAAGTATAATACAAAGACGCGTTTTTCGGGTCGTATTCGCCGACGTTCAAATCCTTTTCCGAATACGCCGCCTTTTCCCATTCGTATTCGCACTCAAAATCCGGTTTGTTCTTCGACGGGAACTTTTCCAAAACGTCCTTTGTTGAAATCCGAAGCTCCTCCCACCCCGTATAACGGCGATACAGCGGCGACAAAAGTTTCGCGAAGAAACTGTCTTTAATGGAGTGGTTTTTATAAGTGATAAACACGCGGTTGGCAGGCAAGTCAAAACGATACGAACCGAGTTTCCGGTTGATGTCGGGCGTGATCCCGATTCTGCCGTCAACGATTCATTTGTCTTCCAAAGCGGTTTTCAAGATTTTGTTCAAAACGGCGGACAGTGTTTGCAACGGCAAATAACTGTCTTTTTCAACAAAGCGGCAGGAAGCGGATTCTTCGGCGGGAATAAAGTCGATATAAAGCTGTTTTTCCGGATAATACTTGCGTTTTAACCGACGGTATTGCTCGACCCGATAATGCGGTTTCAGCATTTTGAACGCGAACGGAGACCCCGAAAGGGAGCAAGCCGTCAATCCCGCGGTTAAAGGACGCTCTTTTATCAGATTGTCGATTTTGCGCTTGAACAAAGAACAGCCGATAAAGCCGATCAACGTGACGACGCTTATAAAAGACAAAGACAGCAACGGCAAGCGGGTGTAACGATAGCCCGTCGCGTGAACAAGTCCGAGTTCCAAAACGCACCGCGCCCGAAGTTCCGCGGATTGAAAAGCCTGTTTATCAAACGGATAAGCCGCGTCAAACTGGCGTTCAAACAGCTCGTCCGGCGGCAGTCTGCCGTTTGTCAGATACGCGACAAACTCCGCCAACGTCATATACTTGCGAACAAAAATCTTGGAAGTCATACAAAACCTCTTTTTAAATCGGGAGGCATATTATCACACTTAAACGAAATGATTTAAGCTTATATTTTAATCGGGTTGCGTTGTTTGAAAAAATTTTATACCTTGTAAAAAGGTAATTTTTGGATAAAAAAGTCATCAAACCGAAAACGTCCTCAAAGGAAAGAAGCATTGGAAAAACTGTTACCCCGATGTTACCCGCAGAATTTTTTAAGGATTGAACCGATATAGGAAAAAGAGGAATTAAACAAATAAAAACAATCAGATAAGTCCTATCTTAAGACATAATAACTTTTATTCTTTCTGAACATCCGCCCGTTCTAACAGCGGGTTTTGTTTAACTGAAAACAAAGGATTGTTCAGATGATAAAAAAATTTTTAATCGCTTTTGCTGCGGGGGTCGGACTGCTTTGCGGTTCGGTAAAAGCTCAAGCAGAGCCTGTTCAAATCATCGGCGAAAAAAATATGTCCGCCAAAACAAAAACGGTACAAGGCGTATTGGGAATCGAGTTTAATAAAAACAGCCTTGGCACCAACGACTACGCGGATACAATCATTGAAGATTCTTTCACGGCTTTCACTGCTTCCGCAGGAATAAAAATAGCGGAAGTCTTTTCTAAAGTCGGCGTCGGCGTTTCCGCATTTTATCAAAAATCCGCACAAGAAGACAAATACGTCGAAAACTACTACTGTGCGGATACAACGATCAGTTATCAGGCATACGGAATTGATGCTCACCTCTATTTCCCGGTTTTTGAACGACTGGATTTAACGGCAGATGCCGGCGTCGGATACTACGATTTTGAAATGACGGGAAATTACGGTGGGATTGGAGGTTCCGGCTCATTCAGTTTTTCCGAAGACCATATCGCTTCGCGCTGGGGAGTCGGGGCGGAACTTAAATTAACTGAAAATCTGGCGATGACGTGCGCGTTGCGTTATGTCGCGTTCGTTTATGATGAAAACAACGATTATCTGGAAAATTTGACCGAGGTCGGTATCGGTCTGAAGCTGTACTTTTAAAGGAGAATGCTTATGAAAAAAACTGTTTTATCTCTGGCGGGAATTATGTTGTTGTCAGGCTGCGCAACATTAGCAACCGGATCAAAGCAAACCATTAATATGGCGACCTCTTCCGGAAAGCAGGCAGAGGCAACAATAACATCTGCAAACGGGACTTTTCCCGTAATTTTACCTCAGGCGGTTACAGTAAAAAAATCGTCTGAAAATTTAATTATCAATATAACGGAAAGCGATTGCATCGCGCCGACAACAACGCTGGTGGTTCCTCATCAACAACCTTGGTTTTGGGGAAACATCATTTTTGGCGGCCTGTTTGGTTCAACAACCGATTCGGCTTCGGGTGCGGCATGGGAATATGACGATAATATTTTGGTTAATGTCGCCCAAAAAGAAAGATGCGCTAAATGATTTCTTGCAAGCTTCTGCCAAAGCAGTTTTTCTTGACTATTTCGGTCCTATTGAATTTGTCCGGATGTGCGACGATTTCCGAAGGGACAACGCAAGCATTAAACATTATGACAACTTCCAATAAAAAAACGGAAGCAATCGTAACCTCTTCAAACGGTTCCATTCCCGTTTTATTGCCGCAAGCCGTATCTGTAAAAAAATCTTCAGAAAATTTGATAATTACAGTTAAAGAAAGCGAATGTATCCTGCCATTAACGATTATCGTGGCTTCGCACACTTCGCCATGGTTTTGGGGAAATGCGCTTTTGGGACTGTCCGGCTTTCTCAGCTCGACAACCGACTCGGCTTCGGGCGCGGCATGGAAATATGACGATAATATTTTGGTTAACGTCGCTTTAAAAGATGAGTGTAAATAAAGCAAAAGGCGGCGTGTTTTTCGCCGCCTTTTTCATATCTATTTCTGCGCTTGCCTCCGATGCGGAATACGAATCCAAAGTCGTCTTCGATTCCGTATCTTTGGTTCTTGCTGCGGAAAACAACGCCTCCCCGTCGTCCATGATGGGACATTCGTTTTTGAAAATTTCTGGCGGCGGTCGCGTTCACGCTTTCGGCTATTATGCCGTGCTGGACGGCAGTTTGAAATCCTACATCAGCGCTTTGATCGGAAAGCAGGAGAGCGCTTACGCTTTGTCGCCCTATCAATCCAAAGCGGCAGAATACCTTTTATCCGAAAACCGTTCGCTGTGGGAATTCGAACTTGATTTATCAACCGCTGAAAAATTCGCCCTGAAACGGAAAATTTGGAAGTTGAAAGGTCAAAGCGATACATATTCCTTTGTATCGCACAACTGTTCTTCGGCAATTGAAAATTTGCTGAAATCAATAAATCCCAGCTACAGTTTTGAACGGACAAAACCGTTCACGACACCCGTTGAATACGCTCAATTTCTGTATCAGGCAGGAAAGATCAAAAAAATTTCTTATGTTCGTGCGCCCGCGCAAAAAAACGTCCCGTTAAAAATATTTTATCCGCCGCTGCGCCGTCACGCCTTGCCATAGATACGACATATATCGAATTTTCTCCTGTCTACCAAGATTTGCGCACCGTTTCAGACGCATATGACTCCGAACTTGAAACAAAAATGCTGTCCGTGCGATTTGATATGCAAAAAGGACGCCCGGACAGACTGGATTTGTTAAAATTGTTTTCCGTTCAATCCGTTTCAAAATATTTTCGCGTCGGCTGGGAAAGCGGCGGCGTCATCGAAACGGGCATCGGAGCGGGCATATCGAAAAACGGTTTTTCAGCCTATGCCGTGCCGACCGTCGGCGTCCGGGACAGCGGTGTTTTTGCTGGCGTTAAAACGGGCGGCCTTTATCGCCGGGCAGATAAAGCAAAGTTTATCGTTTCATACGAAGCCGCAACGGATAACACCCGTTTTTCCGCTTATGCGGTGATAAAAATCCGTACCGGCACGGAAATTTACGTTCAATATGAACACGTCCGCGCGGATAAAGACAAAACAGCCGCGGGATTGGCGGTGTATTTTTGACGTTTTTCCTGTTTTTTCTCTTACGGAACAACTGCCAAAATTTGACACGGCAAAACTCTGCAAACGTTAAAATAACACTTGCAATCAAATGAATTAAACCGTATAAAAAATAGCCCCTGAAAAGGGAATCGCGTTTTTCGGGCTATTTCAGGGCAGCCTGAAAACGCCGAACCGTTAAATCATTTTATCAAGGAGACGGAAATGCCCAAATTAAAAACAAAAAGCTCGGTCAAAAAGCGTTTTGCCCGCACGGGATCCGGCGCAATCAAGCACGGATACGCCTGCAAACGCCATCGTTTGATTTCCAAAGGCACGAAAATGAAACGCAAAGCGCGCGGAACAACTTTGCTGCGTGAATGCGATTTCAAAATTATCGACCGTTTCATGCCGTATAATTAAGGAGAAAAGAAAATGGCTCGTGTAAAACGCGGTATGACCGCTCATTTCAAGCACAAAAAGATTTTAAAACTTGCCAAAGGTTACCGCGAAAGCAATTCCAAGCTGTATCGCGTCGCCCTGGAAAAGGTCGAAAAAGGTTTACAGTATGCTTATCGTGACCGCCGCAAGAAAAAAAGCAACTTCCGCGCTTTGTGGATTCAGCGCATCAACGCCGGCGTGCGCGAATACGGACTGACGTATTCCAAGTTCATGAACGGACTGCACAAAACAGGCATCGAAATGGACAGAAAAATTCTGGCCGATCTGGCGATGAATCAGCCGGCGGCGTTTGCCAAAGTCGTCGAACAAGTCAAGGCGGCTCTGAACTAAGCATCGGAATGCATTAAAAAAAGGGGCGCGTTGCGCCCCTTTTGCTTAACAAACAACAAGGATTATCGGCAATGAGTGAATTGGACACACTGCAAACACAACTGCTTGAACAAGTGGAACAAGCCGCGACTTTGGCGGATCTGGACGCCGTGCGCGTTTCCGTTCTGGGTAAAAAAGGCGTTATTACCGAAAAAATGAAGTCGCTGGGGGCTATGGCGCCGGAAGAACGCAAAGCCGCGGGACAACAGTTTAATACGATTAAAAACGTTTTGGCAGAAGCAATCGAAAATAAAAAAGAACAGCTGGAAGAAGCGGAAATCAATGCTCGTCTGGCTCGTGAAGCCGTTGATATCACTCTGCCCGTGCGTCCGGAAAAACAAGGCCGTATTCACCCGCTGTATCAAACGTATGACGAAGTCGTCGCCATTTTCGGCCAAATGGGATTCCAAGTCGCCGAAGGTCCCGATATCGAAGATGATTTTCATAACTTTACCGCTTTAAACACGCCGAAAAACCACCCTGCCCGCCAGATGCAGGATACTTTTTACCTGAAAGGCGAAGAAAACGGCGATAGATTCATTGTACGCACACAAACTTCAGCCGTTCAGATCCGCACAATGGAAAAACAGACTCCGCCCGTCCGCGTGATCGTTCCGGGCAGAACTTACCGCTGCGACTACGACGCGACGCACGCGCCGATGTTTCATCAGGTGGAAGGACTGATTGTCGATAAAGAAACCAATATGGCGCACTTAAAAGGCTGTCTGATTGAATTTGTCAAAACATTCTTTGAACTGGACGACGTTCCTGTCCGCTTCCGTCCGTCATTTTTCCCGTTTACGGAACCGTCTGCCGAAATGGATATCGGCTGTTCGCGCGCCGGCGGAGAATTAAAAATCGGCGCCGGAAACGACTGGCTGGAAATTCTGGGCTGCGGCATGGTACACCCGAATGTGCTGAAAGCCTGCAATATTGATCCCGACGTTTATCAGGGATTTGCTTTCGGGATCGGACTGGATCGTCTGGCCATGCTGAAATACGCCATTCCTGACCTGCGCACGTTTTTTGAATCCGATCTGCGCTGGATTAAACATTACGGATTCGTTCCCTTAGACATTCCCTCAACGGGATCGGGACTGAGCATGACGGGAGGAAACAAACGATGAAATTCACACTTTCCTGGTTAAAAGATTTTTTGGACACCGACGCAGGCGTTGATGAAATAGCCGAACGCCTGACGGCCATCGGGCTGGAAGTCGAAGAAGTGACAGATCCTTTGGCGGCGGTCAAAGATTTAATCGTTGTCAGCGTTGACGAATGCGTCGCGCACCCCGATTCGGATCATCTGCACGTTTTAAAAGTCAATACGGGCAAAGAACTGCTGCAAATCGTGTGCGGCGCGCCGAACGCCCGCGCGGGAATGAAAGGGATTCTGGCCCGTCCGGGCGATTACGTGCCGGCTTTCGGGGATAAATTAAAGGCCGGCAAGATCCGCGGCGTTGAAAGCTGCGGTATGATGTGCGCCGAAGACGAACTGGGAGTCGGCCCCGATCATACGGGAATTATCGAATGTCCCGCCGATGCGGTTGTCGGCGCGTCGATCACAACCGTTTATCCGTCCGATCCCGTGTTTGACGTTTCCATTACCCCCAACCGCGGCGACTGCATGAGCGTATACGGCATAGCCCGCGATTTGGCGGCGTCGGGATTGGGAACTTTAAAAACACCGGAAATCAAGCCGGTTCACACAAGTTTTAAAACTGACGTCAAACTGGTAAACGAAGCCGTTGAAACGGGCGCGCCGTTCTTTACCCTGCGCGAAATCAGAAACGTTAAAAACGGCCCGTCGCCAAAATGGATTCAGGATCGCCTGATTGCCGTCGGGCTGCGTCCGATTTCCGCTCTGGTTGACGTAACGAACTATTTTAACATCACGTTCGGGCGTCCTTTGCATGTTTTTGACGCGGACAAAGTCAAAGGACAGATCTCCGTCCGTTCCGCTAAAGACGGTGAAAAACTGCTGGCTTTGGACGGAAAAGAGTACACTTTATCCGACGGCATGGTTGTTATCGCCGACGAAAACGGCGTTGAATCAATCGGGGGAATCATGGGCGGCGAAGTTTCCGGCTGTCAGGACGATACGACGCGCGTACTGTTGGAATCGGCTTATTTTGAACCGGAAAGCATTGCAAAAACCGGTCAGAAACTGATTTTGACTTCCGATTCACGCCAGCGTTTCGAACGCGGCATTGATCCCGCTTCGACAATCGGCTGCGGAGCGGAACTGGCGGCGCAGATGATTACGGATCTGTGCGGCGGCGAATGTTCCGAAATCATCATTACCGGCAAAGAACCTGAAAAACCTGCGCCGATTTCATTTGACCCGCAACGGGTAAAACAGTTGTGCGGCGTTGATATTCCCGCCGAAAAATGCCGGGAAATTCTGGAAAAGCTGGGGTGTTCGGTAACGATCGAAAACGGGATTTTTTCCGTCGTCCGCCCGACGTGGCGTTCCGATATTTCCGGCGCCCATGATTTGGTCGAAGAAGTGCTGCGCATTTACGGTTATGACAAACTGCCGGCTTTGGAACTGCCGCGTCCGAACGGCATTCACGGCATATTACAGCCCAGACAGCGCCGCGAAGCTTCCGTTCGCCGGGCTTTGGCCGCGCGGGGCGGTTATCAGACGATCACCTGGTCTTTTATGTCGTCCAAAGACGCCGATGCTTTCCGCACGGCTCAGCCTGTTTTGATCGCCAATCCGATCAGTGCGGATTTAAATGAAATGCGCCCGAATTTGCTGCCGAATTTAATTGCGGCGGCGCGATCCAATATCGTCAAGGGCATGCCGGACGGCTGCCTGTTTGAAGTCGGTCCGCAGTTTTTCGGTTTCAAACCGATGGAACAGGAAACAGTCGCCTGTATGTTGCGTTTCGGTCAGAACGGGCCGCGTCATTGGGCCGCTTCTCAGCGCCCTGTTGACGTTTTCGACGCGAAAGCAGACGTTTTGGCGGCTTTAGACGCCGCCGAAGCGCCGCAAAACGTTCAAATCACGCGCGAAGCGCCGGCCTGGTATCACCCCGGCCGTTCGGGGGCCGTTAAAATCGGCAAAACGGTTTTAGCTTATTTCGGAGAGCTTCACCCGAAAGTATTAAAAGCGCTGGACGTTAAAACGCCCGTCTGCGCCTGCGAAGTCTTTTTAGACCGCCTGCCGCCGGCAAAGAAGAAAAACGGCAAAGGCCAAAAGCCTTTAAAACTGTCATCTTTTACGCCGATTGTGCGCGATCTGGCCTTTTTGGCGCCGCGGTCCGCAGAAGCGGAAAAAATCGTTGCCGCAGCCAAAAATACGGATAAAGCGTTAATTACGGACGTTTCCGTTTTTGACTTGTACGAAGGCGAAAATCTGGGCGACAAGAAGTCAATCGCCATTCAGCTGACGATTCAGCCGGCGGAAAAAACGATGACGGACGAAGAAATCGAAAGCGTTTGCCGCCGTGTTGTCGGAGCCGTCAGCGCTGCCGCCGGAGCCGTTTTAAGGAGCTAAAATGAAAAAAACACCCTTACTGAACAGCGCCGTTTTAATGCCCGAAAACGGCCAAAAGCCGCGCCAGCTGGTGATTTACCTGCACGGCATGGGCGGAACGGGCGAAACAAACGCCTGGTTTGTCAAAGAATTACAGCAGGTTATGCCGAACGCCGTTTTTTATGTTCCCGACGGACTGGAAGCGATGGACGGCAACGAAGAAGCCCGGCAATGGTTCGGCATACCGAAGAATTTTAAAGACGTGTGGTTTACGATTCCTCCCGAAAAATTGGGAAAGAAGCCTTTGAAAAAGCTGACGCGCATGTATAACTGGTATAATTCGGCGGCGTTAAAAGTCATCGAATTTATCCGGGAACGCATGAATTTCCATAAAATCGGAGCGCAGGACACTTATATTTTCGGCGTGTCGCAGGGCGCCATGCTGGCCGTTCAGATGATTGCGGAATCCGATTTGCTGGCGGATTGGAGTCCGGAAGGGACTTTAATTCCTTTGGGCGGCGCGATGATTATCGCCGGCTGTTTGATTAACGCCGCGGAAGTCGAAGCTCACCCGTCTTTGTCCCGTCCGGAATTTATTTTGGTTCACGGATCCGAAGACACGACCGTTCCGTTCCGCGGCCATTTGCTGACAGATAAAGTTCTATATCGCTGCGGGCAGAAAACGGTTTCCAAAGTCATCTGGGGCAAAGACCATACTTTTTTTGAAAAAGAAGCCATGGACGAAATCCTTCGACTGGCCAAGCCCTGGGGCGACAGATACATATAAACGAAAAGGCTTCGTTAATCCGAAGCCTTTTTTATATATCCGGCCGGCAGAAAACCGTTTTTCAACACCAGCATATAATGCCGGATCCGTTTAAAAAAAAGATCGTCGTCATCGCGCACGGTTTCCCATGCCGGCGATGAAAAATCCAAGCCGGCCGCAGGGTTAACGTTATCTCCGTCAATCAGCCAGACGGCTTCAACAATTTGCGTGTTTTTCAAAATTTCTTCGGAAAAACAAAAACATTCCCGCAGCTTTTTAAATTCCCGTATTTTCCGGCTGCCCGTATCCGGAACCTGTTCCGTCAGACATGATATCGCCCGCGAACGCCCCGGAAAGACCGTTTCCAAATAAGCCTCAATTCCGGCTTTCCGAACCGTCCCCGCCCGTCCGGCATAATGCTGCAAATCCTTTTCGCTTAATAAGACCGGCGCTTTTATTCCTTCCAGCAGCACTTTATTCGGAACCATAATATATGAATACAACATCACAATGCCCGCACATAAATAAAATCCCCTGTCCGACTGTATAATAAAAATCGACAGACAGACAAGGCTTAAAAAAATAACTGGACAAATTTTTTAGACAAATGTATTATTCCTTTAAAATGATTAAGGAATATTCCCATGTCTGAAGAAAAAAACTGCAAAGCCACCTTATATGTCTGCACGCCGCTGGAAATGCTGAAACCGGGGTACAATCCCTTTAAACGCGAAGGCATTACCGCACACACGGGACATGCTTTTGTCGGGCTGACCGATGAAGCGGGTAAAGAAATGTTGTGGAGTTTTTCCTTTTCCGAAGCCAAAAATCCTTTACAGAAAATCACCGGCTGCCCGGGAAAACTGTCGCAGACTTTTCCGAAATTTGCCGAATACAACGAAGCAATCGTTTATCCAATTACCCGCGAACAATTTGACGCCGCCAATAAAAAAGTTGATGAACTTAAAAACAAAAAAATGACGTACCGTTTATTTTCAACAAACTGTTCTACGGTAGCGTCGTCAATTCTGCGCGCGGCCGGCGTCGGGAAATGTCCCGTCATGGCTTTATCGCCGCATACGTTAGTCATGAAAAAGCGGGCGCTGCTGGCCAAACGACGTGTTGAAGTGGCTTTTTTCAAAGCTAAAAATAAAATCCGGGAAACATTCGGCAAAGAAAAAGCGCCGGATTCCAAATTGCTGGACAAGTTGCGTTCAAAACCGATGCCCGTTATGATCCGCGAAGGAACCAGAACTTTTAACTACGAAGAAAAATTAAATACCGACCGCATTGTCGATATGCTGGTTGATAAAAACGCTCACAAAGAAAAAGTCTGGGGGCAGAAATCTTTCTTCGATAAAATTAAAGACAAGTTTTCCGGCAGATAACCTTTCATAATTTGTTTCTCCGTTTTTCGGGGAACAGCCGTGGCAATTAACGCGACGAAGGGCTTTTCTTTTGAAAAGCCCTGTTTTTTCACTGCCGCGCTTCGGACTGAATACGTTCAACCATGGCAAAAAAGCCGTTGCGCCGCGTCGGGCTGAGATGCGATTCCAACCCTAATTGTTTAAAAACGGCTTCAACGTCCGTCTGACGGATTTCTTCTTTGGTTTTCCCCGACAAAATAATACGCAGGACGGCAATCAGTCCGCGGACAATATGCGCATCGCTTTCCCCGACAAAGCTTAAGACATTATTATTGAGTTCCGTTTTCAGCCAGACTTGACTCATACAGCCTTCAACTTTTGTCTGATCGTTTTTATCTTCAGGTTTCATCGGCGGCAGATCTTTTCCCAATTCGATTAAATAAGCGTAACGGTCTTCCCAGTCCGTCAGAAACGAAAAGTTTTCAATCAGCTCTGCCATATCCATTGTATATGTCCTTTTTTATATGAAAGATTATGTCTAACATTCTGTATATTTAACCTTTATTTTTAAAAAATCTATTCTAAAGTTTTAAAGAAAAAAATTTATCAAAAATCACCTTCAAAAAACAGTTTGAAAAAGCCGGAAAAAATGACTTGAAAAAAATAGACAAAATATGAAAAAATTTCGGTAAAATTTCAAAAAAATTGCCCCGCCTCTGTCAGTAAAGAACAAAGACGGGACAATAAAACATCTTTTTTCAGGCTTCTAAAATTCCCAGCCTTTGAGCCGTAACGACAGCCTTCGTTCTGTTTTCAACATGCAGATGCCGCAGCAAAGCATTGATATGCAGCTTTACGGTTGCTTCGGAAACATTCATTTCATACGCGATCTGCTTATTTGACAAACCATTGCTTAAATGTTGTAACACCTCGCTTTGGCGGTACGTCAGATTTTTACCGTTCGGCAGCGTATGGGTCAAGATTCTGCCTTCTCCGGGGATACGCGGACGTTTTTGCAGTCCTTTTAATACGGCGGGAGGAACATACAAATTACCGTCAACGATCAAGCGAAGAGCATTAATAATTAAAGAATCCGGCGACAATTTTGTAATATAACCGGCAGCATCGAAACTAAAGGCGTCCAGAATGTCCTTTTGATCTTCGCTTTCACTCATCATAACCAAACGGGTTTCAGGGAAAATTACTTGTAAAGACTGAAATTTTTCTTTCCATTCCGTCCCCAGAATATCACGATCAATAAAAATCAAATCAAAGTTCCGTTTTTGATCTGCCAAAGCGGTAACAGAAGAGAAATCCGTAACTTCCTGAAGTTCCGTCAAAACATCAAAACGTTGTAATTGACGGCTGAATCCTTCGCGAAACAACGTATGATTATCCGCAACTAAAATTTTCATGTGTTTATCCTTCCCTAATATTATTTTAATTCGTCTTTTACGTTAAAAAAATTACTTGTACAAAGATAGATATCTAAAAGCCTTAAGACAAATGAACTAATACTTTTTTCGGTTATAATTCCCTTTAAAAATCCAAATATTCCGACCGTTTCAAACGGGTATAACAGGATATTGTATTATGTACTTTTTTATATAATTTTTTTGGTATAAAAAAAGTCGTCTTTTTGATATGGTGATTGATTAGACAAAATAAAAAATTTTCACTTTTATTTGACTCTTTATAGCGAAAAGATCAGTATAAGTTTTTTATCGTAATTACCTTTAGAGGATTTCATGAAAAATATCTGTCGTTTTCTGATTCTGTCCGCTTTCTGTCTGGCCTGCAGTCCGGCTCTGGCCAGCGAAGCCGACTTGATTCTGCCCGATCTGTCTTACAGTTTTGAATTGTTCGGCCGGACAATGACCGGCAAAGGACTATTGTCAATCGGTATGATCGTATGTTTTCTGGGTATGGCATTCGGACTGAGCGAATATATGCGCATTAAAAAACTGCCCGTCCATAAAACAATGGAAGACGTATCAATCCTGATTCATAAAACATGCGATACTTATTTGTTCCAGCAGATCAAACTGCTGGGGCTGCTGGAAATTATCATCGGCGCCTGCCTGTTTTATTATTTTTATATTTTGCGGGACTTTCCCCTGTTTCGCGTCGGCGTTATTTTTATGTGGTCTCTGCTGGGGATTGCGGGTTCCGTCGGCGTCGCCTGGTTCGGCATTATTATTAACAATTACGCAAACTGCCGCACGGCATTCGCGGCGCTGCGGGCAAAACCGGACGACGTTATGGCGCTGCCGCTGCGTTCGGGTATGTCGATCGGCCTGCTGCTGATTTGCGTCGAACTGGTTTTAATGTTGGTGATTTTATTATACGTTTCCCCCGAAGACGCCGGATCCTGCTTCATCGGATTTGCCATCGGCGAATCGCTGGGCGCTTCCGTGCTGCGCATCTGCGGCGGCATCTTTACAAAAATCGCCGATATCGGTTCGGATTTAATGAAAATCTTTTTCAACATTAAAGAAGACGACGCCCGCAACCCCGGCGTCACCGCAGACTGTACGGGCGACAACGCGGGGGATTCCGTCGGACCGACGGCTGACGGGTTTGAAACATACGGCGTTACCGGCGTGGCTTTGATTACCTTTATTGTTCTGGCGGTCGGAATGACGCTGAATCCGGACGGTTCGACAACTTTGACTCCGGGCGGCTTATCCGTACAGGCCACTTTGATCGTATGGATTTTTACCATGCGCATTTTGATGATTATCACGTCGATCCTGGCTTATCTGCTGAATATGAAAGTCTATAAATTCTTTATGGGCAAAAAGTTTAATTTCGAGCTGCCTTTGACTTTGCTGGTCTGGTTGAGTTCTTTATTATCCGTCGGCATAACTTACGGCGTCAGCTATTTGTTATTGTCGGGATACGGCGACGGACTGTGGTACAAGTTATCCACGATCATCAGCTGCGGAACTTTGTCGGCGGCTTTAATTCCGGAATTAACCAAAGTCTTTACCTCTTCGGGATCGAAACACGTCCGCGAAGTCGTCAACGCGGGTCGTGAAGGCGGCGCGTCACTGTCTATTTTGTCAGGACTGGTTGCCGGTAATTTCAGCGCCTTTTGGAAAGGAATGACATTCACGGCGATCATGTTGATCGCTTACTGGACGGCGTCGCAGGGACTGGAAGAAATCATGATTTTCCCGTCGATTTTTGCGTTCGGGCTGGTTGCGTTCGGTATGCTGAGCATGGGACCGGTAACGATTGCCGTCGACAGTTACGGACCGGTTACGGATAACGCGCAGTCGGTATTTGAATTGTCGCAGATTGAACAAATCCCGGGCATTGCCGAAGAAATCAAAAACACCTACGGTTTTGATCCCGACTTTGAAAAGGGGAAATTTTATCTGGAAGAAAACGATTCTGCCGGAAACACCTTTAAAGCAACGGCCAAACCCGTTTTAATCGGCACGGCCGTCATGGGCGCGACGACAATGATCTTTTCGATTATTTTAATGCTGAACCTGCAGCTCAGTCTGCTGGATCCGCGCGTTTTAATCGGGCTGGTCGCCGGCGGCGCTATCATTTACTGGTTCTGCGGCGCGTCGATTCAGGCCGTGACGGCCGGCGCTTATCGCGCTGTCGAATATATTAAGGAAAACATTCATCTGGAAAATACGGATAAAGCATCGGTAAAAGATTCCAAAGCCGTTGTCCGGATCTGCACGACTTACGCCCAAAACGGCATGGTCAACATTTTCGGCGCTTTGTTTTCCTTTACATTGGCGTTTGCCTGCTTTGATCCGACATTTTTTGCCAGCTATCTGGTATCAATCGCAATTTTCGGATTATATCAGGCAATTTTCATGGCGAATGCCGGCGGCGCATGGGACAACGCCAAAAAACTGGTGGAAGTCGATATGCATGAAAAAGGAACGGAGCTGCACGCCTCAACGGTTGTCGGCGATACGGTCGGCGATCCGTTCAAAGACACGTCTTCCGTCGCTTTGAATCCGATTATCAAATTTACGACTTTATTCGGATTGCTGGCCGTGGAAATTGCCGTATCTTCTCAGGAAACGGCGATATGGATCGGCGGCGTATTGCTGATCGCCGCTTTGTATTTTACAATCCGGTCGTTCTACAGCATGCGGATCCCGGTAGATTTGGATAAATAATTAAAAATAAGAAAGCCTTCCCGACGGAAGGCTTTTTTATTCCGTCAGCTCAAAATTATCGTCTTCGAAACACAAATGAAACGGCCGGCCGTGCGGAACGGAATAAAGTTTCAGGCCAAACAGCAGAACAAAGCAACGCACAACGGCACTGTGAGCCGAAATACCGATTATCGAATAATCGTTTTCAACGGCAATCTTTTTTAAAGTACGCAGAATACGCTGCTGGATCTGTCGTTTTGTTTCTCCGCCTTCAAAACAGACGTCCATGTATTCTTCTTCCAGACTGTGCCAGGCCGGCGCGATATCGGGAAACAAAGCGTGAATTTCCTGTTTTGTTTTTCCTTCCGCCGCGCCGAAACAGCCCTCTATCAGTCCGTTTTCGATTTTTAACGGCGCCCGCAAAGTTTCCGCTACGATTTCAGCCGTTTGCACAGCTCTTTTTAACGGAGAAGAAAAAACCGCCTGAATTCCGGAAAAACGTAATTCTTCGGCTAATTGACGCGCCTGCATCAATCCCGTTTCGTTTAACGGCATATCTATGCCGCTGCCCTGCCAGCGTCCGGCCAGATTCATATCTGTCTGACCGTGGCGGAAAACGTAAAATTCTTTTTTCACCGTTTTATCCTTTGTTGCTTTTCTTAAAGGATATTCGATTTTTCAATGCAATCCAACGGTTATAATCTGAAAGCCGTCGTTATTTCATGATTTCGCGGTGATATTCTACGGTTCG
>JBJFAY010000115.1:0-3569 GCA_051888155.1 Alphaproteobacteria bacterium
TATCGCTGCTTCGATTTTCAGACTAAATCTTCCCGCAGGGAATTTCTTTCTTTTTTATTTTTTTCCGCTCTTATTCTTTTCATGGCGCCGTCCGACGTCGGGATTTTTATCTTTATCATTCTCCTTATTCCTTTTCAGAGTTTGCAAATCCGCCGACTGCGCGACGCAGGCATGTCATGCCGGCTTATTTTGTTGCAGCTTCTTCCCGTCGCCGGTCTGTTTTATTATCTTTTTCTGCTTTCCCCCTCTGCCGGAAACAAAAACAAAACGCTTTCGGAACAAGACGTTATCGAACGTTTATAAGACCTTTTTACAATTATGCCGGACTTTAAAAAAATGTTTGACATATCAATCTTTTTCTCTTATGGTGCAGAAAAAGTTTGAAAGGACAAACAATTATGTCTGATAAATATGCTTCGGTTCAAGAAGCCGTAAAATATATGGAAAACGCCTATGACCGCGGCGGAAAATATCTGGTTGACGGCCGTCCCAGATACACGGCTCACGCCGTCAGAATGGAAGACGAAACGGGCTTAAAAGGAATTGCCGGACGTTATAAATTCATTAACGGGCAGGAACCGGCGTTTGCCGAATACGGTTACCGCAAGCGGTTTTTAAAATATTCGATCGCCGCCATGTTCTTGAAATCCGAAGATCCGGTTGCCCGTCAGGCCGGCGAAACATTAAAAGATCAGCTGCCCGGCGCGTTAAAAGACTTAAATCATGAAATTGATGAATTAACAAAACTCAATCCCGAATTAAAAGGACTGAACAACGACAGACGCAACCTGGTTGAAACGTACCGGACGCTGATCGGCATTACGTCGCAGTACAACGTTGACGATATTAACGCTTATCTGCACAACATGCGCACGGGTTCCAAAAATTTTGACGTTTTGGACAGAGCGGAAAAAATCAAAAAAGCGACGGGGATCCGCTTCGGCTGGCAGCCGTCCGCCAAAACAATGGACAAGATCGAACAGCAGCTGGCCGTTCGTCAGGTCGCTTTGCAAAAGGCAAAATCACGTTAACAAAACTTCCTCCAAGAAGTATGACGGGAAAAAGACCGGCTTCACTCCCCGGTCTTTTTTCTTTGCAAATACTGTTTTTTTTATATACTGACGGCATTGTCCGCTTTCAGCTTTAAGGATCCGATTTGACTCCTCTGATATCAACAGCAACGCAAAGAAACTGGAAAAAACTGAACGTCCGCTCCGCGGAAAACAAACTGACAAAGAGGGCGAACAAACGCCGTTCCGCAAAAAAAATCATTCCGGCGGAATATTTTTCCGATTTAAAAAATATTCCTGTTTTGGAAACTTTCGTCCGGCTGGCCGAACAAAAACAATATCCTCTTAACAGAATACTGTTTTCCGTCGGGATAAAACAACTGCAACAAGCCGGCCTGATTGATGAAACCTTTTTTCCTTGCAAAAAAAACGCTGCGTCTCTTTTAAGCGAATACGACCTTAAGCCCATTAAAGAAGTACTCGATTTTCCTTTTCCCGATAACGAAAACGACCTTTTGGGATTGATTTATCAATGTCTGCGCAGCGAAGGCGAAAAAAATATCACGGGCGCTTATTATACGCCCCAAAAAATCGTCTCCCGCATGGCCGGCGGGTTTGACGGCGCGCAAAACAGCCTGATCTTGGATCCCTGCTGCGGCAGCGGCGCTTTTTTAACCGGATTTGACGGTCATGATCCGTCCTGCCTGTTCGGCGTCGATATTGATCCGCTGGCCGTCATGATTGCCAAATTCAATATGATTCTGCGTTTTAAAGACAAAAATTTCACGCCGCAGATTTTTTGTTTTGATTTTTTAAATGACAGTACCTTTATCAATGCATTGCGTTTTGACCTGATTATCACCAATCCGCCGTGGGGCGCCGCGGCAGGAAAAGGCGGCGACAGCTTTTCCGATTTTTTAAAGAAAAGTTTCCATCTGCTGACTCCCGGCGGCCGGTTAAAGTTTTTGCTGCCGTCGGCTTTTTTAAACGTTAAAAGCCACCGCGGCGTCAGAGAACTTTTGGTTGACAACTACCGTATTGAAAAAATAACCGTCTATCCGGCGGATTTTACGGGCGTCGTCACGTCTTACGTCAGTCTGGAGGCCTCAAACGAACCGCCGGCGAAATCTTATCTGGTTCAAAAGGATAAGAAAACTTATCCGTCCTCTGTCTGCGCCGTCAGAAACAGTGAAAACAAAATTTTCAGCCTGTTAACGCGGCAAGACGAACAAATTCTGGCAAAAGCCGCCGCCTTGAAAGCTTTCGGCCTGAATCAAAGCGTATGGGGACTGGGAATCGTAACGGGAGACAACAAAAACAAACTGCGCGACGTTTGCGAACCGGGCGCGGAAGCGATCTATACCGGCAAAGAAATCCGGCCTTATTTTTTAACGCCCGCCAAAAAGTTTTTGCATTATGACCGTTCGCAGCTGCAACAAACGGCAAAAGATGAAATTTACAGAGCGCCGGAAAAACTGGCGTATAAATTCATTTCCGACAGACCGGTTTTTGCCTATGACAATACGGGCGCTTTGTTTTTAAACAGCGCGAATATTTTGATCCCGAATGTTCCCGGTATGTCGGTTAAAACGGTTTTGGGATTTTTAAATTCGGAACTGTTTCAATTTATCTATATGAAGTCTTTCGGCGATATTAAAATTTTAAAAGGCAATCTGACCCTGCTGCCTTTTCCCCGAATCACGCCCGCCGCAGACGCTTTTTTGAATACGGAAGTCGATGCTCTGATCCGCGGCAAACAAACATATTCAAAAGCGATCCGGGATTTTATTTACGATTTTTACAAAATCGCTCCGGCGGAACGACGCTACATTCAAGAAGTTTTGAAACGGCCGCAGCCCTTTTACATAAAGTCCGCCCTAATCTGATTCGACAGGTTGGCCGTAAATCCGATAAAATCCGTCAGGAAATCATGCAAAGAACGTTCTTTCAGAATACCGGCCAAAGTACCCGTATGCAAAAACGCATGTTCCTGCGACGCGATTTTCATCGACACCGTATCGGCGCGCAAAGCCCCCAGACTGGTAACGATTTCACCGTAAGCGCTGTTCATGGAACGCGGAAAAACAGGACTGAAAATAAGCATTTCCGCTATTTTCGACGGAACGGGCGTTTCTTTGTAGATACTGCGGTAAGCGTGCCACCCCCCGACCGAGCGCAGCATTTCACCCCATTGGTAATAATCAATCAGCCCCTTGTCCGCCGCGTCCGGCGGCAGCAGAATATGATATTTCACGTCCAACAGCCGCGCGGTGAAATCAGCGCGTTCAATATACGTCCCCATTCTGGCGAACTGAAAAGCGTCGTCATAAACCATCATGGAAACCGTCTGGCCGCGGAACAGTTCGGTTCTGTCTTTGACCCATTCGAAAAATTCTCTGAATCCCTCTCGTTCCAGCGAATCATAATACAATCCCTGCAATTCGATCCAGGTCGTATTGATGCTTTCAAACATTTCTTCGGGCAGGATACTGCGTTCCGAACGAGTGTTTTCCCGCGTTGCTTTAATGCATGAAAAAACGCTGGACGGATTTTCCAGAT
>JBJFAY010000116.1:0-3517 GCA_051888155.1 Alphaproteobacteria bacterium
TTATTGGCCGCCATACACAAGGCGGCTATATGCTCAAGGGTTTCTGACGCCCTGCCGGAGGTTTTTCGCCGGCCAAGTCAGTTTAGCAAAAAGAGCAGTAAAAAACAATCCGGTACTTGAAAATCAGGCAAGCGGAGTTTACTAAAAAAGGTAGGCTTCCTTTAATTCGCAGTTTACGGCATCAGTATTTTTCTGATCAGTTTAATTATCGTTTTATTGATTATTGTGTATATGATGTATTCTTGTATTGTCGGTCAAAAGCTAAGGACAGCAGAAAATACAGCCGTCCGTTTTATAAACGGGCGAATGGGCGCCCAAAGGATCAATAAAGTTTAGAATTATTTAAAATAATCATTTTGCCACTTGCTTTTTAATATATTTTCTTATGCTCTGATTTCAATAAGAATGCTCGGGAGAGGTTCTTTAAATACAGTAAAGTCATGTTGCTTATGAAAGGATATGACGATGACAACAACTTTACTGTCTGTCGTTCAAAACGGCATACAATCTTATTTGGCGTCCATACGGCGCATTCCGATTTTATCGGCGGAAGAATATATTTCCGCTTTGGACAAGAAAAAAGAAGAAGCGGATACGGAACGCTTTATGCGCGAAGCGTCTTTTATTATAGAAAAGCTGCAGTCTTTGGGCGTAGACATGACGCGCATTTACACCCCCAATGTCGAAGAAGACCTGTGGAAACGTTATTATTCCGGCGACAGAAGCGCCTTTATCCGGCATTTATCCCGCGCCATAGATAAACATCAGGTGCGCAAGATGACGGATTTGTTCACGGAAAACGCCGAATTCAGGGAATGTGTTTCGCGCTATGTTTCGGAATTTGACAGCGTCCTGGCGCGCGCGCAGGAAAACGAACGCGCCGACGTTTTAACCGGCGTTCTTTTGGGATCGGAAGCCGGGCGGCTGTATATGCTTTTGTCCCGTGTGTTTAACAAAGAAAGCTGACGCTCAGAAACTATGACTGTTTTATGAAACTGTTACAAAAAAATAGACAAAAGCTCCCTTTTTGTTTACTTTAAAAGAAAAAGGCTTTTGTATTTTGGAGACTTACGATGACAACCTCTCGGGATTACACTCCGACAATAAAACTTTCCGCAAACACTTTGGATAATTACGCCGCAGCCGCCGGCCGCAAATATATGAACATCAGCAGCCGCATTAAACAAAAGGTCAAAAGCGTCTCCGTCTTGGACAAAATCGTTAAAAATGTCAAAGCTTGGGATCAAAAAATGACGGAAAGACACGGAGCGGCTTATAAGTTTGCCAAAGGCGCCGTCATCGGTACGTCTATAGGCGTCGGTTTGGCTGTTGCCGGAGCCGAAGTCGCCACGGCCTACGCCGCAATCAACGCCGTCCGCGCGGCGGGAAATCTGCTGGTGCAGGCGGAAAAATCCAGACAAGAAGGCAAATCAACCGGTTTTTCGGATTTTGCCGCAAAAAATAAAATGGCCGTCGGATTGGCCGCCGTTTCTATCGGTATGTCCGCCGCGGGCGTAACCGCCGGCGTAATTGAAAACCAAGTTGCCGTTTCCGTTATTTCGTCTGCCAGACAAGCTGCCGTCGGCGGCATGATGGCAACGTCGACAGCCGCAAAAATCAATAAAATCAACTCTGAACAGAAAGACGGCAAAATTACCGCCGAACAGGCGAATCAAGCTAAAAAAGAACAATATGCCGAACTGGCGGGTAATTTAACGGGGTTGTTGGCCGTTTCTGAAATTTCGTCACAGATAAATACAAATGCCGGATCGGATAATCAGGCGCAGTCTCAAACGCCTGCGCCCGATCAGGTTATTCGGCCCGAAACCGCTCTGTCGCCGACGGCCGAACAGATTTATGACGGAGGTTCTTTGCCCGAAGTAACTGTAACGGCTCCCGCCCCCGACCGGATTTACGACGGCGGTGTTCTGCCCGAAGCCGTCATTACGGCACCTGCGCCCGAACATACGCCGCAGCCGGAAGCCCCCGTTATTCCCAGAGCAGACCTGCCGCCTCAGCCGGCTCCCGTTCTGCCGGAAATTCGCACGCCGGCAGATCAAAGGCCTATCAATGTTGAAAAAGATACCTACGTTTCCTATACTCAAACGGTTTCACCGACGGCTAATACCGTCAGTCTGGGGATTTCCGACAATAACTATACAGCCAACAGCTATAACGATTCTTCCTTGTTTGTTAAAGTACAGGATATAAAGGGATCCGAAGCGAAACTGATGTTAATGTCCGTTCACGATGACGGCCGGTATTCCGAGATTCCGACCATGCACATTGACGCGGACGGCAAAGTAACGCAGCTGCCGGATTGGCATGACATACCCGATGCAAACGGGGACTGCCATTTATCTGAACGGGAAATACAAAACTGGGCGGCAAAGCGCCAGGCGTCTTTACAGACTGTTTTATCCGAACAGGAAGCGCACAATGTTGTCATGACGGAACTGAACGAAGAAGCGAAACTGTATAACGGCGATAACATCTACGCTGTCAAATCGGAAAAAAATACAGGTACGACCAGATACGACGGTCCGGCGGATGGTTTGAATAAAGGCGGAGAAAACGCGGCGGATCGCGTTCGTGATATCGGTTCGCAGCAAGCGGATAAAATTGCCGATTCTGCCCGGGAAATCATGTGCGGCCGTATTGACGCGCAGGGGAACGCCTGTCAGGTCAGCGCGACGGAAAAACAGATTCAGATCGCAGATATTTTATTGCGTTCCGCCGCAAACAAAGTCCGATAAGGCAGGCCGGTTATGGAAGACGTTTCTTTTTTATATGCGGAATTACAGCGATACAAAAAGAATCCCGCGGTTTTTTACGACGGGGAAAAAGAACGGCTTTCCCGCAGAACAGAAACTTTTTTAAATGAATATCTGGCCGACGAAGTTATTTTTGAAACCGACGCGGCGCCGGAATTGTTAATGTTGTTGCAAAAAGCCGCCGTTTTCGACAGCCTGCATGATAAAATAAAACAAGCGCGGAAAAAGTTACAACAACAATTAAATGATTTTGACGAACGTTACAGTTTGTCAGGATTAGAATCTCTGTCGCCGGAATTAATTGAAAAAAACGTTGATAAAATCAGCATTTTGGCACAAATGCCGTTAAAAGACCGTCCGGCGTTCAAACATATGTTTGATATTATATCGCAAATTGACCTGACCGACGAAAACGGAAATTCTGTAGGCGGCAACGGGCGCGACAGAATTGAAGCAACCGTTACCGAACTGGCTAAAACGGACGCTTTTTTCTGCCTGCTGGGAGCAAAAGATTTAACCGTCGATGAATATTTCAGCGTTTTGCACGACGCGATGCAGATCAATTTGATCGGCTTGTTTTACACCGAAGAAATCGCCCGTCATTATCCGTTAAGCGAAGAAATGAAAGAAAAGGCTGCCGTTTATATGGAAAAGCTGACCGGTCTGATCAAATAGCGCTTGCCTGATTTTTATAAAAATCCGCCGTTTTTTTATAAACGGGCGAAAGGCTGTTCGCAACCTTA
>JBJFAY010000117.1:0-15348 GCA_051888155.1 Alphaproteobacteria bacterium
GTCGATTACTTTTCCCGCAGCCTTTTGCAAGAATTGCATATGCCGGTCGTTTTAACCGAAGCGGACAGCGCCCATTTCGGCCTAGAACACAAAGTCTGCGGCGGCGTCTGTCGTTTTATCCGGGAACATTGTTAAAAATTTTACAAAAAAAGCAAACCCTTCTTGACTCTTATAAATGGAAAGGGTATATGAGGATACTCGATTTTGATTAATAACGGAGTTGTCCATGAAACGTACATATCAACCCAGCAAAATAGTCCGGACTCGCCGTCATGGGTTTCGTACCCGCATGGCAACGGTCGGCGGACGCAAGGTTTTAAACAATCGCCGCCGTAAAGGCCGTAAGCGTTTGGCCGTATAATTTTTCCCGCGGGACTATGCGGGTATGTCAGACAAGTTGATACTGATAAAAAAAAGACCGGATTTTCTTCACGTTACCCGTAACGGGTATAAAGCAGTGAGGTCCGGTCTTGTTTTACAGGCGGCTCGAACACAGCGTGTTTTTAATCCGCCTGTCTTCCGAATCGGCTATACGGCATCGAAAAAAATCGGCAACGCCGTCTGCCGAAACAAAGCAAAACGCCGGCTGAGAGCTTTATGCGCCGCCCTGATGCCTCTTGAAGCGGTCACAGGCTATGATTATGTTATTATCGCGCGCTATACGACTATAGACATGGCGTATAAAAAGCTATACAAAGAGTTGAAGTACGCATTAAGAGAAATTAAACAGGAAATCAATGACGTCCCCACAGATACCGGAGAACCGGCAGAATAATTCAGACCGCCCGTCACTGGCGGCCAGAATGCTGACAGGGATCGTGTTGTTTTACAGAAAATTTCTTTCGCCGTTAAAACCGGGGTGCTGCCGTTTTACGCCGACGTGTTCCGCCTATGCGCTGGAAGCTCTGCGCGTTCACGGTGCCGTCAAAGGATCGTGGCTAACGATCAAACGAATTCTGCGCTGCCAGCCGTTCGGCGGTTCGGGATATGATCCCGTCCCGCCAAAATCTGAAAAAACAAAAATGCCGTTTAAACGCCGACGGACTTTATACGCCGTTTCGTTCGCTTTATTCGCGGCCGTTCTTTTTTTCGGCGTATTTAATATGTCTTACGACCGGCCGTTTTTTTCCGTTTCCGCAGACCGGTTGCGGCAAATCGAAAACCAGCCCTCTGTTCCGGGGGTAAGAACGGCGGCGCCGGCACCGAAACAGGCGCAAAAAAAAATTAACATGCCAACCCGTTTTTTAATCTGGCTTATCCGTTTATATCAGGATAATATATCGCATTTTCTGCCCGGCAGATGCCGTTTTACGCCGTCATGTTCCGCTTATGGAATCCAAGCCTTGGAACGTTTCGGCGCCGTAAAAGGGTCGTGGCTGACGATAAAACGTATTCTGCGCTGCAATCCTTGGGGCGGCCGGGGAAATGATCCCGTGCCAGATCCCGAAAAAACGCAAACACAGGTGAACTGATGGAAAAAAATAATTTAGAAAAGCGCAATTTAATTCTGGCCGTTGTTTTTTCGGCTGTTCTTCTGTTTATGATTGACGCCGTTTTTCCTCCGGCACAGCAGCCGGTTCCCGCAACGCCGCCGCAGCCGTCCGTTCCGGCCGTATCTCCGCAGACTCCCGCTTTGAGCGCGGCGCAAAATGCGGAACAGTCTTTTGCTCCGGCGCCGAATGCCGTCAGCGGACAGAAAAACGCGGTATCCGCTACAATAACGCGCGAACAGGCCGTTAATGAATACCGTCATATTGCGATTAAAACTCCGTCTTTAAGCGGTTCTCTGCGTTTAAAAGGCGCTCGTTTGGATAACCTGTTTTTAACAAAATACCGTGAAACGCTGGCGCCGGACAGCCCGTATATTTCATTGTTATCCCCCGTCGGAACGGCTTATCCGTTTTTTGCCGAATTCGGCTGGGTATCTACCGACGGTCTGTCTTTGCCAAATTCAGAAACGCCGTGGCAGACGGACGATACGGAATTAACTCCGGAAAAACCGCTGACTCTGACTTGGGATAATAAAGCAGGATTGAAATTTATCCGTCAGATCGCCGTTGATGACAATTATATGTTCACCGTTTCGGACAGAATTGAAAACTACGGTTCGAAAATCGTGACTTTGTTCAATTACGGGCTGGTCGGCCGGACAAACGTGCCGGCGTCGCAGCGCGGCGCCGTATTGGAAGGGCTGGTCGGTTACCTGGACGGTTCGTTAAAAGAATTTGCCTATGCCAAAATGGACAAAGAAGAACAAGCTTCGTTTAAAACAACGGGCGGCTGGGCCGGTATTACGGACAAATATTGGATGACCGTGCTGGCTTTTGACCAAAACGTTACAAACGTAACCGTAAAATTCAGCGAACAGAATACAACCGCGGGCAAACATTATCAGGCCGATTACCTGATGCCGCCGACGATCATTGAACCGGGAGACGCCGTTCAAACGACAGGGCGAGTCTTTGCCGGAGCAAAAGAATTAAAGCTGATTGACGCCTATGAAAAAGATCTGGGGATCAAACGTTTCGATCTGACGGTTGATTTCGGGTGGTATTATTTCCTGACGAAACCTTTCTTCTTTATCCTCAGCTGGTTTTATTCTTTGTTCGGCAACATGGGACTGGCGATTTTATTCTTCGCTTTCCTGTTGCGACTGGCGATGTTCCCGATTGCCAACAAGTCTTTTGAAAACATGGCAAAGATGAAAGATTTGCAGCCGAAACTGGAAAAGCTGCGCGAACGCTGCGGAGAGGACAAAGTCCGGTTCAATCAGGAAATGATGGAACTGTACCGTACAAACAACATCAATCCCGCGGCGGGGTGTTTGCCGATGCTGATTCAGATTCCGGTGTTTTTCTCGCTGTACAAAGTGCTGTATATTTCTCTGGAACTGCGTCAAGCGCCGTTTTACGGCTGGATTCATGACTTATCGGCGCCGGATCCCAGCTCTGTCTTTACCTTGTTCGGGCTGTTGAACTGGCCGATCCCGAACGCGCTGAACATCGGCGTATGGCCTGTTCTGATGGGGCTGACAATGTGGCTGCAGCAACAGATGAATCCCAAAGCGGCCGATAAAACGCAGAATATGATCCTGACGATGATGCCTTTGATGATGACGTTCCTTCTGGGACATCTGGCTTCCGGGCTGGTCATTTACTGGACATGGAGCAATATTCTGTCAATGGCGCAGCAGTATGCTTTGAAATTCAAAGGCAAAAAAAGGAAATCCTGATGGAAAATCTGACGGAAAAACAGCGGGCGGAACGGATCGAAAAAGGCCGTCTGCTGTTTTCTAAAGAATGCGCTTTTATGCTCAGCGTTGCGTCGCTGGCGCAGCTGCCGGGCGGCAAAGAACCCGAAATCGCTTTTACGGGCACGTCCAATGTCGGCAAATCCAGTCTGATTAACGCGCTGACGGGGCGCAAAATGCTGGCTCGCACTTCAAACACGCCGGGACGAACGCAGCAGCTGAATTTTTTTGATCTGGGCGGATATCTGCGCCTGGTTGACATGCCGGGATACGGCTTTGCCAAGGCGCCGGTGGAAACCGTCCGGGAATGGCGGGAACTTGTCACCCTTTATTTAAAAGGCCGCCCCAATCTGCGCCGCGTGTGTTTATTGATCGACAGCCGCCACGGCATAAAAAAAGCAGATCAGGAAATTATGACGGTCTTGGACAAAGCGGCCGTCGTATATCAGGTTGTCCTGACAAAAACGGATAAAATTTCGCCTGCCGCTCTGAAAGCCGTTGAAACAAAAACATTAGAAGCGCTCGGCAAACATACGGCCGCTTATCCGGATTTATTCCCGACCAGTTCCATGACGAAAAACGGCATTGATGAACTGCGGGCGGAATTGACGGCATTAACAGATTTTTAATCTCCGCTCTTGTTTTTGACAGATTGATCTTTTAGTATAAGTCATTGTTTGGTTATAAGGGCTTGACTATGTACAAAAAGGCCGTTTTCTTGATTCTTTTCTGCGTGACAGCCTGCGGTCATACGGGACGCGAACATGCGCGGATTATCGAATTTGTCAGACAGGGGAATCTGACGGCGGCGCAGCAGCTGGCCGAAAAAAAAGATTTTTACGCGGACAAGCCGTCTTTGTTGGCGCGTTATTTTGAAATCGGCGCATTACATTACTTAAACGGCGAATATTACCAGGCGTTGCAGAATTTCGACAAAGCGCGCGAATTATCTCAAAAGCTGTATACCAAAAGTATTTCAAAATCCGTTGCGGCGCAAATCGCGGGCGACGGATTGGCTCCGTATGCCGGAGAAAAATACGAATTGTCGCTGCTGCGTTTTTATCAATCTTTGACCCATTACAAATTGTATGAACAGGGATTCTATGAGGCTTATACGGTACAGGAAGACGGCAAGCCCCGCGTCATTGAGCGCAAAGAGCTTTCAGAATCCGAAAAACGGCTGCATTTCAACGCGGCGCGGGCGTCCGTTCTGGATTGGAACAGTCTGCTGACAACATTTACTAACGAAAGCAAAAATAAAAACGATTTCAGACAAGATATGCTGGCCAAAACATGGGGCGCTGAAATACATGACATTTACGGTTCTTCCGGCGACAGGCAGATTGCCAGACAGCTGTACAAAGATGCGCAGAAGCTGCTGGATACGGCTTATGCGGATTATCCGTCTTATAAAACGCGGCACGGCGAACGGCTGAAAAAATACGCCTTATCCAAAGGAAAAGATCTGTACGCGGCTCCGGATAAAAAAGAAAATGTCAAAATCGTTTTAAAAACCGGACTGATTACGCCGAAAATTCCTGAAAAAGTTAATGTTAAAATTCCTCTGAGCGCTTTTTTATTTTCCGGCAGCAAAGACAATTTTGTTTCCTGTCTGAGCAATATTCTGCCCGGTCAGCGGATTTCCTTTGAGATACCGTCTGTATCCGTTCCTGAAAAGCCCGGAGATTACCAAGCCGCAATCATGACTTCCGACGGAAAAGAAATCGCTGTCAAGCCTATGGTTTTAACGGCGCCCCTTTCCGAAACGGCTTACCGCGAATATAAGAACAAACGCGGCGCTCTGATCGCCGAAAAAAGCGCGCGTCTGACGGCAAAATACGCCGCCGCCGCCGTATCCGCCTGCGCCGTATACGACCCGAACGATGCGTTTAAATGGCTGGCGGCTTATGCGGCGTTCGCCGCATCGGCAAAATTGATCGAAGCGTCCGAATATGCGGACGTCCGTTACTGGGGATTGCTGCCCGACGCCGTATTTCAACAGTCTTTATACTTAAAAAAAGGATCGTATAACGGCGAAATACGATCAAACGGTCAAAAGTTGAAAACTTTTTCTTTTACCGTTGACAAGTCCCGCCCTGTTTTGATTGACCTGAATATACCAAACGGATAAAAATAACAAAGGAAACTTCTTTAAAGAGAAAATCATGAAAAAATACCTGTTTGCCGTTTTCGCTTTTTGTCTGTTGTCCGCCTGCGCCGGTCTTATGTCCGATTACGACATTGCGGACGCATCGGAAAGCTCTCAACCGTTCTGGATACAGCAATCCAAAGCGCACAAGATCGACGCACCCGCCGAAGCTGCAAAAAACCTTTACTTTACCGGCAGCGCGCAAAATATTAACCAGCGTTTATGCTTAAAAAACGCTGAAACAATCGCTGTAAAAAAAATAGCGTCCGAAACCGCCCGTGAATTGATCAGCCGATTAAAGAAAAGCTCCGCGCTTCAGAATGATGCGGCCGACAATAAATTAAAAGAAATATTGGAACAAAATATTCAGGCCGGTCTGCGCGGCGCGGCCGTCGCCGATAAATACTGGGAGAAGCGTTCTTATAAAAAAGAAAAAGGCGCGCAAAAAGACTATACGTCTTATAAATGCAACGCTGTCGTAAAAGTCAAAAAGACGGCTTTGGCAGAAGCGTTAAACACATACAAAGAAAAAAATCAGAAAAACAAAAATAAAGCAGCTTTGGAAAGTGTGATCAACTCCTATATAACGGAATTAAACGCCGCACGATAACCTTTTGAAAGAACAAAAATGATAAAACAGATTCTTCTGACAGGACTGCTGTTATCCGCCATAGCTCCGGCACAAGCAAAATCCGGTAAAGAAAAACCCGCATGGATTGATAATCCGTACGCCGTCTGCGCTAAAACAGAATTGTGCGCCGTCGGAATCGGTTCCGGCATAAACAGCGCCAAAGCGGACGCACGCAGCGGATTGGCAAAAATTTTCGAAACCAAGATCAAATCCTCTTTTGAATATATACAGGATCAATACGGCGATGATTCGGTTTTAAAAGTTAAAGATTACATTTCCGAATCTTCGGACGTGCCGCTGAATGCCGTTGAAATCAAAGAAATATTTGAAACACCGACGGATATTTATGCTCTGGCCGCTTTAAATAAGCCTGTCGCCGCCCGTATTACTCAAGAAGAAATTGATGATTTGGATCAAAAAATGAAAGCGCTGTTGCAGGAAGATTCTCCGGCAGCAGCCGTTCGTTTGGAAAAACTTTATGAACAAAGGCAAGGTTTAAACCGGCGCCATATTGTTCTGACCGGATCGCCGGTTATTGAAAAAATCACGTATGAACAGGTATACGGCAACAAAAAAGCCCGTATCGGCAAACGTCATATTTTTCTAAGCATTGCCGGAAAACCGGACAAAGCTTTTGATCAGACAGTGCGCGACGTATTAAAGGAAAACGGTTATACCTTTGCCGACGAAGCCGACGGCCAAACGCCCCGGGTTACTGTTTCTTTGCAACCGGAAAAACAATATTCCAATATCGACGGATTTGTAAAATACGCTTATCATTTCACAATGAAAGCGCCGGATAAAAAAGGAAAAACGATTGACGTTCTGGCAACGACGCTGACGGAAACCGGCCGAAATGAAAGACAAGCGTTTTCAAACGCTCTGGAATCTTTAAAGGCTTACCTGAACGAAAATGTTTTAAACCTGAATTTCTAAAAACAAAGGAACACTGACATGAAAAAAACTTTTTTTACATTGGCTTTGGGATCAGTCCTGTTACTTCAGGGCTGCGCCGGATTTAAAGCCGAACGCCTGTCAACGGCGGAAGGTGATGAAAAAGCAATGAGCATCACTGACGAATGGTTGCTGACGGACACGGAAATCGCCGTGAAAGACATGATCAAACAACTGGATCGTCACCGCGGTTATCAGCGCTATCTGGCGCAGCTGGGACATCGGCCGCGTTTATTTATCGCCGAAGTTCAAAACGAAACGTCAGAGGCTTATTTTCCGATCGACGATTTAAATGACGAATTGTTAAACGAATTTTCGGCGTCGGGCGACTACGTGCTGATCGACGCCAAAGCCCGCGATAAAATCTTAAAAGAACTGCAATATCAAAGCGACGGTATGGTAAAGGCTTCGGACATTAAAAAAGTCGGAAAAGCCACCGGCGCGGAAGTGTTGATTTTCGGCGCCGTCCGCATGAACCCGAAAACGCTGAACGGCAAGACCATTAAGGAATACACCGTCAACCTGCGTATTACGGAAATCGAAAGCGGGGAAGAAGTCGCCCGTGTACGCACTAAAACGTCAAAATATTCCAAACGCAGCGGATTTGGCTGGTGATACTTTGCGTTTTTTACAGAACGAACACAGGACAGATATTTGTCCTGTGTTTTGTTTTAAGAGGAAAAAACAAAATGCTTTTATTTATAAAACAGCTGTCTTTACCTGCTCTGGCCGCGTCGGCTATACTTATTTCTTTTGTTTCCGAAGCGGCGGAAAGCGCTTTTTTTATCCGCCCGATAAATGAAGATCTCAGACAAAAAATCACCGGCGTTTCCTTTCCAAAGTCAGAGGAAGAAGCCAAAATTTCTTATGACGATCTGGCTTATATTCATGTTCTTCATTACGATTTTGACGGACAGATCCGTGACGGCCATTTAATCTGCAATAAAAAAATAGCGCCGAAAATCGCCGCCGTTTTTCGGGAGTTGTATGAAAACGCCTATCCCATTGAAAAAATCAGGTTGATTGAAGAATATGGCGGCAATGACAATGAATCCATGAAAGACAACAACACGTCCTGTTTCAATTACCGCAAAATCGCCGGCACAAACAAATTATCCAACCATTCTTTCGGGCTGGCCGTAGATATCAATCCGCTATATAATCCTTATGTTAAAATAACAAGAGATAAAACGATTGTTTCTCCGGACAACGCGGCCGTTTACGCGGACAGAACAAAAAATTTCGACCACAAAATTGATCAAAACAGCTTGATCTATCGCGTTTTAAAAAAACACGGCTTTATCTGGGGCGGCGATTGGATAAACGTCAAAGATTACCAACACTTTGAATTTATTGAAAAGAAATAAAGCGCAAGTCCTTTTATATTCCGTATTTTTTCAAAAAATTCCTGATTATTTCGGCTGTTTGTTCCGGTGTTTGATCTGTATTGTCAATGATTAAATCCGATTGTTTCGGGCAATGGTAATCTTCGTCGTACATTTGTTTGATACGCTTTTTTTCCCATGCGTCCAGCTCTCTGTTTCCGCGGTTTGTCAGGCAGACAGACAACGAAGGCGACAGCGTTATATTCACAAAGTTTGTCAGTGCGTCTTCAAATTTTTTCCAACGGCCGTAATTATCTTTTTTCATCGGATAAGCAAATAAGATCATACTGTACCGGTCGGCGTTTTTTTCAATCGCAATTTTATGGTCCAAACGCCGCAGACGTTCCATAATCCCGCCCATAAAATCCAAATTCAGCGCTTCTTGTTCTTCATCACTCAGCAAATCATCGACTTCAATGAACAAACAGTCCGGCAAATCTTTTGCGAGCAACTGGCAGATTGTTGATTTACCCGCGTTTATCGGTCCATTAATATTGATTATCAGCATATCGTTTTTCCGGAATAAAAATTGCAGTGCGCAAGACAGTTCTAACCGAAATTCCGAATGGTTTAAACTTTTTTGATGAATTTTTGCAACAAAAACACAGAATATCTCTTGCTTTACAGCATGAAAAAAGCCTGTTTGAAGTAATCCGAAACGATTATTACATCGCGGTCGGCAAAGTCTGGCGTGCCGCTCTTGGCTCTATTGGGCAGTGACGCTTGACAAAAGCAGTATGAATAACGTATATTTACTATGTATTATACTAATTAGAAAGCAATGGGGACAAGGTGCCGTTAACACCAAGTCCCCATATTCGTCACCAAGCGGATTTCGTCGCGCTTAAGATCAGAATTACGGCCAATAAAATCAGCCGCATGCTTTTTTGTATTATACTAATGTTACTCACCTGCCTTTCAGACTGAAGACAGCCGATGCCGTTCAAAAGCGAAACGGCGAAAGCACTATAACCGTTCGATTGTCAAAATCAAACTTTTAAAGAGAATCCCTTTATTTCAAACCCATGAACAAAACAGAAAATTTGTGCAAATTTTGTGCAAAAATAGGAAAAATATCAACGCAAAAGAGCAAATCCGTGTACCGAAAAACAAACACTAAAAAAGCCTTGTATCCGTTGAAATACAAGGCTTTCCAATTCCGCATAAACTCAACGGCGCCTCCGGCTTGTTGCGTTAACGCTTATTGCTAAAAAACAAAAAAACGACCATTTCAGGTCGTTTTTTTAAGTTTTTTAATGGTGCCGGTGCGGTGACTCGAACACCGGACCCACGCATTACGAATGCGTTGCTCTACCAACTGAGCTACACCGGCACGGCAAGGTTCTTTATAGCGTATTTTTTAAAAACTGCAAGCGTTTTTTTTAATACGGATAAAAAAACCTATCCTTTTTAAACGTCCAGATTAACGACGTTCAGCGCGTTATCCTGAATAAAGTCGCGGCGCGGTTCGACAATATCGCCCATCAGCATGGAAAACACGGATTCCGCCTGATCAAAATGCGTAATTTTAACCTGCAATAAAGAACGCGCATTCGGATCCAGCGTCGTTTCCCACAGCTGTTCCGGATTCATTTCGCCCAGCCCTTTATAGCGCTGAATGGAAATCCCTTTGCGCCCGATCTGAGAAACGGCGTCGGACAACGCTACCGGTCCCGTTAATTTAAATTCGCTGTCTTTGGCCTTAAACACCCCTGTTTTGGCATAAGATTCATGCAGATCCGCATACAGTTCGTTTAATTTTTTCGCTTCGCCGCTGGACAGGAAGCTAATATCGGCAACATATTCTTCAGTTACGCTGCGCAGCGTCCGTCTGAACACAAAGGCGCCGTTTTCAAAATCCGCGCGCCAACCGCGTTCATATTCCGGTTCCAGTTCGTCCAAACGCACAGCCAATGCTTTCGCAGCCTGAGCGGCTTTTTCGGCGTTATCGTAAACGTCCGGAGAAAACAAGCCGTGAATCGCCATTTGTTCAATAATTTTAGCCGGAATCTGACGCGACAAAGCGTCTATCAGATGACGGCAGTTTCTGGCTTCTTCCGCCTGACGTTTTAAATCTTCGCCCGCAATCTGGACGCCGTCGTAACGCACAAAAACACTGTCCTGGACAGACTGATTGATCAGATAATCTTCCATAGCGCGTTCGTCTTTCAGATAAATGTCCGAGTTACCCCGGCGCGCGCGATACAAAGGCGGCTGAGCGATATAAACATATCCCCGTTCGATCAGTTCGGGCATCTGACGGAAAAAGAAAGTCAACAAGAGCGTACGGATATGCGATCCGTCAACGTCCGCATCGGTCATGATAATGATTTTATGATACCGGCATTTGTCCGCGTCAAAATCGTCGCGGCCGATTCCGGTGCCAAACGCCGTGACCATCGTACCGATTTCCGCAGAATTTAACATCTTGTCAAACCGGGCGCGTTCAACGTTTAAGATTTTACCTCTTAACGGCAGGATCGCCTGCGTCGCGCGGTTGCGTCCCTGTTTTGCGGAACCGCCCGCAGAGTCCCCTTCCACAATGAAGATTTCGGACAAAGCCGGATCGCGTTCCTGACAATCCGCCAGTTTTCCGGGCAAAGAAGCCATATCCAGAACACCTTTGCGCCGCGTTAAATCTCTGGCTTTGCGGGCTGCTTCGCGCGCGGCGGCCGCTTCAACGACTTTGCCGACGATCTTACGCGCTTCCGCCGGGTGTTCGCCCAGCCACTGAGCCAGTTTATCGCCGACAATTCCTTCAACAACGGGGCGGACTTCGGAAGAAACCAGCTTGTCTTTCGTCTGGGACGAAAATTTCGGATCAGGTACTTTGACCGACAAAACGCAAGTCAATCCTTCGCGCATGTCTTCGCCGGACAGTTCGACTTTTTCTTTTTTCAACAATCCGGTTTCCTGCGCATAAGCGTTAATCGTCCTGGTCAGCGCCGCCCTGAATCCGGCCAGATGCGTCCCGCCGTCGCGCTGGGCAATGTTATTGGTAAAGCACAGCGTCGTTTCATGATAACCGTCCGTCCATTCCATCGCCAATTCGACGACAATACCGTTCTTTTCGCCGGAAATCGCAATTTCACCGTCATGAATCGACGTTTTTGACCGGTCAATATAACGGACAAATTCCTGAATACCGCCGTCATAGCAAAATTCGACTTCGCGCGGATTGCCGGGACGTTCGTCTTTCAAAACCAAATGAACGCCCGAATTTAAAAAAGCCAGTTCGCGCAGGCGGTGTTCCAAAGTGTCAAAGCTGAACTCTGTCTGCGTAAAGGTTTCAGGCGACGGCAGGAACGTTACTTCCGTACCCGTCCGGTCGGCCGGAACGGCGTCGCCGACAACCTTTAACGGCGCAACGGCAACTCCGTTTCTGAAATCCATATAATGCTCTTTACCGTTACGCCAGATACGCAGCTTTAAAGACGAAGACAATGCGTTGACGACAGAAACGCCCACGCCGTGCAGACCGCCCGAAATCTTATACGAATTCTGATCAAATTTGCCGCCCGCATGCAGCTGGGTCATAATGACTTCCGCGGCGGAAACGCCCTCTTCTTTGTGCATATCGGTCGGAATGCCGCGGCCGTTGTCGCGCACCGTAACGGAACCGTCGGAATTGATGATCGTTTCCGTCCTTGTGCAATATCCCGCCAAAGATTCGTCGATCGCGTTATCCAAAACTTCATACACCATATGATGCAGACCGGTTCCGTCGTCCGTGTCGCCGATATACATGCCGGGACGTTTGCGGACAGCGTCCAGCCCTTTCAGAACCTTAATCGATTCGGCATTATAATCAGAGGGGGAATGCAGGTTTGTTTCTTCCGTCATAGTACACCTTTTTTATCAAGACGCGGCCGCCCAGTCGGGAACGGTCCGCAACAATTCGTCCACGGCGATGAAATGCGCCGTTTTCTTTAAACCTTCAAAAGGCCGGGGAGTCGTTCCCGTCAGCCACGCCTGCGTTTTCAACGCAGAAATTTCATCAAACAAAGCGTCCCGACGCCGGTCGTCCAGATGCGCGGTCACTTCGTCAAACAGCACCAGCGGCAAAGCCCCTTTGCGTTTTGCCTGAACCCGGATGTGCGCCAGCAGAACGGAAATCAGCAAAGCTTTTTGTTCTCCGGTCGAACAGGCCGCCGCGGGCATATTTTTTTCCCGATGTTGCGCCGCCAGATCAACCGTATGCACGCCGCCGGCGGAACCGTTTTGCGCGTAAACGTCACGAGAACGGGAAAAATGCGCCCGGATAAACTCGGCAGTTTCTTCTTCCGGCATTTTTGCCAGTTCGTCTTCTCCGCCGCCTTGCAAGGACAAAAGCGCCCGCGGAAAGGCCGCCATTTCCCGTTCCAGCTCTTCTTGCAGCAAAGAAACGGCCGCGCGGCGCGCCAAAGCGGCTTTTGCGCCGTACTTGCCCATTGTTTTTTCCAAAGCCGACAACCAGCGTTCGTCCGTTTTGCCTTCACGGATCAAAGCTCCCCACTGGCGCAAAGCCTGACCGTAAGCGGCGCAGGCACGGGCATGGTCTTCAAAAAACGTCTGCGTCAAACGGTCCAAAAACCGCCTCCGCCCCGCCGGATCGCCCGCAAACAGCCTGTCCATGCCGGGCGTCAGCCATACGGCGGAGCAAACCTGCCCCAGATCCATTTGGGAAATAACCGCTCCATTTAACCGGACGCGCCGTTTTTCCGTCCGCCGTCCCGAAATATTTTCGTAATCGGTCGCCACGTCTATTTCTTCGTCCCCTTTGCGCAGCGCCGCCGCTATTCCCCAGGAACCGGCAGCTTCGCCCTTAGGCAGAATATCCCGGAATCCGGCCTGCCGCAGCCCCTTGCCCGGCGCCAGAAGAGAAACGGCTTCCAACAGATTTGTTTTTCCGCAGCCGTTTTTTCCCGTCAAAACAATCTGAGCGGCCTCGCTCGGCAGATCCAGCCGCAGAAAAGGATAATTGCGAAACCGCGCCATTTGCAAACGGCTGACGCGAACCCCCGCCGCAGACGTTTCAGCCTGCCGCGCCGGGCATTGCGCCGCCGCGGGCAGAGCGTCCCGCGAACGCGCATACATCAGTTCATTTGCCGTTAAAATTGTCTTACACCCGCATTGGCATTAAAACGAACAAAACACTGGGATCCGACATATCCGTCAAAATCGTCGGAGAAGCCGAATCCGAAAAAGCAATCTGCACCAGACCGCCCTTAATCTGTTTTAAAACGTCTTCCAAATAAACATAGTTAAACCCGACATCAATCGGATCGGCGGAATATTTGACTTCCAGCTCGTCTTCCGCGCTGCCTTCTTCGGCATTTGCCGCGGAAACCTTTACCAGATCCTTTGACAGCGTCAAACGGACGGCGCGCGATTTTTCGGACAGACTGGACACACGGTCGACAACCGCCGTCAAAGCCTGCGCGTCAACTTCCATGACTTTGTCGTTTTCCGTCGGAATAACACGTTCATAATCAGGATACGTCCCTTCGATCAGCAAAGAAGTCAGCACCAGACCGCCGAACGTAAAGCGGATTTTATATGTCGACAAATCAATTTTGACGTCTTCTGCTTCTTCAGCCAGCAGCTTGCTTAATTCGCCGATCGCTTTGCGCGGAATGATAATTCCGGGCATACCGGCCGCCCCTTCGGGGAAAACGGCTTCCGCACAGGCCAGACGATGACCGTCCGTCGCAACGGCGCGCAGAATCTTTTCTTCTTTGGAGGTTGCTTCATGCAAATAGATCCCGTTCAAATAAAAGCGCGTTTCTTCCGTTGAAACGGCAAAAGACGTCCGGTCAATCAGATCGCGCAGATCCGACGCCTTTAAAGTAAAATGATGCGTCATATCCCCTTCGGCAATCGAAGGAAAATCTTCGCCCGCCATGGTCGCCAGAGCAAACTTGGCACGCCCCGCCGTCATTTTCAGCTGATTGTTTTCGGCGTTTAAAACAAATTCGATTTCAGCGCCGTCGGGCAGTTTACGCACAATTTCATACAGCTTGTGCGCGGGCGCCGTTATCGCCCCGGCCGTATCGACTTTAGCCGGCGTTTTTTCACTGACTTCCAGTTCGTTATCCGTCGCGTTCAGCACAATTCCGTCGTCCGCCGCCATAATTTTTACATTCGACAGCAAAGGATTGGTGTGGCGGCGTTCCACCACGTTCTGAACATGGGACAAAGACTTCAATAAAGCAGCGCGTTCAATCGTAAATTTCATAGAACCAAACTCATCAAAAAGGGTTAAAAACTATTTCGATGCAGTATACCACATCTGCCGTTTTTCCAAAGCAAAAAATATCGGAAACACTAAAGATTTTTACCGAGTCGCACTAATTTTCGGCACGCGCGGAAAACGCCCGTTTTCAAACGGAAAGCATACGGCGCAGATCGTCGGTTTCTTCCCTGAACGCCGGATCTTTTTCACGCAGTTCTTCAACCGCTTTGACGCCGTGCAGCACCGTTGTATGGTCGCGGTTAAAAGCCCGGCCGATATCCGGCAGCGATTTCGTCGTCAGATTTTTCGCCAAGAACATCGCAATCTGGCGCGGCCGGGCCACAGAACGTTCCCGGCGCTTCGACATCATTTCACTCAGACGGATATTGTACCGTTCCGCCACTTTACGCTGAATTTCCTCAATCGTGACGCGGCGATCCAAAACGCTTAAAATATCGCGCAGAATATCGCATGTGCGTTCCAGCGTCACTTCGCCGCCCATCAGCTGGACATGCGCGGCGACACGCAGCAGCGCCCCTTCCAGTTCGCGCACGCTGGCCGTAATCTTTTCCGCCAGAAAAGAAATAACGTCCTGCGGAACGTATACTCCCAAATTCTGCGCCTTGCTTTCCAATATCCCCAGCCGCAGTTCATACGTCGTCGGGTGAATATCCGCCACCAGACCGGATCCCAAACGAGTTTTTAAGCGTTCTTCAATCCCTTCCAGATTAACGGGCGGTTTATCCGCTGACAAAACGATCTGTT
>JBJFAY010000118.1:0-15290 GCA_051888155.1 Alphaproteobacteria bacterium
CCCGTGGAAATTTTGACAACCGCCCAAATGTACGGCGCTGACAAAGAAACACATGCAAAGATCATGCCGGAAATCCAATTGATGGAAAACGCCGGATTCGCCGCCGCATGTCAAATCGCCCGAAATTATACCAAACGTCCCGTAACGGTTCTGTGCGGCGTCGGCAATAACGGCGGCGACGGCTTTGTTGTCGCTCGTATTTTGCACAACTGGGGCTGGCCGGTAGAGGTCGCTTTGACCGGCGATGAAAAAAAATTATCGCCCGCCGCGGCTATCAATGCCCGAAAATTCAAAGGAATAATCCGTCCGCCGTCATTCAAGCGGTTAAAAAAAATGGAAAAAAGCGGCGGTTTGTTTATTGACGCCGTTTTCGGTATCGGTCTGACCCGGCCGATCGAAAACGACATTGCCGATTTTTTCAACGCATTAAACGAAACGTCCCTGCCCTGCGTCGCGCTGGATATCCCCAGCGGCGTACAGGCCGACACGGGTGCCGTTCTGGGAACGGCGCCGTTTTGCGATATGACGGTTACTTTCTGCCGCCCGAAAATCGGCCATTTCCTTTACCCCGGCAAAGAACGCGCCGGAAAACTGCTCGTCTGTCCGATCGGAATTCCCGATGAAACCGTCGCGCATCAAGCGCCGCGTTTCCACGAAAACACGCCCGAACTGTTCCATGTTCCGGAACCGACGCCTTACGATCATAAATATTCGCGCGGCGCCGTTCTGGTCTGCGCGGGCGAAATGGCCGGAGCCGCCCGGCTGACCGCCGCCGCGGCACGCAGGGCCGGCGCGGGCTGGGTTGCCGTCTGCTGCGATCCGGCGGCCGTTCAATCCTTTGCGGCCTGCGATCCCGGCTTGGTCATTCAAACGGCCGGCAGTACGGAAGAGCTTGGAAAACAAATCGGCAATCCCAAAATAACCGCCGCCGTCATCGGCATGGGCGCATTAAAACCGGAAAGGACAAAAGCATTGCTGCATGCCGCGGCAGAATCGAAAAAGCCTTTCGTCGCCGACGCCGGAGCGCTTCCTTTTATTAAAAGCGCCAAAGACTTGTCCCGCGCCGTTATCACGCCGCACGCCGGCGAATTTCACCGCCTGTTTCCGGAACTGGACGGGCAAGACAAACTGACGCAGGCTCTGGCCGCCGCCGAAACGCTGAACTGCACGGTTGTCTTAAAAGGAGCCGACACCGTCATTGCCGCTCCGGACGGACGGGCCGCCATTAACGGCGCCGCTTCTTTCGGTCTGGCAACGGCAGGCAGCGGAGACGTCCTGGACGGCGTTATCGGAGCCATGCTGGCAAAAGGATTAGCTCCCTTTGAGGCCGCCTGCGCCGCCGTTTGGATTCATTCCCGCGCCGCCGAAGCCGCCGGAGAAAATCTGATTGCAGAAGACCTGATTGCCTGTTTAAAATAGAGGCATGTATATTTTTTATCTGCTGCGTCATAAATTCTGGGTGATGTACTACTGCTTTAAACACGGGCTGTTTTGGCGGGGACTGATTCATGACTGGGACAAACTGCTGCTGCCGTCCATGTTGTACGTTTACGCCAAATATTACCCGCAGATCCGCAAAATCCGCGATACGTCGGGCAACTACGACCCCTGCGGCGCGCCCGAAGATTATCAAAAAGCGATTCTGGCGCATTTCAACCGTTCACGTCATCACTGGCAGTATTGGATTCTGGCCAACGGCGTTTCCTATAAAGCGCTGGACATGACAGAAACGGACGTGCGTGAAATGATCTGCGACTGGGCTGGCGCGGGGCGGACTCGGCTGGGAAAAAAATGGACGAAAGCCCATGTGCGCGAATTTTTCAACAATACCCGCGATAAAATGGTTTTTTCCGAAAAAACAATCGGATTGATCGAAAAAAATCTGGATTCTATGGGGTGGTAACCGCATAAACAATGTGCGGCATATCCATACCGTAATAATGCTTTACAAAAGAAAACCGCGGCCGCATGCCCAAACGTTCGGCAACTTTGCGCGACGCCAGATTTGTATCGCGGATAATGCTGACAACCTTTTGTTTTTTCAAAATATTAAAAGCGTATTGGCGGCAGCCTTCGCCCGCTTCCGTCGCGAATCCCTGATGCCAGCAGGCTTTTTTCAACAGCCAGCCGATTTCCGTTTCCGTCCCGCGCGGCGTTTCCTGCCGCGTCAAACCGACCTGGCCGATGAAACCGCCCGTTGACTTGGAAATAACCGCCCATAACCCGAAACCGTCATTTTCATAACGCCGCAGCTGATTATCCAGCCAATTCTGCACTTCCCGATCGTCAAAAGCATGTTCATAAGCGTACATAACAGCCGGATCCTGCAGAATTTCCGCCAGATCGGCAAAGTCGGTCTGCCTTAACGGACGCAGAAAAGTCCTTTGCGTTTCCAGAATTATGTTTTCAGCGGCCGATGCCGACATAATCAAACCCCAGCCGTTCGGCTTCCGCTTTATCCAGCAGATTGCGCAGATCGACAATCTTCGGCGCGTTCAACAGCGATTTGATTTCAGCCAGATCCAGCGTTTTAAAATCCGCCCACTCCGTTAAAACCGCCAGAACGTCAGCGCCCTTTGCGGCGGCAAAAGCATCTGCGGCATAGACGATTTGATCGCCGACCAGCTTTCTGGCCGTTTCCATAGCTTTGGGATCATAAGCGGCAATTTCCACATCATGCTTCAGCAATTCACAGATAATTTCCATAGCAGGGCTTTCGCGGCAGTCGTCCGTTCCCCCTTTAAAAGCCAGCCCCAAAACGGCAATCCGCGGTTTTTTAACGCCTTCCACCGCCTTTAAAATACGTTCGGCCATCTGCGTTTTGCGCGCGTCGTTCTGCCGGATCGTCGTTTCGATCAACGACATTTCCACGCCGTATCCCCTGGCCATATAGGCCATGGCGTTTGTGTCCTTAGGGAAACAGGAACCGCCGTACCCGGGTCCGGGATTTAAAAATTTCGCCCCGATGCGCGTGTCCATACCCATACCTTGAGCAACTTCATAAACGTCCGCGCCTGATTGTTCGCAGAAATTCGCCATTTCATTAATGTAATGAATCTTCATTGCCAGAAAAGCGTTCGAAGCATACTTAATCGTTTCGGACGAGCGGCGCTTGACAAACAGCATATGCGCTTTTTCCCCGAACGGCTTGTACAAATCCCTGATAACATCGGCGGCGCGGTCCGTATTCGCCCCGACGATAATTCTGTCCGGATTGAAAAAGTCATGAACGGCAAAGCCTTCGCGCAGAAATTCCGGTAAAGAAACGACGTCAAAGTCCGCCTGCGGATTTACCTGACGGATCATTTCTTCAACCACGTCGCCCGTGCCGACGGGGACGGTCGATTTATTGGCTACAACGGTATATCCTGTCAAATGCCGCGCCAATTCGCGCGCGGCGGCATGAATGTACTGCATGTCCGCTTCTTTGGTCACGGGGTGCGGCGGCGTGCCGACGGCCAGAATGACAATGTCCGCGTTTTCAACGCCTTCTTTCATATCGGAAGTAAACTTTAATCTGCCCGAAGCGGCGTTTTTATGAAACAAGTCTTCCAGCCCGTCTTCAAACAAAGTGATTTTTCCGGCCTTCAGAGCATTGATTTTTTCCACAGCGGCGTCAATACATACGACGTCGTGCCCCAATTCTGCCAAACCGACGCCCGTGGGCAGCCCGACATATCCCGTTCCGACAATTCCGACTTTCATGCGATCATTCCCGAATTTTGTAAAACATAACTTCACAAATTAGGTTATACGTTTTTCCACGCCTGTGTGCAAACTTTTTTCTATACCGCCGGCTTTTGAATCAAAAAAGATTATCCTTGCACAAAACGGTCTGCCCCCGTAAAATAAATGAAAATTTAACCATTTGTCAGAGGAGGAACCGCTTTGCTGAAAAAAAGAATATTTTTGTCGCTGGCCGCCGTTTGTTTTTCCGCTCACTCCGTTTCGGCGGATACAACCGTTCCTCAGGACGCCGTCAAATCTTTAAACGTAACCGTTTACAACAACGGGCTGGGACTGGTTAAAGACAGCCGGTCCGTTGATCTGAATAAAGGAGAAAATATTCTTTCTTTTCAAGGTGTTTCCGCTCAAATCCAGCCGGAAACGGCTTTATTTGAAGGCAGCGGTTTAACCGTTCGCGAACAAAATTTCAATTTTGATCTGCTGTCGCGGGAATCTTTGCTGCGCAAGTTTATGGGAAAAGATATTCAAGTCATTGAAACACATTACATCAGCGGCAAAAAAACGATTGAAAACGCTAAAGTTCTCTCTGTTGACGCCGGGCTTGTTTTAAAAATCGGCGACCGGATCGAAACGGATTACAGCGGACGTTTGATTTTCCCCGATATCCCGGCAGATCTGTATGACCAGCCGACATTAACCATTAATGTTGCTGCAAATGACGCGGGGAGACGCGACGTTGAACTGAGTTATCTGACAAACGGACTGACTTGGCGCGCCGATTATGTCGCCGAATTAAACGACGCCGAAGACGCTTTAAACTTAAACGGCTGGGTTACGCTGACCAACACATCGGGAATCGCTTATAACAACGCGGATATCCAATTCGTTGCGGGTTCCGTTAACCGCGTCCGTCCCCCTGCCGTTCCCAGGCCGATGATGATGAAAGCGCGCAATATGGCTTTTGCGGAATCCGCCGTAGCCGGCGACGCTATGATCGAAGAACAGTTAATGGACTATCATTTATATTCTTTGGGCCGCAAAACGGATATCGCTTCAAACCAAACGAAACAGCTGGCTTTGCTGTCGGCTTCGGGCGTCAAAGTGAAAAAAGAATACAAATTCACCAATATTGTACCCGTTTACCGGGGACGCCACAGTTCCGGCGAATTTGATCTGCGCAGCGCCAATGTCGTTTTGCAGTTTGATAATGACAAAGCGTCTAATCTGGGGTTATCTCTGCCGAGCGGCATTATCCGCGTTTACAAAGCCAATTCAAAACAGAATATGTTCTTTGTCGGCGAAGACAAAATTAATCATATTCCCGAAAACGGCCGGATTAAGCTTAATCTGGGCAGCGCTTTCGACGTGACCGTTCAGGGCAAAGAAACGGCTTATACGCCTTTTTCGGACAAAGCTTATGAAGCCGGCTATGCTCTGACTTTTAAAAATGCCAAAGACACTCCTGTCAAAATCACATATCGTCAGGATTTTTCCAACCAGTGGACAATTACGGATTCGTCCATACCGTACACAACGCCGACAGCGCGTCAGGTTGAATGGGTCGTTGAAGTTCCGGCAAAGGGACAAACGGTTCTGAATTATACGGTCAGGGTGCAAAACTCTTAAAAATATGCTGAAACTATTCTGTCTTACAGTCTTATTTTCATTACCGGCGGCGGCTCAGGAACGCTTAAACTGGCAGCCGCTGGAAGTCACTGTCGTTGAAGAAGAAACAGAGGAAAAATCCGCCCCGGTTTCTTCTTTGCAAGAAACGGAAGGCCGCTTTAAAAGCTTGATGGCCGAACTGAAAGAAAGCGTCGAAAGCAAAACGGCGAAAAAAAACAGAAAAGTTGAAGCGATCAATCAGGAAACCGTCTATTCGGCCATTGTCGAAATGATTGAAACGTCTTATCCCGGCGGACTGGACGCCATGCTGAAAGCCAACGAAAAACTGGAAGACGATATTTACCGCCTGATTTTAATGCTGCCCAAATATGCTTATCAGTATATCGGACCGTTCATTCATGAAATGCCTTATGTATCCGACCGGATTTTAAATATCCCCGGCATAAAGGAAACCAAAGGAAAATTTCCGACGCGGATTGCGCCGCAAATGAAAGAATATGCAAAAAAATACGGCAAATATATGTCAACACACCTGTACATTTATTTAATGCCGGAAGCCTGGGCCAGACCGGAACGCGAAAAATCAACCTTTAAAGGGTACAGCAAAATCATCAAAATTGACGAAAATACCAAACCCGACGATTTGTTTATACTCAACAACAGAACCTTGTTGAAAAAGCATAAAATGCTTTCGCCCGAACAATACAGAACGGGAGCCGCCTTGGAAAAACAAGTCCGTCCGCAAACGCCGGCAGATCAAGTCACGCAGACGTCCGCGCTGACGGAAGGCGACGTTGAAGCGGCTTTGGCTTCGTTTCAAGAGATCGAAAAAGAATTCGGCAATAACCGTTTCGATAAATTTCATACCGCTTTGCGCGATATGTCGCTCAGCGACAATAACCTGATGGGCGAAATGTTAAACCCGATGCAGACGCTGGTGGATAAAATCAACCGTCTGCCCGAAAAAGAACGTTTTGCAAAAACCATTGCCAAAAACGGTTTTACATTGGAAAGCTGGGGCATCACCGTTGATAAAATCATCAAAGCGCGCCGAGTCGCAAATATGAGTCCGGCCGTCGCTTTGAACTTGGCCGCTTGGCGCCGATTAAAAAAACCGCCGAAGTCTTTCGACGTTTTATCCCCGCACGACCGGCAGGTTTCCTGGGACAGCATTCAGCTTTTTTTAGGAATGTATACGTCCACGCGCGAAAACCTGCTTGCGGTAAAAAATTATGGTGATAATATCCGAAAGGTCTTTGCGACCAGAGACATGATGTTTATAGAAACACCCGTTTACGGCATATATTAGAGGAAAACACTATGGGTTGGACAGACGAACAGGTAGAAGAGCTCAAACGCCTTTGGGATAAAGGATTAACGACGGGAGAAATCGGCAAGGCTTTGGGCGTATCTAAAAACGCCGTTGTCGGTAAAGCGCACCGTCTGGGATTAAACAGCCGCCCTTCTCCGATCCGCCGCGGCGAAGATGAAAATACGGCCGGAGCAAATACGCAGGCACAACAGCCTGTTGAGAAGAAAAAAACGGTCAAGCCGGCTGCAGCGAAAAAAGCGGCTGAGAAAGAAAAAAAGAAATTATTTACCGTGAACGATTTAACCTCGTCGTCTTGTCGCTGGCCGATTGGCGATCCGAAAGACGAAGATTTCCATTTCTGCGGAAAAGAAGCCCTGCCGGATAAACCGTATTGCGCCGAACATGCCGCGATCGCTTATGTTTCCGCAAAAACATTACGCTGATCAAATAATAAATACCGTCTTGAAAAACAAGACGGTATTTTTATAATAACATCTGTTCGTTCTTTACCTTTAAAAGATAAAATCCCGCATAAAACAGATAAAATAATTTAGTTTTGAATACTTAATACCCCGCCGCGAATAACCAGATACGCTTCATTTTCAACGTCCATCAGGCTGAATCCGATGACTTCTATTGTACAAAAAGCGCATAAATCTTTGATTGTGCCGCTGGAATCAATGAACACCTGAAACGTTTTATCTTCCTGTTTCACAACCAGAGAATATGGCTTATTATCTAGGTTTTGAATCGTTGCCGCACGAACGGATAAGGGCAAAAAGCTGAAAGACAAGGCTGTCCATAAAAAAAACTTTTTCATTTTTACCCTCCTCTGGGCTATTTATTGTACTGTACTAAAACAATCCGCTTTATGAAAGGGTTTTTATTAAAATGACTGGAGCCGGTTCATTTCGCAAACATTTTTTTCCGGATATTTCCGCCGCGCAGTGGAACGACTGGCGCTGGCAGCTGGCGAACCGGCTGACAACATACCGGCAGATCGCGCGTATTCTGGAGTTGACACCGCAAGAAGCACAGGCTTTAAACCAGGCGGACGCATTTCCGACAGCCGTCACGCCATATTATGCTTCTTTGCTTCAAAGCTCACCTTTGCGAAAAACAATGCTGCCGTCTTTGGCTGAAAAGACACTCGGCGCCGGAGAAACAGATGATCCGCTGGGCGAAGAACCCTGTCAGGTTGCTCCCGGATTGATACACCGTTACCCTGACAGAGTTTTATTTTTAACAACACAATATTGTTCGGCCTATTGCCGATACTGCACACGTTCCAGACTGGTCGGCCGGCATGCGTCTTGTTCCGAAACAGCAGGATTAAAGCAAAATTGGGAAAAAGTTTTTGACTATATCCGTTCACACCCGGAAATCCGTGATGTTTTGGTTTCCGGCGGCGACCCGCTGACTATGAGCGATGAAACGCTTGATTATCTGTTGACGGCTCTGCGCAAAATCAAACATGTTGAAATGATCCGTATCGGTTCAAAAGTGCCTGCCGTTTTGCCGATGCGCATTACGCCCCGTCTGATGAAAGTCATACGCCGGCACCACCCTGTTTTTTTCAGCCTGCATTTTACACACCCGGACGAAATGACGCCAGAAACGGTCAGAGCCTGCGAACGTATCGCCGATGCGGGTATTCCGGCTGGATCTCAGACAGTTTTGTTAAAAGGCGTTAACGATGACGCGGAAACATTAAAAAAACTGATGCATGAATTATTAAAAGTCAGAGTCCGTCCTTATTACCTGTTTCAATGCGATCCGATCGCCGGATCAATGCACTTTCGCGTTCCGGTGACCAAAGGGATCGAATTAATCAATGCGCTGCGCGGTCATACGTCGGGATATGCCGTCCCGACTTATGCGATTGACATTCCCGGCGGCGGCGGCAAAATTATTATCAACGACCAGCGTTGCGTCGGCAGAGACGGCGATTTTCTGCTGTTAAAAAATTTCGAAAATAAAATCTGGCGTTATCCGGATCCGGAAAACGCCGGATAAAAATGTACATATATGCCGCCTGATCAAATGGGCCGCCGCTTAATTAGCGTTTCAAGGTGTTTTTAATCAGCTTGATTCCAAAAATAAAATAATTTTTCAAAATCCTCGGCTTAAACGCCGCGTACCAAAGTTTGCGCAAAATATACGACGGACGCAGGTGATATTTTAAAATAACCCGTTTACGGAAACGTTCAATTTCATCAATCGACAAATACCGGGTTCCGACCGTCGGCGCGTTAAAGTAATCTTTTCCTAAAACGCTTTCGTCAATCAATCCGGCCGTTTTTGCCATTTCATACAATCCCGTTCCGTAAAACGGCGTGGCAATATGCAGTTCGATAAAATCGGCATTGATGTCAAACATCAGCTTTTCCGTCTGTTCCAAATGTTTCCGATCCTCCCACGGAAAACCGACCAGATAAAATCCGTAAACTTTCAATCCTGCTTTTTTAGCCATCGCGGCCGCCGTCTTGTTTTGTTCGACCGTCGCTCCTTTTCTCATCTTTTCCAGAGATTCGGGGCTGCCCGATTCAAAACCGAACGCGACCAGCCAACAACCGGCCTGTTTCATCTTGACCAAAGTTTCCTGATCAATCGGATTGACCCGCGAATTGGCGACCCATTCGATTTTACCGTGCAGCGCAGAATTGATAATCAAATCGCACAAGGCTGTCGTCCAAGCTTTGTTTATCGTAAAAGTATCCGACTTAAAAAAGAAATTTTTAATGCCGAACTGTTCATAACATTGCTTAATTTCGGCAAAAATGCTTTCCGGCGAACGCAGGCGCAGTTTTTTACCGGAAATATGCGGCGTCAGGCAGAAAATGCAGTTAGAAGGACACCCGCGCGACGTAGCGATTGTCGCTTGTTTCTCTTGCGTATCCGGACGCAGATAAAGCGCATTATTCATCAGCGCGCGATCAGGAAAAGGCAGATTATCCAGATCATCATGCCAGCGGGAAAAATCCGTCTTCACCCACCGGCCGTCTTTACGGTATAAGATACCGCCGATCAAAGGCAGTTTTGCCTGATTATTAAAATGAGCCGACGCCAAATCGCCGATAATAAAATCGGATTCGCCGCCGATCAGATAATCAACGTTCGTCAGATCCAGCTGAGCCAGCAGATCGTCTTCGGGATCAAAGAAAACAGCCCCTTTTAACACAACGCACAAAGCGGGAAAAATTTTTTTCAGCCGTTTTACGATTTCCAGATCCGTAAAAACAGTCGCGTTTGTCGTACTGAGCATCAGCATATCGCTGCGATTGTTTTTCAGATCAGCGGTCACATCGTCCAAAGTCAGCCGTTCGGTTTGATAATCTTTTAAAAAAACATCAAACCCCTTTTGTTTTAAAACCGCGGCCGCATACCCTAAATCATTGCAGGCGCGCATGGACGTCGCCGTGGAAGAAGCAATATTTGACTGACATCTGTCTTCGCCGCGCTGAAACAGCAGTCCGGGCGGATAAATTAACGAAACGACGGGCATCAACACTCCTGAAAACAATTTTGTTTCAGTATAGGTGTTTTTAAAGAAAAAAGGAAAAGAATTGTTTTAATGGTGCGGCCAAGAAGACTTGAACTTCCACTGCGGTTAAGCAACAAGCACCTCAAGCTTGCGTGTCTACCAATTCCACCATGGCCGCACATTCATCAAAGGTAATACCAGACTTGCGCCGGATAAGCAACCGAAAAAACGCGCCGGCCGCTTTAATCCTGCGGGTGGCGGTCCAGATAAGCGGCCACATACGAACACAAAGGAACGATTTCATATCCGTTTTCACGCGCGTATTGCAGGCCGGATTCGGTCAAAGCGGCCGCCACTCCTTTGCCCCGGTGTTCCGGCGCGGCGAAAGTATGCGTAAACAGCATTTTTTCATGTGCGCCTTCTTTTTGAATTTCATAATCCAGATGCGACCGTTTTCCGTCAATCATTGTTTCAAACGTATGATTTTTTTCATCGTGCCTGATTTCCATTCTACACCGTCCTTTTTTGATCAAAGGTTCCGTCAATGATTTCTTCCATAACGGCGTCGGGCGCCAGCTGATATTCGACTTTGGTCACAAAAGCGCGCGGAGATCCGCGTTTGCATGCTTTGACCATATCGGCGATAACGTCTGTTTCGCCTTTAAAAACCGCTTCAACCGTTCCGTCAACCCGGTTGCGCACCCAGCCGGACAAGCCGCGCGCGCGGGCTTCGGTCATTGTCCACTGGCGGTAAAAAACACCCTGAACACGCCCGTGAATCCGAATATGCACAATTTCTTCAGCCATTTTAATCTATCCTTTCAGTTTACCGGCAGCCTGCACAACGGCCTGTCTGCGGTTTTCTCTGGCTGCGACGGCTTCTTCGTCCGCCGTCCAGAACTGATTTTGATACGTTTCTTCCAAAACAGCCAGATCAAAAGCCTGATCCGCCGACAAAAAACCGTCCAAAACATGCAAAGCCAAAATAACAGACCGGCACCCGCCCGACACGGCGCAAAAAGCGTTAAAAGTCTCATCGTTTAAAGCGTTCAGCCTTTGTTCCAGAAAAGCTTTTGTTTTGTCCGACAACGGCCGGACTTCAAAGCTCGTTGAAGACCGGAAATCACAGCCAACGGCATTGATTTTATCAATGACAGGCTGCCATTTTTCCTGTTGCAATTTCATCAAAGCCGCCGGATACGGCGCAAAGAAACAAATCGTATCCGCCGCTGCGAATTCGATTTGTTCCCGCGTTCTTTTTAAACGTTCCCCGTCTGTCATTTGTCCGCCGCCAAAGCGTCCGCGCAAACATTTTTCAACGCTTCCTGACGAACCAGTTCTTTTGCGGCCTCTTTTCCGCCCATAAAGAACGCCATTCCCAAAGACAAAGCCCGGTCAAATGTTTTTTCCGCATTGACACTGGCGGACGGCAAAGCCAGCGTCCCGCCGATAGAAACGGAATTAAATACGGATTCTAAAATTCCGTCCGAACGCGGCGAAACATTCACTTTCAAATCCACCTTTTCCGTTCCCAGATTAACATCGCCGTTAACCTGCAAATCAAACATGCTGCTTTCCAGGCCGACCTTTTTGACAGACGTCAAAACGCCGTTTTTCACCGGCACATTGACAACGGCGCATGAAATCGTCAACGGCTGTGTTTTATCGGCGGGGGACAGGAATGACAAGAATGGCGGCAGTTCAATTAAACGAAACGAATTAATATGAGCGTCTTTTACGTTCAGGAAAATCCGGCCGTTTAAAGCGGCGGCCAGAGCGCTCTGCGAAACGCCGCGGCTGTTTAAACGAACGGCCCCCGTTAATGTTCCGCGTTCCAAACCTTTCTTGGCATAGAACAAAGCCAGCGGCATTTTGCTAAACTTTATGTCCGTTTCCACAATCGCCGTTTTGCCGGAAGCGTCCAGCACTGCCCGTGCGGAAACATAATTTGCCAGATTAAAGTCAGACAAAGTAAACTTTCCGTCCTGCATCAATGCCGCAACGGCAACTTTTCCCAGATTTGTCTTGTCCGCGGCAATCAGTTTATCAACACCGGCCGTAATATTAATATTGGCGGCCTTCAGACGGTTAAAAGGCAGCGGTTTTTCTGAAAAAACACGCGGGTTTTCCGTTTGAGAGGAAGATTGTTTTTTCGAACCGGAAAGCTGTTTCGGACGAACCGGAGCCACACCCAGCAATTCCGACAGATCCAGCTGCCCGGAATGAACATCGGCGTACACCGCCAGATTTTGATCCGTGTGCACAAAAATGCGGCCGGACAGATCGGAATTTCCGATTTTCACAGCCAGCTTTTCCAACGCGACGCCTTTATCAATTTCCGCCTGCACCGACATTTTTGAAGCCGGCAAAGCGGGCAGACCGGGAACCTGTTTCATATCCGGCGCATCAACATCAGCCTGAACCTGCATGACAAAAGATTTAACGGAACGCACATTTCCCGCCGCCTGAGCCGCAAACGATTCCGCCTTTCCCATTGACATGTTAAAAGTCGGAACGGATAAATTATCCGGCGTCCCGACAATCTGCGCGGTAAAAACCATATTTTTCACCGCCGGCAGCTGCCAGCCGGCAAAAGGACTCAAGACGGAAATATCCGTCACATCGGCTTTGACAGACGCATTGATTTGATTTGTTTTTAACGGCTGCGTAACCGTTCCGTCCGCTTTAACGGTCAAGTTCTGGTTATTGATTTCAGCCGCAAACCGATACGGTTCCTTCCCGTTGAACAAAGCCGTCAAAGCGTCCGTTTTCGCCGACAAAGAAAACGTTTCACCCTGTACCGTCCATTCGGATGTTAAAGTCATGCCGTCTTCATTCGACAGCATGTTTAACGTATTCAAAGAAGCGTTGAACGTTTCGTCTTTTTGCCGGTCAAGCAGAACCGTGCTGACATTTTGCAAAACCAGATCGTTGACTTCAAAACCAAATTTTTTTTCTTTTGCCTCTGCGGCAGTTTTTTCCGGAACTGTTTCCGCCTGCCCTGCCGGCTCTGCTTTTTTGCCAAGAAACGTCCAGTTGTTTTTACCGTTTTTATCTATTTCCAGATTTAGGCGAACTCCGTTCAAAATAAAACGTTTTATTTTGACCTGACGACTGAACAAAGGCATCAGCTCGACTTCCGCGGACAGGTTGTCAATCTGCGCCATGTACGGTTCTTCCGCCCAGGAAGCGTTCGTAAATTTAATATTGTTGATCGTAACGGAAGGAGACAGCGAAAAATGTGTTTTGGTTTCTCCGTCAATGACCAGAGAACGCCCCGTTTTCTCCGATACGGCCGTGATAATTTCAGAACGCAGTTTTTGATCAAAGTCCCGCAGCGTCCAAAAACCGACCAAAGCGCATAAAGCGACAAAAACAAAAATTGCAAGTAAAGCTTTTTTCATTCGTTTTCTCCTTACGTTAAAGGAAATTTTTTAAACGGATTTTCAGGTTTTTTATAAGAAAATCCCAGAAAATCAAAACTGTTCGCCATTTTTTCGGATAACGGCGCATAAACTTCCAGCATTTTGCCGTTCGGCAAAGGCATACGCAACGCCCGGGCATGCAGATGCAGATCGCGGCCGAATTTTAAATATTCCGCCTGACATTCTTTGCCGGCATACTTTGCGTCGCCGACAATCGGGTGTCCCATAAAAGCGCAGTGCACCCGCAGCTGATGCGTCCGACCCGTCAGCGGCATTAATTCCAGCCAGGACGCTTTTTTATAAACTTCATCGACAACACGGTACAGCGTCACCGCGTTCTGCCCGTTTTTTTCATCAACGCGCACGGATTCCCCGCCGTGTTCCCCCGAACATTTCAAAAGCTTCGCGCTGATTTTGCCTTCCTTGATTTCCGGCGTCCCGTACGTCAAAGCCCAATAAACCTTCTTTGCTTCCCGGGAACGAAAAGCCTCCGCCAGCTTTGCCGCGGCGGCCGCCGTACGCGCCAGCACCAAAACGCCGCTGGTATCTTTGTCCAGCCGGTGAACCAAACGCGGATTTTCGCTTTTTTCAAAACGCAGCGCGCCAAGCATACCGTCCAAATGGCGCGTAATCCCCGTTCCGCCCTGTACCGCCAGTCCGGCCGGTTTATTTAAGACCAGGACATCGTTGTCTTTGTATAAAACCAGACTTTGCACAAACGCGGCGTCCTGATCCGAAACGACAACGACGTCCCGGCGGATTTTCGCCTGCCCCAAAGGCGATCCCTTTTCGGGCAGAGGCGGCACGCGGATCACCTGTCCCGGCGTAACATGCTGCGACGAAAGCGCTTTTTTGCCGTCAACCTTGATCTGCTTGGTACGCAGCAGCTTTTCCAAATGCCCGTGCGTTACCTGCGGATAGTGGCGCTTAAACCAGCGGTCAAGACGGACTTCCCCGTCGTCGTCGCCGACAGTAACCATATTAACGCCTGCCATTTTCTATTTCCTTTCTCAATTTATCCCAATACGCAATCCGTTTGACGATTTCGCGTTCAAACCCGCGTTCAATCGGATGATAGATTTTATGCCGTCCCATTTCCGGCGGAAAATAATTCGCGCCGGAAAAACCGTTCGCCGTATCGGGATCGTATTCGTAACCGTCGCCGTACCCCAGCTCTTTCATCAGTTTCGTCGGCGCATTTAAAATATTCATCGGCGGATTTAACGATCCCGTTTCCTTTGCCAGTCTGACAGCGGCGCTCCAAGCTTTGTAAACGCCGACGGATTTCGGCGCCGTCGCCAGATAAACAACCAGCTGCGCCAGCGCCAGATCGCCTTCCGGCGACCCCAGACGTTCATAAGCGTCCCAAGCCGATACCGCCTGAATCAGCGCGTTCGGATCAGCCATACCGACGTCTTCGACCGCAAAACGGGTCAGCCGGCGAAAAATATATTTCGGGTCTTCGCCCGCCGTTATCATGCGCGCCACCCAGTACAACCCCGCATCGGGATCCGAACCGCGCAAAGATTTATGAACGGCGCTGATCAGGTTATAGTGTCCTTCACGGTCTTTGTCATATACGGCCGGCCGGCGCGCAACGACAGTCAGCATTTTTTCCACCGACAAAGGCCCTGCCGCCAGATCCCGGTCGGGCAGGTCAAACAAAGCCTCCAGCATATTGGACAGATACCGGCCGTCGCCGTCGGCCATCGCCTTTAATTGTTCACGGGCGTCCGGCGTAACGGGCAAAGCTCTG
>JBJFAY010000119.1:0-3492 GCA_051888155.1 Alphaproteobacteria bacterium
CGGCGCCCCAAAAACCGGTTAAACCTTCGGTAAAAAAAACGCCGGCGAAACCCGTTGAAAAATATCAGATCAAAGAAACGGCCAAAAAAGACGAACACGACCGGCTGAAACCGCGTGCGAATCCGGTGCCGAAAGTTAAAATTCTGGCTTCCGACGACAGCGTTAAACCGGCGGAAGAAACGATAGCCGACGCGGCCGAAACAGCTCCGGAAACACCGGCGGAACCGAAAATATCCAAACATTTCTTGGAACAGGAACGGCTGAAACAGCAGGAAACGGAACAACCTCAACAGGTCGCCGCCGACACGGAAACGCCCGCGCAGCCGGAAAAAGAACGGCAGCCGGAAAAGGACAGCTTCCTGACTTTAAAACCGGTAAACAGTCCGGCGCTTTCAAAACCGAAAACGCTTTTATCCGTGGCGGAACAGGAAAAGCCGCGCGGACAAATGCCCGCGCAGCCGGATCCCGTTAAATTTTCCGTCTTTTATGTTTCGGGGAAACTGACGCCTGCCGAACGTTCCGCCATATTGGCAAAAGAAGTGCCGGCCGATTCCGCAACAAAAAAGGCGCTGGATCAGAAAACAGGACTGCTGCATATTTTTGTGTTTGAACACAAATCTGCCGCTTTAACAGATGAAATGCAGGCCGCTTTGGACAGTACGGCGGAAATAATGAAAAAAAGCCGCGACAAACGCCTGCTTTTGTATTCCTACAGCGCGGCGGATCCGGCCGAACCCGGCAAAGAAAGACAGTACGCTCTGCGCCGCGCGCTGATGATACGTTCGTACTTAACGCAAAAAGGCATTCACAGCCTGCGGATCGAAATGCGTTCGTTCGGACAAAAAGGCGCCGGTGAAAAAATGCCCGACAGGACGGATATTTTAATTGAAGACAAATAAGGAATTAAGACATGGAACTACCGAACCGTTATATAACGCGCATGTTTTTATTTCTGCTTTTGGTCGCCGGCGCATGCGCCGTGCTGTTTCCGGCGCTGGAAAACGCTTTTTTGACAAATCCGGCTTTAAACGGCCTGATCGTTTTGGTTTTCCTGTTCGGCGTCGGTTTAAATTTTCATTCCGTTTTTGCTTTATACCGGGAAATCAGGTGGATTAAATCTCCCGTCTTATCGTTATCAGACACGGATTTGGAAAAACTGCGCCTGCTGTCGCCGCTGGCTTTGGTTTTAAAAAACAATCAGGCGAAAGGAAACGCCGTTTTGTCGCCGACGATCGCCAGAACAATTTTGGATTCCGTCGGTATGCGGCTGGAAGAAAGCCGCGATATTTCCAAGTATCTGATCGGGCTGTCCACGTTTTTGGGACTGCTGGGCACTTTTTGGGGATTAATGGCAACGGTCGGCGCCGTCGCAGATGTGATCCGGTCGCTGAATGTTTCCGGAGAAGAAGCGACACAGGCTTTTAATACGATCAAAAACAGTCTGGAGCTGCCTCTGGCCGGCATGGGGACGGCGTTTTCTTCTTCACTGCTGGGATTATCGGGCGCTTTAATCGTCGGTTTTCTGGATTTACAGGCCGGACGGGCGCAAAACAATTTTTATAACGGCCTGGACGAACATCTGGCTTCTTTAACTCGTTATTCTTCCGCCGTCGGCAGCCAGTCCGACGAATCCGTGACTTCAAACGGCGCTTATGCCAACGCTTTGTTGGAACAGGTTGTCGAAAGTCTGGCCGATATCCGCAGCCAGCTGCAGAAAACGGAAACAAAAGCGCAGGAACGCATACAGACGGATATGGATATGCTGCGCTTTATCAGCAGGATTGACCACAACGTCAACCAGATCGACAAACGTTCCGAAGCCCGGCAGGAAACTTTGCTGCGTGAAGTGCGGGATTCTTTCAAACTGCTGGTCCGTACGATTTCAGGGCAGGATAAATAGCCGTCATGCGCCGTTTCCGAAATTCCAGCGGATATAATTTTTGGCCCAGTTTTGTTGACGCTTTGTCAACATTGCTGATTGTCGTTTTGTTTTTCCTGCTGTTGTTCGTTCTGGCTCATTTTTTCATGGGCAGAAATCTGGACACCAAAAACACGGAAATCAGCCTGTTAAATTCACAGTTGCAAGACCTGAGTTTTGAACTGTCGGCAGAGCGCAAAACCAACCGTGATTTAACGCTGGAAACGCAGAAACTGTCGGCGGAGCTGGACGGCGTCAAAGACGAACAAACCAAAGCTTTGGCGCAAATCGCCCTTTTGGAACAGGACGTCAAAGCGTTGACTTTACGCAAACAGGAACTGGAAAAAGAAACGGCCGCCAAAAGCAAAGAACTGAAATCCGAACGCAAAATATCGCAGGAAGCCAAAGCTCATTTAGCAGTTTTAAACGCGCAGACGGAAAAACTGACAAAAGAGTTGTCGCGCTTGGGTAATCTGCTGGATCAGGCGGATAAACAAGACAAAGAGCAAAAAGCGCAGATTGCGGATCTGGGGAAAAAATTAAACCGCGCTTTGGCGGCCAAAGCGTCCGAGCTGGCGTCGTACCGTTCGGAATTTTTCGGAACATTGCGCAAAGTTTTACAAGACCGGGACGATTTTCGAATCGAAGGAGACAGATTCGTTTTTCAGTCGGAACTGTTTTTCAAAAGCGGTTCCGCCTTTTTGGAAGACAAAGGCAAAAAGCAGCTGGACGTTTTGGCGAAAACGATCAAAGAACTGCGGCGTAAAATTCCCGCGAAAATTTCATGGGTTCTGCGCGTTGACGGTCACACGGACAACATACCGATTCACAACGAACTGTATTCGTCGAACTGGCAGCTGTCGGCGAATCGGGCGATCGCCGTCGTTCAGTACCTGATTGACCAAGGCGTTCCCGCGCGTTATCTGGTTGCGGCCGGATTTGGGGAACATCAGCCGATTGACCGCGGAAATACCGAAGCGGCGCGCCGTAAAAACCGCAGAATTGAATTCAAACTGACGGAAAGGTAACTTTTTGCCTTTTTTGCGGTAAATACACTTGAAAAGCCGAAACTTTTAGAGTATAGAGAAAAAACTTATTGATTGTCTGGAGCTGAAGTTATGAAAAAAGATATTCATCCGAATTACCATGAAATCACCGTGGTTATGACAGACGGAACAGAATTTAAGACCCGTTCGACAATGGGCAAAGAAGGCGATACGATTCGTTTGGATATTGACCCGCTGGCTCACCCGGCATGGACGGGTGTTTACCGTTTGGTTGACAGCGGCGGTCAGCTGGCGAAGTTCAACAAGCGTTTCGCGGCTTTCACGGGCAAAAAGTAAAATCTTTTGCAAAAAGTTTCAAAAACGGCTTTTGTTTACCAAAAGCCGTTTTTTCTACGAAAAAGAAATCTTTTATTCCGACTTATTAAAAACAGATCATATTTTTTACTGTTTTTTTATAAAACCTCTCTTAATATAAAGAAAAAGAGTTTTATGGAAAGTTCCGTGTCCGGCATTATACATTACGAAGTTTATGTTTATCAAAGCGGCGCCTGGGATCTGTTGGGCCGA
>JBJFAY010000120.1:0-3484 GCA_051888155.1 Alphaproteobacteria bacterium
CGCTGGCCGTAAACGGAAAACAAAAACGGGCCAGAGCTTTTAACGAAGTGTCTTTGTGGCGGCAAAGCCGGCAGGCGGCGGATATTTCGATCAGCATCGACGGTATTCAAAAGCTGTCCAATCTGGTTTGCGACGGCGTGCTGGTGTCAACGCCGGCGGGCAGCACGGCTTATAATTTTTCGGTGCACGGTCCGATTTTGCCGATGACTTCCAACGTATTGGCTTTGACTCCGATCAGCCCGTTCCGTCCCCGCCGGTGGCAAGGCGCGATTATTCCCCGTCATGCGGAAGTGTCTTTTGACATATTGCAAAGCGAAAAACGTCCCGTCAGCGCGGTAGCGGATTTTACCGAGCTGCGCAACGTTATCAAAGTCAATGTCAGAGAAGATACCGAAACAGGATTAAATCTGTTATTCGATCCCGAATATAATTTGGAAGACCGCGTTTTGAACGAACAATTCCTCGGGTACTAGCCGTACGGGGTACTGGCCGTACGGGCGTCAGTTCCTTGTTTTCTTACTAATGGCACGACCTGATGTTTCCCCCGCACGGGCAGTGCCGCCGGGAGGGCATTTTCCCCCTACGGGGTACTGGCCGTACGGGCGTCAGTTTTTGCTTTCTTGCCAACGGCACGGGTCGTGTCCCGCCGGGAGGGCGTTTTCCCCCTACGGGTAGTAGAAAAACCGATTTTAGGAGAGATAATGGCAGGAAGCGAGAAACGCAGGTTTGACGTGTACAAAGGGTACACGAAAACCGAGTATCACAGCTGACGAACCAGAATCCTCATAAAATCGTGTTTTTACCAGATAAAGGCGGGAAGAACAGCCTTCGCGACACACTCATTCTGCGATAAGAGGGAACGGACACGGTCGGGATCCGGCTGCTGCCCCCGGCTGACCCCTAATTCTTTGGCATGAATACCGCCGGCAACAAACAAAGCGTCCAACCCGGCCAAATTCGCCCCGCGAATATCCGTCTGTATCCCGTCGCCGATCACGGCAATACGGTATTTTTCCGTTTCCAATCCTTCGACACAATAAGCAAACACCGACGGATCCGGCTTGCCGCGCCAAAAAACGGCCCCGCCGATTTTCTGGTATTGCGCCGCCAACGCTCCGGCCGCCATATAGGGAACACCGTCTTTTAAAACAAAAGAATCCGGACAAGCGCACACCATCGGCAGACGCCGGGACAGACAGACTTTGAAAAAAGGATCGTATTTTTCCAGCGAATCCTGTGTGCCGAAAGTTCCGGTCACAAAAATAAAATCGGCTTCGTCAATATTCGGCACGGGAACATAGCCCAGATCGGCATACGGCTGCCAGAACTGTTCCGGCCCCAAATGAAAACATTTACGCCCCAGATTGGCAAAAAACGGATCAACACGCCGCCGCAATTCATGGTAAATAATTTCCCCCGCCGTCAAAACCCCGTAATACAGGTAACGTTTTACCCCCATGCGTTCCAGCGTTTTGATCATATCCGCAGACCGGTACGGCGAATTGGAAAGAAAAATAACTTTTTTGCCTTCGTCACTCAGTTGGCTGAGCGCGTTAAACACGCCGAAACACAGCCTTTGTTCTTCGTAAACAACGCCCCACAAATCAACGATAAATGCGTCATAAGACGCAGCAATGCTGCGCAGTCCGGCGATATAGGGAATTTCGTTGTTCAAAGAACGTCTCCGCAAAACAGGTTATTTGTAATTAAGATATACCACGCCTGCCGCCGTTGTCAAAGACTGCCTTTTGTTTTTTATTGACACGCCCGATCCGGCAGACGGCGCAGTTCCGTCAAAGTTGACAATAAACGGTAATCGCCGAAGTCCTGAACGATTTTATCGCTGACGCCGTTTTCGTAATAGTACAGAGAAACTTCGTATGACGGTCTGCCGTCCGGCAGGTTCCCTTTGGCGAATTCTTCAAAAAAAGCCGTATCGAAACGCCACGCTTTTTTCCCCGCGATCAAATCGGTATCGCCGCGCGCTTTTGGCGAAGACAGGTTTTCAGCCGCGGATACCGCCGCGTTTACGGAATACAAAGCCTCCGGCCGCGTGCCGTCGTAAACATAGGCCGAAACGTTTTTTCTGCCTTGACGGGCGGCTTCCAACAGCCGGATCGTCTGCTGTACGGGAAAAACGACATTTTTAGGAAAAACCGCTTCGGACCGGACGGGAAAAGACAGCTTTAATTCCTTTTTACCGTTTTTACAAACGGCCGATCCCGCCAAATCTTTGCGGTCTTCGCCTTTTTCCCGAACAAAAACCTCAAAATCAAACACACAGCCGTCGGCGCTTTCCCGCGTCGTCTGTTTCCAGTTCGTCGTGTCCAACCCCGATAACTCATACCCGATATCCAGAGAAAAAACGGATTCCGTCTGCCATTGGCCGCAGACTTTTTGTATTTTATAGAACATTTTTCCTGTGGCGTTGACGACGCTGGCCGCTCCGCCCGCAGTAGAAGCCAGCGTAATATCGTAAACGGCCTGATGCGACGCCAGTTCGTCTTCCGCCTTGAGGGGAAAAGAAAAACAAAACGCGCAGAAAATGAAAAAAATCCGTTTCATCAGGTCAAAATTCCCCTGTTGTTTCCGGCATCATAACCGAAAAAAACGTTTAATGATAGACCCGAAACACAATCGGGATTTCGATCGTCATTTCTCCATACGGCGGCGCGGGCAGTTGCACGGCTTGCAAAATGGTTTTCAGCGCCTGTCTGTCCAGAATTTCGTGCCCCGAAGTCTGCGCCAAAACAACCGAATTTACGTCAAGCTTTCCGTCTTTTTGAACATGAAACCGCACGACGGCCCGTCCGGAAATTTTTTGATTTTCCAGCTCTTCGGGATATTGAAGCCGCCGCTGAAACAAACGGCGCAGACGAACGAAATACCGCGCCGCTTTGATATCGCCGGCTCCCCTGCCCGACCCGACGCCGATTCCGCTTCCCCGTCCGGCGCCGAATCCCGGCGCGTCGCCGACAACGCCGCCATAAGGCCGCGTTCCAGACCCGTTCTGTCCGTCCGGCGCCGGATTTTCCACGGACATGACGGCCGCACGGCTTGTTTTTTCTTTCGAAGTATTTTTCTTTTTTTGTTTTTTGCGCGCGGAAACATCTTTTTTCGCAGTGGAAACAACCAAAGCCGCCGGCAATTTTTCTTCCGTTTTTTTGTTTATTTCCGGGGTAGGCCTTTCCGGAACGTCTTTTTCCGGTTCCGCCGTTTTTTCTTCGGCGGCGGGAGGCGTTCCTTTTCTGCCCGGCTTAAAATCAAAATCCCCCCACGGGACGCCTTTTTGATAAAAACCGTCCCCGCCGGAAACCAGAAAAGCGTCCATTAACAGTCCCGATCCTCCCGGTTCGGGCGCGTTTTGCATTTGCAGAAACAATAAAAAAAACAGGCCTGCGTGTAAAAAAAGGGAAAATCCCGTCCCTAAAAACAGACAAAGATTTTCCCTTTCCCGCGTCAAGTGTTTTTACCTTTTAAAATT
>JBJFAY010000121.1:0-3476 GCA_051888155.1 Alphaproteobacteria bacterium
TGTTTTCAGATCAACCTCTTGAAAAAACAAGGCGTTCTTCCTCTTTGCTTGACAGAGTCGAAAAAACTGATCAAATTCACAAAGGCGATCCCGTTTCCCGGAGAAAAGCTTTTTTCAAGCGGTTGGAAAAATTTTTAAAGGGCGGTAAAATTAAGGACGTAAAATGAAAAAAAAGTTATCTCATACCTTTTTAACGCAAAAAAAAGTCTGGAAAAGAACGTCCTTTTTAACGGCGTCCGCCGCGGCTTTGCTTATCGCCGCTTGTACGGTCAGGCCGGAACCGATCAGCGACTGGGAACGCGCCGTCCGTGTCGATCAGGATATTCAGGAAATGTTTCAGGATCAGCGCTCGAACAGAATCGCCAAGCCGTTGACTTTATATGACGCTATGGCGCGCGCTTTGAAATATAATTTGAACGCGCGTTTAAAAATGATGCAGACGGCTTTGGCCGCAAAGCAGTACAATATAACGTCTTTGGATATGCTGCCGCAGGTTTCCGCCGGCGCCGGATATTCTGCCCGCAGCAATTATGAAGCCGTCGTTTCAAAGTCAATGCAAAACGGGGTAATGTCGCCCGAAGCCAAAGCATACAGCGCGAAAACGCACGGATTTGCCGATGCGCGCATCAGCTGGAACGTCCTGGATTTCGGCGTCAGTTATTATCAGGCAAAGCAGGACGCCAACAATATTCTGATTGCCAAAGAACAACGGCGCAAACAGGTTCAGGCTTTGCTGCAGGACGTTCGGGCGGCTTATTGGCGCGCTTTGGCCGCGGAACGTTTGTCGCCGCAAATTGATGATTTAATGGAAGAAGCTACTTTTGTTTTGGAAAACCTGCGGGCAATGGAGCAGGAAAAACAGGCTGATTCTTCCGTCCTTCTGAATTATCAGATGGGATTGATGGAAACAATGCGCGATTTAAGCGAAATGAAAAAAGAATTAATGCTGTCGCGTGAAACTCTGGCAGGACTGATGAATTTAAAGCCGGGAACCCGTTACCGGCTGGTCGGCGCGGAAAACGGTAATTTTGCTTTGCCCGAAATCAGATCCGGTCTGGACCGGTTGGAATGGCTGGCTTTGATGAACAGACCGGAATTGCGCGAAGAAGATTATAAACTGCAAAACACACGTCTGGCCGCTAAAAAAGCTTTGTTGAAGCTGTTGCCCGGTTTGAATGTTTCCATGTCGGCAAATTATGACAGCGATGATTTTTTGTCGAATAATTCATGGCTGCAAGCTGCCGCTCAGCTGGGGTGGAATTTGTTAAATCCGGCGCGTATGCAGCAGACTCTGGCTTACGGCGAAGTCAAAGAGGCCGTTGATAATCTGAACCGGCAGGTCATTGCCATGACGGTTCTGACGCAAACGCATATCGGCTGGGGGCGTTATCAGGGGGCGAAGGAAACTTATCAGCTCAGCGTGGAAATCTCGGACGTGGCGCAAAAACTGGCGCAGCAGGCTTCTGAGAATGCCAAGACAGACGTTTTGTCAGAAGCGGAAAAAATTTCTTCCGTGGCCAGAGCTTTATTCGCTCAGTTAAGGACGGCAATGAATTTCGCCGAACTGCAGGACGCGACGGGAGCCGTTTTTGTGACACTGGGGCTGGATCCGCTGCCCGAAGATTTTGCGTCTAACGATCTGGGAACGATTTCCAGAGCTTTGGAACGTGTGATGACGGCTTGGGATATGGGGCGGTTTACAAACGAAGATTATCCGCGCTTGCCGCCGGTTCCGATGCACCGTCCGCCGGTTTATATCAATGCTAAACTGCCGATGCAGAAAGTCACCGAAGACAACCGCTTTATCATGACGATTCCGCCGACGACGTTCGCCGAAGCCGATCTGGGACATCAGGTCAGTTATACGGCGACAATGCGCGACGGGAAGCCGTTGCTGCCGTGGCTGTTCTTTGATTCAAAAACGATTACGCTGTCCGGTAAACCGCCCGCTACGTCGGAAGGCATTTACGAAATCAAAGTGACGGCCCGCAACCGCAGAAAAATGAGCGCGTATATCTTTATTACCGTGCAGGTTGTGCGCGGTTATAAAACGATTTTGGATATTCAGGGGGCCGAGCCGGATTCACGGGTAACGGTTATTCAGCGCTGCGACGGTTCCGAAGAATGTAAAGACTATCAAAATGTCAGACAGATCGACATGTTCCCCGAACGGGTCAGCGTCGCGCCGTTGCCCATGCCGAAAAAAGAAAAGTAAAAAAACTAACGTCCATACGGCTGGTACTGACAGCTTTTCGTAATAACAACGGCGGGAAAGTTTCCTTTCCCGCCGCTGAAATTTAAGAATGAATACTCTGGCCAGCTGAGTGGCGGTACAGCACCCGCGTCCCGGAACTTCCGTGCATTGTAAAGTTTTTGTACACTTTCCGGTAGTGGTGTTAAGCGAATATCCCGTAGCGCATTTCGTACAAGTAGTTGACGAAGAACACGTACTGCAATTTGCCGGACAGGTGATAGTCGTTTGCTTACACATACCGTCAGTGCCTAAAGTGTATCCGGACTCACAGCTTGTGCAATATCCTTTAGAACAGTCGGCACAGTTGGAGGGACATATCGCCGCGACGCATGTTTTCAGGATCGGGTGGTAAACCTGCGTTGCCGAACACGTCGGCGTATCGGCTTCACAGCAGCAGCCGTCGCCGCTTACTTCCGTCGTATATCCTGACTTGCACACAACGTTGTAACAAGCGTCAACACACATAAACGTGTGCGGTGTGTTTGGATCGGCAACACACTTTTGTCCGGCGCAGATTCTGGCATAACTGATACCGTTTCCCGTCGGTTGAGTACAAACGCTGACACATTGATATCCCATGCACTTTTGGTCGCTGGCACATTCTTCATTGGTTTCACATTCGCCTTTTCTCAGTTCGGTTTTGCCCGCTCCGGTATTGACGGTAGAGTCCGTAGCGATGGAATAAGCCCGTCCGCGTCCTAATTTAGCCACTTTGGCTTCGGCTTCGCCGTGCGGAACTGCCAACAGCAGCCCCGCCAATAAAAGCAGGTGTTGTTTCATGACACTGCTCTTTTGTTAATTGTTGACGCAGCAGCAGCCGTCCGAAGATTTCGTCGTGCCTGACGGACAAGACGATACTGTTTCTGAAGAAGTTCCGGTAAATACCAGCCCGCTATCAAGAGCCTCCTACTCAGTATTAATAACTTTGTCTGATGTCGTTGACAGTATAGTGCCGGAATCGTCAGTCTGATCAGTTACAGCCGCTACCAGATTATCGTTAGTTTCAGCTGCTGTTAGTGCATTGCTAAAGCCTTCGGCATATTGGAATTCAGTGTTTACTGTTACAGCCTGCGCTGATGTTACAACTCCTAAAATCATTCCAAAAGCAATCGTATAAGCAAATTTTTTCATGGTTTTTCCTCCTTAAAAAATTGTTGTCATTTCTATTATTCGGAGAAAAAAGGACTTATTCTATAAAAATATGGGGGGGGGGGGGGTGGGG
>JBJFAY010000122.1:0-3451 GCA_051888155.1 Alphaproteobacteria bacterium
ACGGAAGAATTTTTTAAAAAAACGCTTGAACAAATTGCTTTGCTGAGCTTTGACGGCTGGGCGGAACGTTATGCCCGCTGGGAAACGGAATTATTAAAAACGCTGGGGTTCGGGCTGGATTTATCTGCCTGCGCCGTAACGGGGTCGACACAGGATTTAATCTATGTTTCGCCGAAATCAGGCCGCGCAGTCAGCCGCGAAGCAGGTGAACCGTGGCGTGATAAGTTATTGGTTCTGCCCGCTTTTCTGCGAAATGAAGCTGCTGCGCCGCAAAACGGGGAAGAAATAAAAAAAGCTTTGATTTTAACAGGATTTTTCCTTGAAAATTATGTCCTAAAGACGCTAGACTGCACTATTCCCGCCGTCAGAGGACGACTTGTCGATTACGTGTCCGGACGCGAAACGGTAGATCATCAGGGATTGCACAATGAATGAAAACGAACAGATAAAAGAAACAAAAATGGCGGAAGCTCTGGGGGAACGTTACCTGGCATATGCAATGTCAACGATCGTTTCCCGCTCATTGCCTGACGCGCGCGACGGCTTAAAACCTGTTCACCGCCGATTGTTGTATGCAATGAACGCTCTGCATCTGGATCCCGAATCTGGTTTTAAAAAATGCGCCCGCGTTGTCGGCGACGTTATCGGTAAATATCACCCGCACGGCGATACGGCAGTCTATGAAACAATGGTGCGTCTGGCGCAGGATTTTGCCGTGCGTTATCCTTTGGTCGAAGGGCAGGGGAATTTCGGCAATATTGACGGCGACAGCGCGGCCGCCATGCGTTATACGGAAGCCCGTCTGACCGAAGTCGCCAAAGCCATTATGGACGGTTTAAACGACGGGACGGTTGATTTTCGTCCGACTTATTCCGGCGAAGACGTGGAACCGGTTGTTATGCCGTGCGCTTTTCCAAATTTGCTGGCGAACGGATCTGCCGGAATTGCCGTCGGTATGGCGACAAACGTGCCGCCTCATAATGTCGGTGAAATTGCCGACGCTTTGCAGCTGTTGATTAAAAAGCCGGACTGTTCCGTGGCTGATTTAATGAAATTTGTCCGCGGCCCCGATTTTCCGACGGGCGGAGAAATCGTAGAAAAACCGGAAAGCATTTTAAAAACGTATGAAACAGGGCGCGGCGCCATGCGTGTGCGGGCTAAGTGGGAAAAAGACGAATTGTCCCACGGTATGTATCAGATTATCGTGACGGAAATCCCCTATATGGTTAAAAAATCAGAGCTGATCAGCAAAATCGCCAAGCTTTTATTGGAAAAGAAACTGCCGTTTCTGGCTGATATCCGCGATGAATCCGCCGAAAACGTCCGTATTGTCCTGGAACCGAAAAACCGTAACATTGAACCTGAACAATTAATGGCGCATTTGTTCCGTTTGACCGATATGCAAGTCAATTTCAATATGAACATGAACGTTCTGGACAAGGACGGCGTACCGCGCGTTATGGATTTAAAGCAGGTGTTGCAGGCTTTTCTGGATCACCGTCAAGACGTTTTGATCCGCCGGTCTAAATTCCGTCTGGATAAAATTAATCACAGAATGGAAGTGTTAGAGGGATTCCTGGTCGCTTATTTAAATCTGGACGAAGTTATCCGCATTATCCGTGAGGAAGACGAAGCCAAGCCGGCTTTGATGGCCGCCTTTAAGCTGACGGAAATACAGGCGGACGCTATTTTAAACATGCGCTTGCGTTCTTTGCGCAAGTTGGAAGAAATGCAAATTAAAACAGAGCATGACGAACTGGCCGGCGAAAAGGAAAAACTGGAAGCTCTGCTGGCGGACGAAGTTTTACGCTGGAAAGAAATCTCCGCTGAAATTACCCTGATGAAAAAGAAGTTCGGGCAGGCGACGGTTTTGGGAAAACGCCGTACGGTTATTTCCGGCGAACCCGAAGAAGTCGATATCCCGTTGGAAGCTTTGATTGAACGTGAACCGATCACGGTTATTTTATCCGAAAAAGGCTGGATCCGTTCCGTTAAAGGGCATGTCCAGCTGGACGATGACGTCAAATTCAAGGAAGGAGATCGTTTGCAGTGCGGTTTGCAAGCGCAGACAACAGATAAGATTTTAATGTTTGCGACCAACGGGCGTTATTATACTTTATCCGGAGATAAGCTGCCGCGCGGCCGCGGTTTCGGCGAACCGCTGCGTTTATCGATTGATTTGCCGGAAGAAGACGAAATTATTTCCATGACGATTTTCCGTCCCGGCGAAAAAAGGCTGATCGTGTCCAAAAAAGGAAAAGGCTTTATTGTTAAAGAAGACGATCTGTTGGCTCAGACGCGCAACGGCAGGATTGTTTTGAACCTGACGGAAGGCGACCGCGCTTATTTATCTTTGCCCGTCGCCGGCAATACTGTCGCCGTTATCGGAGAAAACAGAAAACTGTTGATTTTTGATTTAAGCGAGATACCGGAAATGACGCGCGGGCAGGGAGTGTTTATTCAAAAATATCCCGCCGGCGTGGCTTTGTCTGATATTAAGCTGTTTAATAAAGAAGACGGCCTGGCATATCCTTGCGGCGGCGGCACCAGAATTGAAACGAATTTGGTCGGCTGGACGGGGCATCGCGCGCAGATCGGCAAAATGCCGCCGGTCGGATTCCCGAAAAGCAATAAGTTTTCATAATATTTATGCTGCGTCAGGAACGGCTGGTAAAAAAATGCGCTTACTGTTTTTTAAAAGTATTTTGATCGGGCTTTGTATTTTTTTCCCTTTGTCAGGTCAGGCTAAAGAAAATAAATTTGACTTTTTAGAACAGGATATCCGGAAAATATACCTGTCAAAAGATTGGGATATTTATCTGCCGGTAAATACGTGGCATAACCGGGAAATGTACGATAAGAAAAAAACGGATTCCTATAATGAAAAACCTTGGGGAATCGGTGTGGGAAAGCATATTTATGAAGATGATATCCTGCGCGGATTATACTTTATGGTGTTCAGCGATTCTCACAGTAAGGCCGAACCGATTGCCGGATATTTGCGTCAATGGAATTATTATTTTGATCGGGACAATAACTTTTCCGTCGGCGCCGGATATACTTTGGGCATAACTCTTCGAGACGATTATAATTATCTGCCTATTCCTGTTATTCTGCCGATTTTCGGTTTCCAATATAAAAAAGTGTCCGTCCAGGCAACATATATTCCGGGGCCTTATAATATGTTTAACGTTCTGTTTACGTGGCTCCGGATCGAGTTATGAAAAAACAATCGCTTGTTTTTATTTTCGGTCTTTTCTCTTTTACGGCCTCCGCCGAAGATCTGACTGTCAATCCGCTTCGGGAACTTGATTTTTTAAACAGAGAAGAAATATTTTCCGTTCGTCGCGAAATGATGCGCCGTTATCCTCTGACAAACGAAGAGTATACGCCGCAAGGGCCTGTATATGATCAGGTCGTCGGCGGCAAGGAATAGCCCGGAATCAGCGGT
>JBJFAY010000123.1:0-3437 GCA_051888155.1 Alphaproteobacteria bacterium
GGGTTATCATGGGCGGAAAAGACGACGGAAAAGGATTTTTGCCGTTGTTTAAACAGGATAACGACGGTATTCTGACGGTGGAAGCCGCAAAACAAAGCGACGCCAGAGAAGAATATCTGGCCTTAAACAAAACGCATTTCTTTTTGCATCGGGACGATAAAATTCTGGAACTGGTTTCCAGCTTTTTAAATACGGGGCGGTTCGGCCGCGGCATGCGTATCCGCAAAGAGCAAAGCTATACTAATTTGTGGGATCGTTAGACGGCTGTTGCTTTTCTTTCTTTTTGGCCTCGACCCACAGCGCTTCCATTTCTTCCAGACTGGTTTGTTCAAAGGGCTGGTTTCTTTGCCGCAGCGTTTTTTCAATATAAGAAAAACGCCGTTCGAATTTCGCGTTTGTCCGCTTTAATGCTTTTTCCGGATCAATTTTCAGCTTTCGCGCAAGATTGACGCAGGCGAACAGCAGATCCCCCATTTCGTCTTCGCGTTCGGATTCGTGTTCTTTTTGCGCTATTTCGGCGCGCAATTCGCCGCTTTCTTCGACAATCTTGTCCAATACCAGATCCGGTTTGTCCCAGTCAAAACCGACGGTCGCCGCGCGGCTTTGCAGCTTATAGGCTCTGGTTGCGGCGGGCAGAGCTTTGGCAATACCGGATAAAATGCCGGTCTGCCGATGTTGCACCCTTTCCTGACGCTTTAACTGTTCCCAGTCGGGGATCGTTTTGTCGCCGCCGAAAATATGAGGGTGGCGCCGGATCATTTTATCGCATGCGGCCTGAACGATATCTGAAAAATTGAAACTTCCCTGTTCTTCGGCGATGCGGGCATAAAAGACGATATGAAACAGCAAATCGCCCAGTTCGTCGCGCAAAGCGTCCATATCTGCGCTGGCAACGGCGTCATAGACTTCGTAAGCTTCTTCCAACGTATATCCGGAAATGCTTTCCGCCGTCTGGCGGCAGTCCCACGGACAGCCCTTTTCGGGATCGCGCAGCCGGGCCATGATATTCAGTAAATTGTCAACGGAAGTCTTTTTATTTTCAGTCATATTTTTTCCCGATATTTTCTTTTTTGCCGGCGGCGGGCAGTTCGTCCGGGCCGACGAATCTGACGGCCGCTTCATATACTCGGACGATTTCTTCGCCGTTCATTTCGGTTATCATGATTTTTTTGCCGCCGTCCAGCAGTTTTTTTACGGCGCTTTCAATAAAAGGAAAGACAACCGACTGTCCAGCCCTGCGTTTTAAAACGGCTTTTTCCCCGTCAAAATAAAAAAGCGGGGAATCGGGATTATCCGGCGCCGTTTCACAGACCAGCATCAGTTCCGACGCGCCGTTGTCGATAAAGTCATACGGAGGCGTATAAAATTGATCATGCTCGGAATCGGCCATTATTTTTCTCTTTTTTTTCTGTAAACTCCGCCTATATTAAGTCAGAAGTTTATTTTGACAACAGGTTTTAACGGACGACTCAGAATATTTTGTCTATTTTGCCGCAGTTTGTTTTATTTTATTGCGCATTTTTGGAAAAGACAGAAAACGGAATCCTTTTGAAAAGCTGTTTTGCTGAAAAAAGATAAAAATATAACATATTGATTTTTAATGCTATTTTTTAAGATTGGACCGCTTTTTTGAAAAAAAAGAGAATTCTGGACAAAATATGCTTGAAAAATGAAAAAAGCTTCGGTATAAAAATATTAATTAAATGTTTTTTAGGAGTGTATTTCTCATGATGAGCGAAAGAAAACCCGTCAAATTGGTCGTCAGCGATATTGACAACACAATTTCTGATTATTTCAATAACTGGGGATTGGCTTGGGATAAGGGGATCGAAGCTCTGGCTGCCAGCCGCGGCATGGAAAAGGACGCTTTGTACGCCGATATCCGTGAAAACGCCGACGGTTACGCCCGTTTCCATAACTTTCCCGATCTGTTGAAGGAAACGCCGTCTTTAAGTCTGGAAGGCAAATCGCCCGAAGAACGCGCTCGTCTGGAAAAAAGCGATGCTCAAATTTGTCATGATGTGGCTAAACAGTACCACAGCGGCAATAAAATGTACGAAGGCGTGGTCGCTACGATTCGTAAGGCTAAAGCGGCCGGCGCACAGTTCGTTTTGTATACGGATTCTCCCGCTTCCGGCGCGATTGCCCGTATGGCGGACATGAATTTCCCGATTGATCTGGTCGACGGTCTGGTCTGCCGCGCCGACGGAACAACCGAAATGGTTGACGGCAAGGCTCAGTTTAAAAAAGCGCCGATGCAGGTGACGGGCGGCCGTTATGACGGTTATCGCGATCAGCTGGTGGAAAAACTGGGGGACAAGCTGGTTATGAACGCCGGCGACGTTTGGAAACCCAATATGGACGTTATGCAGGCCATTATGGATCGTCACGGTGTGAAGGCCGAAGAAACGGTCATGGTCGGCGACAACATTAAATCCGACGGCGGCGCTGTCCGTCTGGGCTGCCATTTCGCTTGGCAGAAAGAAGGTTCCGAAGTCTGTCCGCAAGCGCAGGAAATGTATTCCAAGATTAACGAAATGTCTGATTATAAGGTCGGCGCTCAGGCGCATTTGGATATGCTGGCGAAAATGTCCAAAGAAAATCCTGCTCTGGGTAAACAGTACAAAGAAAAAATGGTTACTCTGGAAGGCGGCTTTAAGGATTTGAACAAATATTTCCGCTTTAAATCCGCGGAAAAATCCAAAGACCAGACAAACGGCCAGTCCATGGCGATGGCTTCGGCTTTAAGAGCTATGACCGGCGGCCGCTGATCTGATAAAATTAAAAGAAAAGCACCGTAGAAATGCGGTGCTTTTTTCGTAAAACCGTATGAAATTATTTAAAAAATCGAAGAATCATAAAAAGACGTTTTTTGTTAACAGATTCTTGACAGACATAACGGAAACTTGCAATCTATATAAAGCAGAATCTGTTCGTTTGATGAAAGGAAAACATCTTGTCTAATCAATATACGGAAGAAAATTTGATCCGTGCCGCTTCGTTCCTGCCTTCGCAAGAAGAAAAAGAACAACAGCTGGCTGATATATCCGGCGCGGCTGATCCGTTGTCTGCCCTTTTATATTCGGACGATCGTGAAACTGTTTTATACGGCATTTTCGGAGACGTGCCGGATTACGACAACCCTGACATGGAAACCCTGTGGGACGAAGTGCTGGATTCTGATCCCGAAGACGTCTATGAATATTGCTTCCGTAAAGGAATTGATTTGTTCCAAGATGACGGAAAACCTGTTCCCGGGTGGCGCGATATCGCCGTTATGCTAAAAGCCATAGAAAAAGGCATCTTGCAGCTGGCTTGATGCTTTAGCAGAGGAAAATGATGCCTGATAAATCCGTACCGGACGTTAAAGATAACAATAAAACAACGCTGATGACTCGTCTGCGTAATTATTTTTTAACGGGGCTGTTGGTTACGGC
>JBJFAY010000124.1:0-14903 GCA_051888155.1 Alphaproteobacteria bacterium
GGCACTTTGTCCGATCGGATCAAGCGCGTCGGCGAAACATATCGCGACTGTGCGCCCGTTCAGGAAATTATTGAATTCATGCAGACGGATTATAAACGCGGTTTTATGCAGCCGTCGGCAAAAGTGTCGATTGCGGAATAATATGGTTGAAAAACTGGGGATTATTGCCGGGGGCGGCTTTCTTCCGAAACAGTTGATGGATCACTGTCGTCAGGAAGGCCGCCCTTTTGTTTTGGTTTGCTTAAAGGATTTTGCTCTGCCCGAAATTACCGGTGACGAGCCGTGTTTATGGATCAGGCTGGGCGAAGCCGGAAAAGCCGTCGCGTTTTTTAAAGAAAACGGCGTGCGGGAAATCGTTATGATCGGCCCTGTAAAACGGCCTTCTTTATTTCAGCTGCGTCCTGACTGGTGGACGGCGAAGTTTCTGGCCAAAATCGGGTTTAAAGCGTTCGGGGACGATAATCTTCTGACTTCCGTTATCAAATATATTGAAACGGAAGGTTTTAAAATTATCGGTATTCATCAGGTCATGGGCGATATTTTGGCCGGTGAAGGCGTGTTGGGCAAAATCAAACCGGACAGGCAGGCGCAGGACGATATAGATCACGGGATTAAAATCGCGTTGGGCTTGGGCGCTTTGGACGTGGGTCAGTCTGTTGTCGTCCAGCAGGGAATTGTTTTGGGGGCGGAAGCCGTTGAAGGAACCGACGCTTTGATTAAACGCTGCAAAGATCTGGCGCGTCCCGGCCCCGGCGGCATTTTAGTCAAAACCAAAAAACCGCGGCAGGAACAAAGAGCGGATTTGCCGACGATCGGCGTTCAGACGGTTATTAATGTTTATGAATCCGGATTGCGCGGAATTGCCGTTCAGGCGGGAAAGACCTTAATTGCCGACCGTAAAGCGGTTATTGCAAAAGCGGACGAGCTGGGAATTTTTATTGTGGGAATAAAGGTGGCGCATGACGCGGGATAATGACTTGTTCGTTTATTTAATTGCGGGCGAACCGTCCGGCGATTTGCTGGCGTCCAGGCTGATGCGGGCTTTGCGTGAAAAAACGGGTGGCAAAGTGCGTTTTGCCGGCGTCGGCGGAGAAACGATGATTGAAAACGGTTTTGAAAGTTTGTTTGATTCTTCGGAACTGGCCGTTATGGGGCTGGCGGAAGTCATTCCTTCCATTCCCAGGATTCTGGGGCGGATTCGTCAGACGGCGGAAGATATTGCCGCGAAAAAACCCGACGTTGTCGTGACGGTTGACAGCTGGAGTTTTTCTGCCCGCGTCAATAAGAAATTAAAATCTCTGCATACCGGGATTCCGCAGATTCATTATGTCGCGCCGCAAGTGTGGGCTTGGAAAAAAGGGCGCGCGAAAACCTGCGGGCGTTATATTGACCGATTGATGGCGCTGTTGCCGCATGAGGCAAAGTATTTTGAACCGTACGGGTTAAAAGTGGATTTTGTCGGCCACCCCGTTGTCGAAGGCGGCGCGTCAAAAGGAAACGGTGAAGCGTTCAGAAAAAAAATCGGTGTTACCGGTAATGTAAAGCTGTTGTGTGTTCTGCCGGGATCCAGACGATCCGAAACAAAATATCTGCTGCCGGTTTTTAAAGAAACAGTTGCTGTTTTGGCAAAGAAGTATCCCGACATGCACATTGTTATTCCGACGGTTGTGACCGTTGAAAAAACAGTCCGGACTGCGGTTGCCGATTGGGCTTTGCCTGTGCATATCGTTACGGGCGAATCAAACCGCTATGATGCTTTCGCCGCTTGTGACGCGGCTTTGGCGGCTTCGGGAACGGTTGCTTTGGAGCTGGCAATGGCAAAGGTGCCGTATACGATAGCGTATAAAATGAATCCGATCAGTTCTTTTTTAGCCAGAAAACTGGTTTCCGGACGCTTTGCGAATCTGGTAAACATTTTGCCCGACCGGGAAATCGTCAAGGAATATTTGCTGGAAGACTGCAGCGTTGCCAATTTAACGGCGGAAATCGAAAAGCTGTTGGACGATCAGGTTTACCGCGAAACGGAAATCACGCAGGCTTTTGAAGTTTTGAAAACGCTGGGGGCGGACGAAATCGTTACTCCCAGTCAAAAGGCGGCGGAAATCGTTTTGGAAACGGCGGCAAAGAAAAATTAAAGCTGTCGTAAAACGTCCGGCAGGTCTGAAAAATGGTCTATCAAGATGTCGGGCTTGATTTCTTCGAACGGAATATGAGCATAACCGTATGTCAGCAGAACGACGGGAAAGCCCGCGGCACGCGCGGCTTGCGCGTCTGTTTCGCCGTCGCCGACCATAACGGCGCCGTCATTTGTTCCGCCCATACGTTTGACGGCTTCCCACAACGGTTCTGGATTCGGTTTGCGTAAAGGCAAAGCGTCGGCGTCCAGAACAACGTCAAAGTATTTTCTTAAATCCAGCTTGTTCAGAATCGCTTTGGTCGGACCGGCAGGTTTATTTGTGCAGACTGCCAGTCTGTATCCGTCTTCTTTCAATAATTTAAGCGTTTCGACAACATGCGGATAAGGTTTTGTCAGCGCCATCTGCGCATGCGAATACTGGCTGATCCAGCAGGCCAGCAGATCGGACAGAGCTTCTTCGGCAATCGGATCCCCGGTTAAAGCGTACGCTCCTTTCAGCATCATTGCCGCTCCGTTGCCGATAATGGACATGGCTTCGTTCGGAGTTAATTCGCGCCGGCCGTGATCTTTTAAAAACAGGCTGATTTCCCGGCACATGTCCGGAATACTGTCAATCAGCGTACCGTCCAGATCAAAAATCACATATTTTTTGCCCATTGTTTAAACTTCCGTAACAAACTGTTGTCATAATTTATTTTAACTTTTGTTCTAAGTATGCCAAATTGCTTTTAAAATTACAAAGAAAAGGATTCTTTTTGATGTCTGAAAATAAAATTTGCGCCGTTGTTCTGGCTGCCGGACAGGGGACAAGAATGAAGTCCGATCTGCCCAAAGTGCTGCATAAAATCGCAGGGCGTCCGATGGTTTGCCATCTGTTGGCGACCGTTGACGCATTAAACGCCGAAAAAGCTGTCGTCGTTGTCGGCCCGGGTATGGATCGGGTAGCCGACGCCGTTGCGCCGCACAGCGTGGCCGTGCAGCATAAACAACAGGGGACCGGCGACGCGGTCAAGGCGGCGCGCGAAGAATTACGGGGATTTAAAGGCAGCGTTTTAGTTTTATACGGCGATACGCCTTTGGTTAAAAAAGAAACGCTGGAAGAAATGATCCGTTTGCGCAAAAACGGCGCGTCGGTCGTCGTTTTGGGGTTTGAACCCGCTGATCCGGGGCGTTACGGGCGGTTGATCGTCAAAGGCGGCGTTTTGGAAAAAATCGTGGAATTTAAGGACGCTTCCGAAGAGGAAAAAGCTGTACGTCTGTGTAATTCCGGGGTGATGTGTCTGGACGGGGAAAAGCTGTTCGGCTGGCTGGACCGTTTGAAGAACAATAACGCGGCCGGGGAATATTACTTAACGGACGTTGTCGCTTTGGCGCGGGCGGACGGGTGTTCCGCCGCCGTCGTGACCGGAACGGAAGAAGAAATGGCCGGCGCCAATTCTCGCGCCGATTTGGCGCTGATTGAAGGGATCGTTCAAAAACGGCTGCGTGAAAAGTTTTTGGCGCAGGGCGTTACAATGACGGATCCCGGTACGGTTTATTTTTCTTATGATACCGTTTTGGGCAAAGACATTACGATAGAGCCGTCCGTTATTTTCGAACCGGGCTGCGTGGTGGAAGACAATGTTGAAATTAAAGGATTTTGCCATTTTGAAGGAACTCATATCCGTTCGGGGGCAAAAGTCGGGCCGTTCGCGCGTCTGCGTCCGGGAGCGGACATCGGCAGCGGGTGCCATATCGGCGATTTCGTCGAAATTAAAAACGCGGTTGTTGAAAACGGGGCGAAAGTCAACCATTTGTCTTATATCGGGGACGCCAGAATCGGCGAAAAGACAAATATCGGCGCCGGTACGATCACCTGCAATTACGATGGTTACTTTAAATCAAGAACGGAAATCGGCGCGGGGGCTTTTATCGGATCGGATACGGTGATTGTCGCGCCGTGCACGATCGGCGACGGCGCAATGACGGCCGCCGGTTCCGTTATTACAAAGAACGTTGAACCGAACGCCATGGCCGTATCGCGCGGCAAACAGACGGCTTTGGCCGATTGGGCGGAAAAGTTCCGCGAACAGAAAAAAGCGTTAAAAGAAAAACTTTCAAAATAAGGATTGAAGATATTATGTGCGGTATTGTCGGTATTATTTCCAACAGACAAGTGACACCTCTTTTGATTGACGGGCTGAAAAGGCTGGAATATCGCGGTTATGATTCTGCCGGCGTTGCGACATTGGTCGACGGCCGGATCGAACGACGGCGGGCAAAGGGTAAAATCGTCAACCTGGAAGCCAAAATTGCCGAAAATCCGCTGCCGGGAACGGTCGGGATCGGACATACGCGCTGGGCGACCCACGGCGTGCCGAACGAAACCAACGCGCACCCGCATGCGACAAAGCATGTCGCCGTCGTGCATAACGGCATTATTGAAAATTACCGCGAACTGCGTGACGAATTAACCGCGCAGGGGCATGTGTTTGAAAGCGAAACGGATACGGAAGTCGTCGTTCATCTGATTTCCCAGAAAATTGAGGAAGGGCTGGATCCGCAGACAGCCGTCGCACAGTCGCTGAAACGTTTAAAAGGCGCGTTTGCTCTGGCGATTATTTTCGCCGGCCGTGAAGATTTGATTGTCGGCGCGCGCAAAGGATCGCCTTTGGCCGTCGGTTTCGGGGACGGGGAAATGTTTCTGGGATCCGATGCTTTGGCTTTGGCGCCTTTAACGCAGAAAATTATGTATCTGGAAGAAGGCGATTATGCCGTTTTAACGCATACGGAAGCAAAAGTTTTCGATTCAAACGACCGGCCGGTTGAACGTAAAATTGTTCTTTCCGCAACTTCCGGCGCGATGATCGGAAAAGGCGGATACCGTCACTTTATGCTTAAAGAAATTTATGAACAGCCGCAGGTGATCGGCGATACGCTGAATACGATGATTAATCAGGATATGGACACGATCACGCTGCCGAACGTGCCGTTTGAATTAAAAGACGTGCCGCGCCTGACAATCGTTGCCTGCGGAACGTCTTATTACGCGGGGCTGGTCGGCAAATACTGGATTGAATCCGTCGCGCGTATTCCTGTTGATATTGACGTCGCTTCCGAATTCAGATACCGCGCTCCAGTCATGGAAAAAGGCGGCGTTTCCTTGTTTATTTCCCAGTCGGGCGAAACGGCGGACACGCTTGCGGCTTTGCGTTACTGCAAAGAACAGGGGCAGAAAATCGTTTCGATCGTTAATGTGGCCGAAAGCACGATGGCGCGTGAATCCGATTGTGTGTTAAGAACGCTGGCCGGTCCTGAAATCGGCGTGGCTTCGACAAAAGCGTTTACGACACAGCTGACTTTGCTGGCTTGTTTTGCGATTGCTCTGGGACGGGCGAACGGGGCGTTGTCCAAAGGGGAGGAATCCCGTCTGTCCCGCGCTTTGGTCGAAGTTCCCTCCCGCGCGGCAGAAGTGCTGAACAATGACGCGGCTATTGCCAAAATTGCGCAGAATTTGTTCGCCGACGCCCGCGACGTGTTGTATCTGGGGCGCGGCAGCAGTTTTCCGATCGCTTTGGAAGGGGCTTTAAAATTAAAGGAAATTTCTTATATCCATGCGGAAGGGTACGCGGCCGGAGAAATGAAACACGGGCCGATCGCTTTAATTGACGAAAACGTGCCTGTCGTCGTTGTCGCGCCGACGGATAATTTATTTGATAAAACGGTTTCCAATATGCAGGAAGTTTTGGCGCGCGGCGGCAAAGTCGTCTTTTTCGGCGATCAAATGGGCGTCGGTTCGGTCAAAGACCGTTCGGCGGCTTCGATTATCCTGCCGGCGGTTGATTCTTTTGTCGCTCCGATTTTATACGCGATTCCCGTGCAGCTGCTGGCGTATCATACGGCGGTTGCCAAAGGAACGGACGTTGACCAGCCGCGCAATCTGGCAAAAAGCGTAACGGTGGAATAATGTTAAAAGAAAAAAGCGCGCGTTTATTCCGGCGGTTAAAAAGAAATCTGCGGCCCGTTTTGCTTTTGTGGCTGCCGGCCGGGATCATCGCGGCTTTTTTTGCTTTTATTCTGCTGTCCGTCGGTTTATCCAAAGACGCTTCTTTTCATTCCTGTACGCGGCAGCTGGAACAGTGCGCGGGGGATAATCCGTCTTTGGGGCGCATGGCAAAATGCGCTTATCGGACGGCGTGGTGCGATGTGACGGTAATCATGGACAAACTGAACGGCAAACGGTTTCCCGATCTGCCGGGGCTGCCCGCCGTTGATGAAAAAGCGGATAAAGAATTGTTTGAAAAGCTGACTTCCGATGAATTTTTGGAACAGAGGTTTTTGGAACAGGAAAAACTGGAAGAAAGTGCCCCGCCGGAAACGGGACTGCCGCCGAAAGAAAAATTAAAAGAGTACATGGAGCGGCTGCGCAGCGAAAGAATCGCTTTTGAAAAAGAGCAGGCGGAAAAAAGAAAAGCGCTGGCCGCGGAACGGGAAAACGAAACCGGAAACAATAATTTAACTGGAAAAACGGCAAAATAAAGCATATAAAAAAGCAAAGCTTTTTATAAGGTTGCTGTAATGGAAGAATGGTTGCCCGATTCCTGGCGTTCAAAACCGGCGGCTCATCTGCCGGAATATGCCGACGCCGAATGTTTGAAATCTGTTGAAGCTAAATTGCGCAAATATCCGCCTTTGGTTTTTGCCGAAGAAGCTTTTCGTCTGAAAAAATCGCTGGGCGACGTCGCAAACGGCAGAGCATTTTTGCTGCAGGGCGGCGATTGTGCGGAAAGCTTCGCCGAATTCGGTGCGGGCAATATTCGCGATATGTTCCGTATTTTGTTACAAATGGCTGTCGTTTTAATGTTCGGCGCGTCCCGTCCGGTCGTTAAAGTCGGGCGTATGGCCGGGCAGTTCGCCAAACCGCGTTCGTCGGCTTATGAAACGATTAACGGGGTGACTTTGCCGTCCTATAAGGGCGACAATATCAACGGGATTGAATTTACGCCGCAGTCCCGCGCCGCTCAGCCGGACAGAATGTTGCAGGCGTATCATCATGCTTCGGCAACGTTGAATTTGCTGAGGGCGTTTTCTCAGGGCGGGTTTGCCGATCTGAATAAAGTTCAGGAATGGAACCTGGGGTTTGTCGCTAACTCTTTGCAGGGCGAACAATACCGCCGCTTCGCCGACAGAATCAGCGAAACGCTGGATTTCATGGCGGCTTGCGGCATTTCTGCGGATTCTGTTCCTCTGGTGCGTGAAACGCCGTTCTATACGTCGCACGAAGCGCTGTTGCTGCCGTTTGAAGAAGCCATGACCCGCGTCGATACGTCTTCGGGCGATTGGTACGACTGTTCGGCGCATATGTTATGGATCGGGGAAAGAACGCGGGATCCAAAAGGGGCTCATGTTGAATTCGCGCGCGGTATCTGCAATCCGATCGGGGTGAAAGTCGGGCCGAAAACGCAGAGCGATGACTTGTTGCGTTTATGCGATATTTTAAATCCGTTGAACGAAGCCGGACGTTTGACCTTTATCGTTCGTATGGGGGCCGGCTGCATTGAAACAAATCTGCCGCCTTTGATCCGCGCCGTTGAAAAAGAAGGTTACCGGGTCGTTTGGTCGTGCGATCCGATGCACGCGAATACGCAAGTGGCTTCAAACGGTTATAAAACGCGCGATTTTCAGGCGATTCTGGAAGAAGTTAAACGTTTCTTCGCCGTTCATCAGGCCGAAGGGACTTATGCCGGCGGACTGCATTTTGAAATGACCGGACAGAACGTGACGGAATGTGTCGGCGGTTCTCAGAAAATCACCGAGGAAAATCTGGCCGAACATTACAGCACGTTATGCGATCCGCGTTTGAATGCGAATCAGTCTTTGGAACTGGCTTTTCTGGCAGCCGAGATTTTGAAAAAAAATGCGGCGGCCAAACCGGCGCAGACTGTTTTGGCAGAATAAGTTTTCAGAAACTTCTTTGGCGCAACGATTTGGCTTTACCGGCGTTAACCTGTGATTTCCAGAAATTTTCACACCCTTTGATTTGCCCGTCGCTTAAAGGCGCGGCGCGCAGCAGGCGAAGATTTTTTTTGCCGGAAAACGGTTCAACGTACAAATTGCTGCCGCCGTTAAAGCATTGAACATAACCGGCCGGCACGGCGCGTTCATGCCCGAACAGCCGGCGATCCGAGAATTTCAGAGCGGATCCGGAAACGATTTTGTTGTTTTGGCCGGACAGGTCAATAATATTTGCTTCCGGCAGAACCCAACCCGCAACGCCGACAAAATCCCAAGCAAACAAGCGGTTGTCCGATTTTTTTATACGGCTGCCTTCTTCACGTGACGGAAAAGTTTTTAACAGTTCTTCGGTCAGGATTTTATGTTCCTGATGACGCAGTCCGATTCCCTGATAAATCAGCTTTTTCTGCGCAGCGTCCCATTCTTCGGTAAAAAATCCGAACCAACCCGCTTTCCCGGTGACGGGACGGTATAAAAATTCTGTTTCCCGGCGTGTCTGCAGATCTTTTGTCAAAGTTCTGTGCGTCCCCGGTATGGCCGAAGCAATTAATACATAGGCGGTTATAAAAACTAAAACGGAGCGTATGCTTGAAACGATATTTTCCGAAATCATTTTAATTCCGGCCAGAGTACACAACGGAATAAAAAAACTGAGCGGACGGTATTCCAGAATATCTCCGCCCAGGACAAACAGATAAAAACCGATATAAGCGGCAAAGGTCAGCATTAATAAAAATAAAATACAGAATCCGCTCTGCCGTTTGACGGCAAATTTAAACAGCGCCCAGATAACAAAGAAAAACAGCCAAAAATAGAGTGCGTATTCCAAAACGAAAGACAAAATATAATCCCTGCCGGAATCAGGAAACAGCTGATTGTAAAAAGCTGTTACGGAGTTCGGAATAACGCTGCCGTAAGTTTGATATAACCAGCGATAATAAAACCCAACGGTTCCGAGCAATAAAAAAGCAAACAGGCTTTTTAACTTCGCATGTCCGTTAAAAATAAAAAACAACAGAAAAACAGCGGAAGCCGGAATAAAAATAAAGCCTTCGAACCGGCATAAAGCCAGCAGAACGGCCGAAACAGACAAATAAACGGGATTTCTGGATTTATCCGCCGTAGCTTCAAACGTCCACCACAAGACCAGAAAATTAAACAGAGCGGCTTCCGTCCCCGAGGTCATAAAAGCCAAAAAAGTTCTGTTCATCAGCAGGATCAGGCACACGGCCAAAAACAAAAACAGGCTTTTATGTTGTATGCGGGGACGCATATTGACGCGGCGCAAAAAGAAAAAGCACAAAACAATCTGTCCCATGGAAAACAGAAACGTTGCCAGATCGGCGCTTTGCGGAGGCGTCAATCCCGCTTTCCAAAGGCCGTGCAGAACAATCAGCCATAAAAAACTGGAAAAACCGCTGACGGGTTCGAACGGCGGCGGATTAAACGTGTATCCCCAACCTTTGACGGCATTGGACACGTACCTGAAAGAAATAAAAGCGTCGTTTGCCGTAAAAGAATAAAAAGATCCCGCCGCGGCAAAAAACGCGCATAACAATAAAAACAGCAAAACATATCTGATTTTTCCCGCCGCTGTTCTTCCGTTCCAGTTTTTCAGGTCTGCCGGAGTTTCAAGAATCAAAGGTTTAATGCCGAAGATCATACCGCGAAGAAAGTTTTTAACGCTTTCGGAATTAACGGATCTGATTTTGCCGGACAAAGCGGGACCGGCGCGTTTGATTTTTAATTTCAGATCTGTCAGTTTCAGTTTTAATTTAAAAAAGCGGTCTTTTACAGCCATAATCAGTTTCCGGAAGACAAGTAAATATTTTCGGGGGCTTTTTCCAAAATCTGCGCATATTTCCTTGCCCCCAGCATATCAATCAGCAGATCCCACGACGCCAGACATTCCGAGCTGCCGCGGCAGATATAAATTAAAAACGACGATACCGGCTCGATTGTTTTTAACTGATCGCGAACGGTTGTTTTTAACGCCATGGCTTCTTTTAGACGCGGGTAAACGGACGCCATGGCCTGAATCGGATCCTGCCGAATGATCCGGCTTGTGCCGCTGGGCGTTAATCCCGCCTGTTTTAAAACCGTCTGGGACAGCAGAGAAACAGATACCTGATTAAAGAACTGTTTATACGGCGTTTCCGTTATTTGTTCGATTTTTTTCGGATCGTTTTCTCCGGCCCATGCGGCGATCATTTTTGTTAAAAGGTCATGATATGTATCCAGCGTATCGAAGCGAAGCTGATCGGCTTCGATTAAGTAGAAATTCAAAGACGCGTCGTTTTTGGCCGCGGTTGAAAAATCGGGCAGAGTTCCCGCGCCGCGCAGGACAATGGGCGGAACAACCTGCGGCGGCTGACGGACGGGTAACGGATCGGTTTTTCCGGGAACCGGCGCTTCCATTGACAGCAAAGGCTGTCCGCCATCTGTTTCCGAAGAAGTTATCTGTATGATTTTTTGTTGCAGAGCCGTAAATTTTTCAGGCTGGAAAATATAAAAGTAACAGAAAGCAATCAGTCCCAAAGACAAAGCGACTTTAAACAATCCGCCCAGACACCCGGCGCCGCTCGGCGTCGTATTTCGGCGCGGCATTTTGGGTTTCGCGGATTTTTCGGCGGCGTCTGCAAATTCGTCGTCAGGCCCCAGATCAATATCGTCTTCTTCTGCGTAGACGGAGTCCGAATCATGATCGAATTTATCTTCAAACGTTTTGGATTCTGTCATTTCTTCTCCATTTCTTTTTTTTAAAAAAGATAGTATCTCTTTTTAATTAAAAATCAAAATAAAATCCAGGCTTGTCGTTGCGGGCGGGGTTTGTTATTCTCTGATTACGATAGAGAAAGGGATTTTTTGATGATTTTGGTATTCGGGTCTTTGAACGCTGATTTTTTTCTGTCCGTCCGGACTTTTCCCGTGCCGGGGGAAACCGTTTTAACTCCGGGCGCTTTGATAAAAGCGGGCGGGAAAGGGGCCAATCAGGCTGCCGCCGCCGCAAAAGCGGGCGGGCTGGTTAAAATGATCGGCGCCGTCGGAACGGACGAAGTCGCCAAAGTGCCGGTGACGGCTTTAAAAGCTTTGGGCGTTGATTGCTCGGGTATGCAGGTTTGCGAACTGGCAACGGGAATGGCGATGATTATGGTCGACGAACGCGGGGAAAATTCGATTGTCGTCGCCAGCGGCGCAAATACGGCCGTTTCCGCGGAAGCCGTCGCGCAGACGGCTTTGAACGCGGATACCATTCTGGTAATGCAGATGGAGGTTCCTCCCGCGGAAAACTTTAAACTGCTGCGCCGGGCCAAAGCCGCGGGAGTTCGAACGGTTTTAAACGTCGCGCCGGCCCGTCCGATTCCCGAAGCTGATCTGAAACTGACGGATTACCTGATTTTAAATGAAATCGAAGCGGACGCCGTTTACAGCTCTTTGTTTGAAAAAACTTTTCTCGGCGTCGAAGAAAAAGCCGTGGCGATTTCTGAAAAAACAGGCGGCGCCTGCCTGATTACCATGGGGGCGGACGGCGTTGTCGGAGCCGAACGGGGAAAAATATTCAAAATTTCCGCTCTGCCCGTACGGTCTGTTGATACGACGGGAGCCGGCGACGCTTTTGTCGGTATCTTTGCCGCCATGCTTGATAACGGTCTGGATACGCCGCAGGCCGCCCGGTACGCGGCCGCCGGCGCGGGACTGGCCTGCCTGAAAATCGGCGCGCAGGAAGCTTTGCCGACATTAAAGGAAATTGAAGCGCGTGTCGAAGAAATTAAAATAAGTTAGGTTTTTTTATGGCATTGCGCTGAAAACAGTTATAGACTGATTAAAATTTATTTAATTACAGAGGTTTTTTTTCATGCTGATTGCACAGTTGAATTCTATCCCCGGCGATTTGGACGGTAATCTGAAACTGATCCATTGGGCGGCGGAACAATGTCCGCACTGCAAGGGCGAAACTTTGATTTTGCCGGCATACGCTCTGACCGGCTGGCCTTTGGGGGATCTGGCGTTTTCAAAGTCTTTTATGTCCGAAGTGCATAAAAAACTTGGCGAAGTTTACCATAACGGCCGTGAAATCCTGACGGCCATTCCCGACGGCGCGGGCGGAGCAACCCCCGTGCTGCTGAATGAAAAAGGCGTGCATTACGGCAACCGTTTTACGATTGCCGGCCGGACTGTCGCCGTTTCCGTCGGATTTGAACCCGTAAACTGCGAAGGATCGGATAAGCTGATCGTTTTGGACGCCAGACCGTTCCGCAGCGGTTCGGTGACGGAAACGCTGGAACATTCCAGAACGTTTGCGACTCGTATCCGTCTGCCGCTGGTTTATACAAATCTGGTCGGCGGCAACGACGGCGCCGTTTTCCCGGGCGGATCGTTTATGCTGGATCTGGACGGCGGTTTTGTCGAATGTCTGCCTTTATGGGAAACCGGCGTCGCCAGTGTGGACGATATTTCCTGGCCGTGGACGACGGAACCTGAAAATACGTGGCGCGCCCTGACAATGGGATTGGGCGATTTTGTGCGCAAAAACGGGTTTAAAGGGGTTATTCTGGGGCTGTCCGGCGGGTTTGACAGCGCTTTGTGCGCCGCAATCGCCGTTGACGCTTTGGGCGCGGATAAAGTGCGCGCCGTGATGATGCCGTCCGAATATACGTCCAAAGAAAGTCTGAATGATGCGCAGGACGTCGCAAAAGCTTTGGGAATCCGCTATGATGTATTGCCGATCGTCGAACCGTTCGCGTGTTTCGGAAAACTGCTGGCGCCGATGTTTAAAGGATATTCCGCCGATACGACGGAAGAAAACCTTCAGGCGCGTCTGCGCGGCGTTTTGCTGATGGCTTTGTCAAACAAATTCGGCGATTTGCTGCTGGCGACGGGAAATAAATCCGAAGCTTCCGTCGGTTATGCAACGCTTTACGGCGATATGTGCGGCGGATTTGCTCCGATTAATGATTTGTATAAAACGGACGCTTACGCTTTGGCGCGCTGGCGCAACGCCAACCACCCGGCCTGGATTAAAAACGATATCCGCCAAATTATGCCGGAACGCCTGATTACAAAAGCGCCGACGGCTGAACTGCGTGAAGGGCAAAAAGACGAAGATTCTCTGCCGCCGTATGAAACGCTGGACGCTATTTTAAAGCTGTTGGTTGAAAATGACGCCGGTATAGAGGAAGTCGTCGCCGCCGGATATGACGAAGACGTTGTTAAAAAAGTATATACTTTGCTGCACCGCGCCGAATTTAAACGGGCGCAGGGAGCGCCGGGCGTCAAGCTGTCCCGCCGTTCCTTTAACGGCGACTGGCATTATCCGATCACCAAGAAGGTCTAAAAACGTGATTACTGTTCGTTTTGCTCCCAGTCCGACGGGGTTCATGCATATCGGGAATCTGCGTACGGCATTGTTGAATTATTTGTTTGCTTTAAGCGCTAAAAAACGTACCGGCGAAGATTTTACTTTTGTCCTGCGTATGGACGATACGGATACGGAACGTTCCAAACCCGAATATGAACAGGCCGTTTATGAGGATATGCGCTGGCTGGGGATTGCCTGGGACAGGCTGGAACATCAGTCCGGACGGCTGGATCGTTATCGTCAGGTGCTGGAGGAATTAAAACGGCGCGGGCTGGTTTATGCCTGTTATGAAACGGCCGAAGAGTTGGAATATAAACGCCGCCGGCAGCGGGCCAGAGGGCTGCCTCCCGTTTACGACCGGGCCGGGCTGAAACTGTCGCCGGAAGAAAAAAATAAACTGGAAGCGGAAGGCCGCCGGCCGCATTACCGTTTTATGCTGGAACATAAGGAAACGTCATGGGACGATATGGTTCGCGGGCATTGTTCTTATAACGGCGCGCATTTAAGCGATCCGATTATTGTCCGCGAAGACGGTACTTTTCCGTATATGCTGCCTTCCGTTATTGACGACATGGATTTTGGGATCACGCATATTATCCGCGGTGAAGATCATGTGACCAATACGGCGGTTCAAATTCAAATGTTTGAAGCTTTGGGAGCAAAGATTCCCGTATTCGGCCACCCGCCGCTGTTGACGGGACGGGAAGGAAAGCTGTCAAAACGGCTGGGGTCTTTAAGTTCCCGCGAATTGCGCGAACAAGGGATTGAACCGATGACAATCGCCTGTTTGCTGGCGCGTTTGGGAACGTCTGATCCCGTTGTCGTCTGTCAAAACTGGGAAGAATTGGCGGAACATTTTGATTTAACTCGTTTCGGACGGGCTCAGCCGCATTTCGATACGGACGATTTGTTTAAATTAAATCCGCGCGTTGTGCGTTCCATGGATCCGGCGGCGGTTAACGCCCGTCTGGCCGAACGCGGCGAACCGGAAATATCGACTGCTTTCTGGGCGGCGGTGAGTCCGAATATCGACAAGATCGGCGATATTGCCGAATGGGAACGTGTTTGTTATGCCGGCGATATTTTTCCGCTAAACGACGATGATCGTCTTTTCTGCCGTCAGGCGGCGGAATTGCTGCCGCAAGGCGATTTTGACGAAACGACTTTCGGCGTGTGGACCGCCGCCGTCAAAGAAAAGACCGGCCGGAAAGGCCGTGATCTGTTTCACCCGATCCGTCTGGCTTTGACCGGACGGGAACAGGGACCCGAATTAAAAATGCTGCTGCCCGTACTGGGGCGCGAAAAAACGATTATGCGTCTGCAAGGATAAAAAAATGACCTTTACCGTATTTAATACTTTGACCCGCCGGAAAGAACCGTTTGTTCCTTTAGATGAAAACAATGTCCGTATGT
>JBJFAY010000125.1:0-14845 GCA_051888155.1 Alphaproteobacteria bacterium
GTGTTCTCACTGTGATTTTAAATTCGTCGGCAAATACGGGATCGGCAAAACCGATCTGGCGTTAAGCACGCAAAACTTCGCTTCCGAAGAGGAAAAAGAAGTCGGCGTTAATTTTTCCCAATATATTGTCGATAATCCGCACGAACTGGATTTTATCCGCGCTTTAATCCGCCGGCGCCGCCCCGTTATATTGAAAACATGGGAACATCAGCCGTATTACTGCCCGCACTGCGCCAGACTGTATAACCGGTTTACGTATCATTTTTTGTTCAAGGACGGCGATTATCTGCCGCATTTTACTTGTCTGGACTGCGGGCGCGTTTTGGAAAAAATGGATTTAAAGCAGACGGTTTTATGTCCTCAGTGCAAACAGGGACACTTGTCTGCCGAACGTATTATTCCGTGGGATTAAAAACGTCGCCCCAATCGGCTTTGCGGGCTTTTTTATAAATTTCTCCGTCTTTTTTGGAAACGGTTTTTTCCGTCAGCCCCTGCGGCGCGCACAGGTTGAGCGTTACTTTGCCTTTTCCGATCAAAGGGCGGCGCAGGATCCGCGCGCCGGCCGGTTCCCGCTTTTCACGGACGGCGATCAGGTACGTGAATTTTTCGTCTTCAAACGGCGCGGAACCGTCTTTGGATACCCTGTGCAGTCTTGACCGCGCGACGCGGCAGCCGAAATGGCACCAGTCGTCGGGGCAGGCGTTTTGATGCGGACAAGGGGCGGCGATAAAAGCGCCCTGCTTAATTAAAAAGGATCTGAAAGATTTCATTTCAAGAAAATTTTCAGGCGTCCCCGGTTCGACGATGACCAGCGTCTGCTTTGCCGCCCGCCACAGTTTTAATAAAGCGTTTTCCCGGTTTTGTCCGTTCAGTTCGTTTAAAACATAACAAGCCGTTACCAGATCGGCCGTTTGCGTTAAAGGCGATGAGGTCAGATCAAATTCCTGCCAGACGGGAGCCGTTTTGAAAAAATCCGCGCCGGCCCGCGACAGTTTTTGTCCGGCGCGACGCATGGCCTCTTCACGTTCCAGACATAAGATGTGTTTCAGGTTAAAAAAACAGGCGGCGGCCCAGACGGCGGCGCCCGTTCCCGATCCGGCGTCGATCATTGTTTCCGGATTTAATTCTTTGAATGAAGCCGCCTGCCGCAATACGGCCGAAACGGCGCCGAAAGTCGCGGGCATTCTCGAAACGGCGTAAGCGGCGGATTCCGCCGCGCCGGAAACGGAACGCGCCGGCGCGTTTTTATCTCTGTACCGGCTGCTGATTTGTTCGGCGTGTTTTTTGATTTCATGCGGTTTCAGATCTTCGGCCAGCTTTTCCGCCGCCTGTTTCAAAGCAAAAGGCATTTCCATTTTTTTAAGGCTTTCTGCGTCCCCAGTCGATAATCGCGTTTTTAATAACGCTTCCGCTTTGTTCCGTATGCAGACTTTGTTCCAAAGAAGCGATTTTATCCAGTTCTTCGGAAAGCTTTTTTGCCGCGATCCGGCGCAGCCTGTATTCTTTTTCGCTGGAACCGGGCGGCTGTTCTTTCATCGGTTCGAAAAACGGCGCTTCATTCAGCGTATCGACGGTATCTTTTTTATTTTTCAAAGCGGCGAATCCGGAATCCAACAGTTTAAAAATATGCCGGTCGCGTTCGCGCACGGAATTGCGCCCCATGACAACGCCGATCAACCGCTTTCCGTCGCGTTTGGCCGATCCGACGACATGGTATCCCGACGCATCGACATAACCGGTTTTCAAACCGTCGCCGCCTTTGTAGTACCGGGCGACCAGATTGTGATTACCGTAATATCGCCGGCCGTAACGAAATCCGCGCACGGAAAATAATTTGTAATATTTCGGGAAATGCTGAATCAGCGCTTTTGATAAAATCGCCATATCCTGCGCCGTCGTGACCTGATCTTTGTTATGCAGTCCCGAAGCGTTTTTGAAACGGGTGTTTTTCATGCCGAGTTCGCGCGCGACCCGCGTCATTTTGTCTGCGAACTGAGCTTCCGATCCTGCCATTGCTTCGGCAATAACGACGGCGGCGTCGTTGGCGGAACGCGAAATCATGGCGAAGACCGCATTTTCTACCGATATGGTTGTGTTTTCTTTCAATCCCATTCTTGACCGCGGCTGTCCGGCGGCTTTTTTGGAAACGGTCAGCAGCTGATCCATTTGAATTTCGCCTTTTTCCAGCGCGTCGAAAACCAGATACAAGGTCATCATCTTTGTTAAAGAAGCCGGGTAACGTTTTTCCGTTGCGTTTTCCGAAAACAGGACGCGGCCCGTTTCCGCTTCGACCAGCAAAGAAGACGTGCGGGAAGAATCCGCCCGCGCTTGTCCGGGAAAAAGCAAAAGGCATATTACCAGCGTTTCAATGATAAAAGACATTCTTCCTCTTTTAAAAACATTATGGCTCAATTTAGCGCTTTCCTGTTAATTTATGTTTAAAACAAAAAGATGAATACATTTAAACTTATGATTATATTCGATAAAACGGTTATATTCGATAAAATTAGATCCGGTATGAAAATACTTTTTTAACCGGATTAAGGTTGAATATTATTTCACTGATTTACATAAATAACCATACGGAAAACTCTTTAAGGAAGAAAAGAATGCCGAAGCGGCCAATGCAGCAGGAACAGATTCAAGGCGGGTTAGCAATCAAACCGAAAATAAAAAAGCCGTCTTTGTATAAAGTGATCATGCTTAACGACGATTTTACGCCGATGGAGTTTGTTGTGTCTTTGCTTCAGAGCATTTTTGGAAAAACATCTGAAGAAGCAACGGAAATTATGCTTCAGGTTCATCGCAGCGGCATAGGCGTCTGCGGTATTTATACGTTTGAAATTGCGGAAATGAAGGCAACGCAGGTGGTTGAAGCGGCCAGACGCAGCCAGCACCCGCTGCGCTGTGAAATTGAAAGGGTTTGACGATGCTTTCTCCGAATCTTGAAGAAACGCTTCAACAGGCATTATTGTTCGCCGCTGAAAGAGGGCATGAGTTCGCTACGCTGGAACATCTGCTGCTGGCGATTATGGACGATGCGGACGTGGTTCCTTTGTTCAAAAAATACTGCCGCCGGGCGCCGGAAATGGAAAAGGAACTGGTGGCCTTTATTGACAAAGATTTGAAATGCCTGATACAGCAGTCTTCCGTACGTGAACCGCGTCCGACGATCGCTTTTCAGCGCGTCGTGCAAAGGGCTGCAATTCAGGTGCAGTCCAGCGGGCGCGACGTCGTTACGGCCGTTCATTTGATCGCGGCCATGTTTTCGGAAGAAGAATCTTTTGCCGTTTATCTGCTGGGCAAATACGGTATTTCCAGATTGGACGTCGTAACGTTTCTCAGCCGCAGCTTTCCCGTCACCGGCGTTGACGACGACGAGTATGCGCAGTCCGGCGAAGAACTGACGGATTTCTGCATTAACCTGAATGAAAAGGCCAAAGCGGGAAAAACGGATACGCTGATCGGCCGCGCCGATGAAATCAACCGGATTATTCAGGTGCTGTGCCGGCGGACAAAAAACAATCCTTTGCTGATCGGGGATCCCGGCGTGGGAAAAACGATGCTGGCGGAGGGGCTGGCGTCGAAAATCGTTGAGGGAAAAGTTCCCGCTCAGTTAAAAAACGCCGTCGTTTATCAGCTGGATCTGGGGGCTTTGCTGGCCGGAACGCGCTACCGCGGCGATTTTGAAGAACGCCTGAAAAATATTTTAACCGCTTTGGAAGACGATCCAGACGCTTTGCTGTTCATTGACGAAATCCATACGGTAATCGGGGCGGGGGCGACTTCCGGCGGGACGTTGGACGCTTCTAATTTGTTAAAGCCCGCTTTGGCTTCGGGATCTTTGCGCTGTATCGGATCGACAACGTATAAAGAGTTTCGCGCCCACATGGAAAAAGACCGCGCTTTTCTGCGCCGTTTCCAAAAAATTGATATTAAGGAACCCGGTATTGCCGAAACGATTGAAATTCTGCGCGGAATTAAAGGATTGTATGAAAAACATCATAAAGTCGTTTATACGGCGGAAGCCATTAAAACGGCGGTTGATTTGTCGGTTCGTTACCTGCATGACAGAAAGCTGCCCGATAAAGCGATTGACGTGCTGGACGAAGCCGGCGCGGCCAGAGCTTTGCAGCCGGGCAGAAAGAAAAAACAGATTTCAGCGCGGGATATTGAACGGATTGTTTCCAAAATGACCAACCTGCCCGCGAAAACAATGAGCGTTGACGATACCGAAGCCCTGCGTTTTTTGGAACGGGATTTAAAGCTGACGGTTTTCGGACAGAATAAAGCGATTGAAACATTGGCGTCTTCAATCAAAATGGCTCGGGCCGGCCTGCGCGAACCGGAAAAACCGATCGGCAGCTATTTGTTTTCCGGTCCGACCGGAGTCGGGAAGACCGAAGTCGCGCGCCGGCTGGCAAAGACTCTGGGGGTGGAGCTGCTGCGTTTCGATATGTCCGAATACATGGAAAAACATTCGATTTCACGTTTGATCGGCGCGCCGCCGGGATATGTCGGCTTTGATCAGGGCGGATTGCTGACCGACGCCGTAGATCAACACCCTTACGCTGTTTTGCTGCTTGACGAGATTGAAAAAGCTCACCCCGATTTGTTTAATGTGTTGCTGCAGGTGATGGATTACGGCAAACTGACGGATTCCAACGGCAAGAAAATAGATTTTTCAAACGTTGTTTTAATCATGACGACAAACGCCGGCGCGGCTGATATGTCAAAGCCGGCCGTCGGGTTCGTGCGCGAAGAGCGCGAAGGCGAAGACAAAGAAGCGATTGAACGCTTGTTTACGCCGGAATTCAGAAACCGGCTGGACGCGATCATTCCGTTTGAACGGCTGAATCAGGAAATTATGGGGCGCGTTGCGGATAAGTTTATTTCTCAGCTGGAAACGCTGCTGGCAGAAAAAAAGATTGAGCTGGCCGTGAACTTTTCCGCCCGGGAATGGCTGATTAAGAAAGGGTTTGATCCGAAAAACGGCGCTCGTCCTCTGGCGCGCATTATCCAAGAATATGTGAAAAAACCGTTGGCCGAAGAGATTTTGTTCGGCAACCTGACGCATGGCGGGACGGCGTCTTTGACGGCAAAGAACGAAAAACTGCATTTGGTGTGCCGTCCTCTTCCCGCGCCGAAAGGCAAAAAGCAGGAACAGGAATTGATGCTGATTTAAAGCAGGGCGGTTCTTTGTCCTTTGCGAATCGCGGTAACATGCCGTTTTTTTGAAAGAAAAACGCTCGCGCCGGCCGGACGGTATGTTCCCGAACGGTACGGTTTGTCTGATATTGACGATTTATTTATTTTTGACTCGCCTTTTAGAACGTCTGTCGATATAAAGGGATTCCGATAACGTGATTCAGATGGAGAAACTGTCCTCATGAGTAAATTTGACGTAACCGCTATCGGCGTGGCGTTCGTAGATGTCGTTGCCAATGTCACGGAAGATTTCCTCCGGCAATATTCTTTAACTAAGGGACAGGGCAATGTGCTGCCTATTTCCGTTTTGCGCGAAATCCGTAAAAACCTGACGGATTCCCGCGTTATTCCCGGCGGAACGGCGGCTAATGCGATGGCGACGGTCGCGTCTTTGGGAGGTAAAGCCGCTTTTATCGGCAAAGCCTGTACAGATACGATGGGGGAAAAGTTCAAGGAAGCTTTTGACCGCTGCAACGTAAAATCATGTGTGCCTCTGGTTGCTTTCGACCGCGATATTGACAGAGCGACGGCGCGCTGCCTGGTTATGGTAACGCCGGATCATGACCGTACGTTTGCTTTTAATATGGGGATCTGCGAAGAAATCGAAGAAAGCGATATTGATACGCGGACGATTTTAGATTCCGGGATTTTGTTTATTGAAGGTCAGATGCTGGTTTCCCGCCGCGCGCGTCAGGCGGTGGCCATGGCGCTGAAGACGGCCAAAGACGCCGGCGTTAAAGTGGCGTTTAATATGCATGATTTGAATTTCCGCGCCGTTGCCGTTCAGGAAGTCATTGAAACGATTCGCACGCAGGCCGATATTTTAATCGGCAATGAACGCGAAATCCGCGGGTGTTTTGAAATTGACCGCAGTATAACGGATATGGACGCATTTATGAACGTTTTAACCGACCGCCGCCAAGTTTTGGCGATGACCCGCGGAGCAAAGGGAGCCTGTATTTTTTCGCATGAAGGCATTGCGACGGTGGCGTCCGAAAATCACCAGTCCGTTGTTGACAGTACCGGCGCCGGCGATGCGTTCGCGGGGGGATTTTTGTTCGGTTTGTCTGAGGGGTTAAGCCTGCCTGCGGCGGGGAAACTGGCGGCGTTGTCGGCGGCTGAAATTATCCGTATTTGGGGCGGGCGGCCGGAAAAGTCGCTGGCGGCGGAATTAAAATCATATTTGGACAGTGTCCGGCCGTAGTTTTTAACGTTTAAATCTCTTCATTTCTGTTTTTTTTTCGAGTACACTGTTCCTCGGTTTTAGTGAGGAGTTGCTATCATGCATTGGTATGAAATGAAGCTTGGCGGCAGAGGCCATACGGATTCGGCCGTTTCTCAGGTTTGCCGGCCCGATCGCGTCGCCGACGTGGCAAAATATCTGGAACAGGTCGGGAAAAACGGCATTGTCGCCCGCGGTTCGGGCAGCAGCTATGCCGATCAGGCTATCAATGCCGAAGGCGCCGTTCTGATGTCCGGGCGACTGGATTGTATTCGTTCTTTTGATGAAAAAACAGGCGAACTGATCTGCGAACCGGGCGTTACGTTAAAAACGATTACCGAATTGTACGGGCCGCGGGGATTCATGCTGGCGACTGCGACGGGATCGGGGCAGCACACGCTGGGCGGAGCGATCGCGGCTAATATTATCGGTCAGAACGGCCATAAAAAAACGTCGCTGGCAAAATCGGTCAACTGGATCGACGTTGTTTTGGCCAACGGCGAAACGGTTCGGGCGAGCGCTTCCGAAAACGAAGATCTGTTTAAAGCCGTCGTCGGCGGGCAGGGGCTGATCGGCGTGATCGTTCTGGTTTCAATCACCTTGCTGAAACGTCCGGAAGAAAATGTAATTGTTGAAAAACGCCGTCTGGCCAATCTGAATGATTTGATGGAAGCGTTGAAAAACGCCAGAAAAACAGCTGATTTTTGTTCGGTCTGGATTGATACTTCCGCGCGTTTGGACGCCGTGGGGCGCAGTGTCTTGACGACGGCTTCGTTTACCAAAGATCCCGTAACGGTTCCCTTGTTTTCTTTTCCGAAAATCAGGCTGCCTTTGCCGTATCCCGCTTTGTATCTTTCTTCTTTGCCGTTTTTTAAAAACCTGCGTTACCTTTTGTCTTCGCCGTCTGGCAAAAAAGTCGAAGCTTATGAAAAATTTTTATATCCGTCGGACAATGTGCGCCTGTTTTCTCAGAAAGGGGTGTACCAGTTACAGGTTTCTTTTTCGGAAGCGGAAGGCCCGCAGGCAATCCGGCGGATTTTAACGGAACTGTCTCAGACGCGCGTCAGCGCGTGCCGGGCTGTTCTGGTGCTGACAAAGGACGATACGCTGTCCTACTTGGGATCTGCCCAGCGCGGGTATACGATCAGTCTGGATTTTATCCGCCGCAAGGGACTGGAAGACTTTTTAAAGCATTTGATTACGGTCGCCGGCGAACATAACGGCCGTGTTTCGCTGCAAGACGACGCTTTGTTGGAACCGCGCAATCTGGTGTTGATGTACAAACATCTGGAAAAATTCCTTAAAGCCAGAGATACTTTCGATCCGCAGAAAAAATTCGATTCCGACTTCGGCCGCCGCCTGTTTGCGAAGGAGAGAAAAAATGAACAATAAACGCACTTGGATAATTTTAGGCGGTTCCGGCGTTATCGGCCGCGCTTTTGCCCGTGAAGCGGCAAAGAACGGCAATGACGTAATCTTGCTGGGCAAAGCGGGCGATGATCTGACTTTGGCGGCCGACGACGTCCGGGCGCGTTATCCCGACGTCGAAGTTTCGACGATTGATCTGGATACGTCAAATTTGGATTCTTTTGTTAAAACGGTTGAACAATGCGAAGCGGCGGCGAAAAACATTATCAGCGTTTTTTCGGCGTTGGAAACGGCGTATACGCAAAAAGAATGCGGCAGAGATCTGGGAAAAATCAAAAATATGTTTCAGATCAATTATTTTTCTCAGGTTTATTTTCTGTCCGCCATTGCGCCGGTTTTGCAAAAGCAGGCTTGCGGCGAAATCATTGTTTTAGGATCGGCGGCCGGTGAATACGGTATGCCTGATAATTATGCTTTCGGGTCGACAAAAGCGGCTTTGCATGTTTGGCTGCAGGGCTTTCAATCTCAAATGGCGCAAAATCATATCAGCGTGACGACGCTCAAAGCGGACGACTGGGATACGGTCGGGGAAAGAAAACATGCGTTGTATCAAAAGCCTTTGGATCCGCAGGCTTGCGCGGAAGCCTGTCTGTATTATGCCCGGAAAGGGGCAAAGATCCGTTATTTCCCGTGGTATACGGCTTTGACGGTGCCGTTCAGACGGTATCTGCCGTATTTAAATAAACAGCTGCGGAAATAACCGTCGGGGGAAATAATGGGGAAAAAGCCTTTTTTTCTTGATGCGTCTGTCTTGCGAATTAACGACGGCACGCCGGTTAAAGTGACTTTTTTACAAGCGCGGACAGGCGGTCATTTCGTCGGCTTTTATACGCTTGACGCCGGAACGTTCCGCGATATCCGGACATTATTTCCCAATGTCGGCCCCGATACATTGATCAGTAATGTCAGTTCTGTGTTTTTGGGCAATCGCTTAAACGGGAAAACGCCGGTTTTTTTTGTTGTGGAAAACGGTTATGCCTTGAATAAAGACGCCGCGTGGTTTAATGACGCTGCGGGCGGGCGGAACGGGTTTTGGAAGTTTTTAAAGCCGGCCGAGGAAGAAGGGCTGACGCCCGTTTTGGAACAAGGGGAAATCGTCTGGCGGCGCGCAGACGGCGAAACGGCCGCTCCGGCGCGGGAAGCCGAGCCGGGAACGCATCGGCCCGTTTTGGTTTGGCAGTCAAACAGCGGGCAGATTTTTGTTTTAAAAGGGAATATTTTTCACAGCTTCGGATACGGCTTGTATCCGGAATTAAATCCCGATCAGACGCGCCGTTTTTTATTAACGCCGCAGGAAGACGGCGCCAGCGTTATATTAAGCTTTGCCGACGGGGTTTCGCGGGCGGCGGAACGGAAACCTGAAATTTCTTTTTGCCTGCATATCGGAGAACGCAATTTCGCGGCGTTGACGCGCAACCGGATCATCGGCGCAATTTTGCCGCTTCCGGAAATTGACGAGCCGGTTTTATCGGCCGGTATTGAAATTCCTGATGATTTTGACGACGTTCTTTTTCTGGAAGGCTTTGAAGACCAACAGACGCTGCCGGCCGCGGGAACGACGTTTCTGATCGAATCAAAGGGCAATCGGCTGATAATAAAAGGAGAAGCCGTTCCCGCCGTTTATGAGGCTCTGCTTTCCTGCGTCAAGATTCGGACGGACGCTTCCGCTGCGGCGAAAAGCGCGGTCAAAGTGACGTTTCAAACCGCCAAAGGGGAAATTGTAAAATCGGGTGAAACGGAAATCCTGTCGGAAAAAGCGCAGATGCCGCCATTGTTGGCAAATGTGCCTTTGTCAAAAACGGTATCGGCGGCAGACAGGCCGGGCAAGATTTTTTCGGAAATTCTGCCGTCCTTTGCCGCGGAAGAAAAAAACGATGAACTGCCGGCTTTTTTAACTCAGCCGCTGCCTGCGGGGACGGGCGCTCCCGTCAAACAGCCGCCTGCCGCCAAAACGGCTTTGATTACGGGCGGCGCGCACAGAAGAGGCAAAGAAATCGCTCATGCTTTGGCGGCGCGCGGGTATAACGTGATTATTCACTGCCATACGGCTGTGGCCGAAGCGACGCATCTGGTTGAAGAGCTGCGCCAGACATATCATGTCAAAACGGCTTATTTCCGGGCGGATTTCAATTCTTTTGATGAAACGGCGGATTTGTTGGATTCCGTTTCCCGGACATACGGGCCGGTTGACTTGCTGGTCTGCCAGGCCGGCGCTTTTTCGCCCGAGGAAACCGCCGCAGGCTGGGAAATTAATACTTCCGTCAATCTGCGCGCTCCTTTTATTTTAATGAACGCTTTTGCCCGATGTCTGCCCAAAGGGCGCGACGGCTGCATTTTGTCGGTCTTTCATCAGCCGCCCGATGAATTTTCTTCGTATGCGCTCAGCTGTCTGGCAATGGACGGTCTGATCGGCTGGGCCGCGCGCCGGTTTAAAGAAAGAATCCGCGTCAACGGTCTGGCCGTTGCGTGCGGGCAATATGACGAATCCGTTGAACGAAGGGTGATTGACGCCGTTTGTTTTTTAGCGCAGACGCCGGTTGTTTCCGGCCAGATTTTAAGATTTGACGGCGCTTGCCCGGGGGAAAAAAAGAAATAAAAAAGCGAGTCTTTTTTTGCTGTCTTGTTCGTATCCCTTGCAAAGCCGCGAGTCATTCGTTTTCATTGAAAGTTATCCACAGAAAGGGGGAGCTATTCCAGCTGAAAAAATAAATCAAGCAAAAGATGTTAAAAAAAAATAAAAATAATGCTTGATTATAAAAAACATTGTGGAAACAAAGGGTTATAATATTTGCCTAAAAAATAGGCAATTTGATGAAAAGCAAGGAAAACCCTTAATCCAAAGTAGGCTTGACATCTGTTTGCACAGACTTATCCACAGGTTTGGGGAAAACTTTGAAAAATGGTTAAAAAACGGTAAAAAGGTTTATGAATCAATATGATAGATGAAAAATCCGTTGTTTTTAAGCCTGTCGAATCCGGCGAATCTGCACAAAACCTGACCGGATCGGCATACGTTGCCGGACATCTGGCTTATTTTCCCGAACGGCCGGGCGTTTACCGCATGTTAAATGAACAGGGAAAAGTTTTGTATGTCGGCAAAGCGAAAAACTTACGCCGCCGATTGGAAAATTATGCGCACCCGGAACGGACCTGTATGCGTATTCAGCGCATGATTTCCCAGATCGAGCGGATCGAAATTATTGAAACGACGACGGAATCGGAAGCTTTTCTGTTGGAAAACGATCTGATCAAACGTCTGAAACCTTATTACAACATTTTATTAAAGGACGATAAAACTTTTCCCCATATTCTGGTAACGACGCGGGACGAATGGCCGCAGATGTTAAAACACCGCGGCGCCAGAGCGAAAAAAGGAGAATATTTCGGTCCCTTTGCTTCGGCGGCGGCGGTTAATGAAACGCTGGCCGTTTTGCAAAAGGCTTTTTTGCTGCGTTCCTGCACCGACAATGTCTTTTATCACCGCACGCGCCCGTGTCTTTTGTATCAGATCAAGCGGTGTTCCGCCCCCTGCGCGGGCAAAATCAGCCGGGAAGATTATCTGGCTTTGGTGCGGGAAGCATGCGCTTTTATGCACAACAAAAGCAATAAAGTCCAATCGGAACTGGCGGCTGAAATGGAACGGGCCAGTTCGGATATGCGCTATGAAGAAGCCGCCGTCCTGCGCGACAGAATCCGCGCTTTGAATCAAATTCAAAGCCAGAGCAGCGATTTGGACGGTATTTCCGACTGCGACGTTATCGGGATCTATACGGACAAAGAACAAAGCTGTGTTCAGGTGTTCTTTTACCGCGGCGGGCGCAGCTGCGGAAATTATGCTTCTTTCCCTTCACAGACGGCGGGGCAGTCGGACGGCGAGATTTTACAGGCTTTTATCGGCCAGTTTTATATGACGCACTCTTTGCCGCGGGAAATCCTGTTATCGGCCGCCCTGCCCGAACAGGACGTTGTCGCGCAGGCTTTGGGCGAGCGGGCGGGCGGATCGGTAAAGTTGTCGGATAAAACGCGCGCCAACCGCCGCCGGCTGGTTGACCGGGCCGTGATGAACGCGAAAGAAGCGCTGCTGCGCAAGCGGTTGGAGGGATCGGCGCGCGCGGAACTGTTGGAACGGCTGCGCGAACTGTTAAGACTGGAAAATCCGATTGCCCGCGTTGAAACATACGATAACAGCCATATTCAGGGAACCAGCGCCGTCGGCGCGATGGTTGTGGCGACGCCGGACGGATTTGATAAAAAAGCGTACAGGAAGTTTAACATTTCCTGGGATACATTTACGCCCGGCGACGATTTCGGCATGATGCGCGAAGTCTTAACCCGGCGCTTTAAACGCGGGCTGGCGGAAAACAATCTGCCGGACGTGATTTTGATTGACGGCGGAGAAATCCAGCTGCGTGTCGCTTTGGACGTTTTAAAGGAATTGAACGTTCAAAATGTCGCCGCCGTCGGAGTGGCTAAAGGCGTTGACAGGAATGCCGGCAAGGAAACGCTGCATTTCGCCGACCGTCCGCCGCTGAATTTGGAATTTGATAATCCTTTGCTGCACTATATTCAGCGCCTGCGCGACGAAGCGCACCGTTTCGCCGTCGGGACGCACCGGATCAAGCGGCGCAACGATACGCTGGTATCGGCTTTGGACGATATTGCCGGGATCGGGGCGAAACGTAAAAAAGCGCTGTTACAGCATTTCGGATCCGTCCGCGCGATCAAAGCCGTCAGCGCGGAAGAAATCGCCAAAGTCGAAGGAATCAGCCCGACTTTGGCAAATCAGATTTTTGAAGCGTTGAAGTAAACTTTATTCTTTGTTTTTTTCAACCGGCTCCGGTGTGATCGGCGCGGCTTGCGCGGCGAACTTTTCAACGTCTTTGACGGTTTTTTTCGCGCTGCAGACAACGCCCGCGCCGGCAATGCAGCCGCCTTCGCACGTCATCATTTCGATCAGGTTGCCCGGATTTTTGCCTTTCGGATACATTTTAAACAAACGCAGCATGGCGGGCTTGATCCCGTTAATGCAAATCGGTTTGATTTCAACCCGTCCGTCAACAACGGCGTTAACCGCCGCCGCAACGCCGCCCGTGACCGCAAAACCGCGCCCTTCGGCAGACGGCAGCGTGTCAAATTCGGCAGCGGCGCAGTCTTGAACATTAATGTTGGAAGCTTCAAACAAAGCGTCCAGTTCCTCAAACGTCATAACAAAATCAATCAAAGGATCGTTGATTCCTTCATAACGTTTTGCCACGCAGGGGCCGATGAAAACAGTAACGGCTTCGGGATCTTTTTTCGCCAGTTCGGCCGTGTAGTGCATCGGCGTCGCCGTGTCGGAAACAAACTGCGCCAGTTCCGGCACATGGCGTCTGACCGTTTCAATGTATCCCGGACAGCACGACGTCGTCATAAAAGCGTCGCCTTTTTCCATGCGTTCGATAAATTCTTTCGCTTCGTTGCGCGTCGTGATATCGGCGCCGACGGCGACTTCGATTACGCGGGCAAATCCGATTGCTTTTAAGGCCGAAACAACCTGTTCGACCGTTCCCGGAAACTGTCCCGCAATCGCCGGAGCCAGCATGGCGACCATTTTTTTCTTTTCGGTCAGCATGGCTTTCAGAATATCAATCATTTGGCTGCGTTCCATGACGGCGCCGAACGGACAGGCGCGCATACATTGGCCGCAGGAAACGCATTTGTCAAAGTCGATTTCCGCGCGTCCGGCCGATCCGCGGTGAATCGCGCCGACGGGGCAGGCGTTTTCGCACGGAACGACGCGCTTCATAATCGCCTGATACGGACAGGCTTCCTTACATTTGCCGCAGCTTTTGCATTTGTCGGGGTCAATGCGTGCGGGGCCTTTCGTTACGTCGATCGCGTCAAACGGGCAGGCCAGAGCGCACGAACGCGCCAGACAGCTCTGGCATAGTTCGGTAACGACATAACGGGAAGTGACGCATTCGTTGCAGGCGATATCCAGCACCGTCATGACGGGCGAAGTCGGTTTTTCGCGCGCCAAAGCCCGGCGGGCATATTCGGATAAAGGCGTGACTTCGTCGTCTTCTTCCACCCGGAAGCCCAGCGCTGCCAGACAGCGGGTTCTTAAAATGGCGCGTTCCTTATAGATACAGCAGCGGTAAGCCGTCTGTCTGGCCGGCAGGATATCAACAGGAATTTTATCTACGTCCCGCAGCAGCGAGTTTTTTAAAAAAGAACGCACTAAACGAATCAGAATTTCTCTGCGGAAATATCTGGCGTTATCTCTGACTTCCATAAATATAAGCTCCTTAGTTTTTCAGGCCAGCCAATCAGGGTGGAACAGCATCAGGAATCCCAAAACGAACAGGATTACGCCGCCGATCAGCTTGCACCAGACCATATATTTGTCACCGGCGTATTTATTAACCGCAAACGCCGCCAAAGAAAAGACAATTAAATCGTCCAGCATGAAAAAGAAGACATACACGGTAATATACCAGTAATGCATAAATGTCGATAAGTGCGAAAAAGCCAGTACGCTGGTGAAAATCGCGGGCAGAGCGGCCGAACAAACGAATTCGATGCCGTTGACGACGACGGCCAGAGCGAACACACCCGCCAGCGTTCCCCAGCTGAGCGGTTTTTCGGCCAGCGTTTTAATTCTGTTTTTGATCCGGTTGCGCCCTTCGGCCGTCGTGACTTTACAAGTCGGACCTTCAAAAAACGACCGCAGGGATTCAAATCCCGTGTACAAAGCGATCGCGCCGATGCCGACGGTCAATATCCGCATGTATCCGATCAGTTTGAACAGATTGATCCAGCCGGCCATCAAAGCAAAATAAAACAGAGCCGAAGCGCCGACAAACGATCCGACGATGACGAAAGTTTTTCTTTTGTCCTGCAAATCGACAATGACGGAAATCATAAAGACCAGCACCCACATTGCGCACGGGTTAAAGCCGTCGACCAATCCCAGCACAATAGCCAGGAACGGAATGGATTCCTGGA
>JBJFAY010000126.1:0-3389 GCA_051888155.1 Alphaproteobacteria bacterium
CATGGTTTATACGCGCTTCAATGATATCCGAATGCGGAGTTACGCCGAATATTTCTTTATAAACTCTCCGAAAATAATACTGACTTAATCCTATGCTTTTTGCCACCTGATCTATATCAGGATTGCTTTGAAAATTTTTCAGAAGATAATTTCTTGTTGAATTAAGCATTGAAAAGAGCGGATGATTTGTATTGTACTTAGGCGCACAGTTAACGCATTGACCCAAGACGCTCAGAAAGGTATTAAGATATAAATTGGCAATTTTATCGCTGTTGTAAAGGTTTTCGCGGCGTTCATTGACAATGCCGGAAATCAGGTTTGAAAGCGAATGCATATAATATTGCGGAATATTATCGTAAATAACATCGGGTTTGAGTCCGAATTCGGAATAATCGGTATCTTCATCGTCCGAAAACTGAATAAAATCATTTTTTTGCGATGAAAGGATTGTTCTTTGTTTACGCTGGACATCAACGGAAAAACCGTAACTGTGGAAGAAGATAAAACACTGCTTTCTTTATTAAGGGACGATTTGCATTTAACGGCGGCCAAAGACGGCTGTTCGCAGGGCGTCTGCGGCACCTGCACGATTGTCGTCGACGGCAAGGCGGTTAAAGCCTGCGTGCAGAAAGTATCTAAGTTCGAAGGCAAAAAGATTATTACCGTTGAAGGTTTGACTGCGCGTGAAAAGGAAGTGTTTGAACACTGCTTCGGCGAAGCGGGTGCGGTTCAGTGCGGTTTTTGTATTCCGGGCATGGTCATGTGCGCCAAAGCGTTGATTGACGCCAATCCGGATCCTTCGCCCGCAGACGTGAAAAAGGCGATCCGCGGCAACATCTGCCGCTGCACGGGGTATAAAAAGATTGAGGAAGCCATTTTAATGGCCGCCGGATTTTTCCGTGAAAATAAACCGATTCCGGCCGATCCGGAAAAACTGGGCATGTCGGCGCGTTTTAAACGTCTGGACGCGGCGGAAAAGGTCAACGGGACGGGCATTTACGCGGACGATTTGTTTTTTCCCGGCATGCTGTACGCCAAAGCCGTGCGTTCAAAATATCCCCGCGCGCTGGTGAAAAAAATCGACGTTTCAAAGGCCGAAGCGCACCCGGACTGCGCGCGCGTTCTGACCGCAAAGGACGTGCCGTTTAATAAACACGGGCATATTTTTACGGATTGGGACGTTATGATTGCGCAAGGCGACGTTACCCGTTATGTCGGCGACGCGGTCGCTTTGGTCGCCGTGACCAAAAAAGAGGTTTTGGACGAAGTTGTCAATCTGGTCGAAGTCGATTTTGAAGAACTGCCCGCCGTAACGACGATCGAGGCCGCTTTGGCGCCGGACGCGCCGAAACTGCACGAAAACGGCAACGTCATGTCGCGGGCCGAATTAAAGCGCGGCAACGCCGACGAAGCGATTAAGAATTCAAAATATGTCGTGACGCGCAAATATTTTACGCCGCTGCAGGATCATGCTTTTATGGAACCGGAATGCGCCGTCGCGCTGCCCGAAGGCGACGACGGCCTGCTGATCTATACGGGGTCGCAGTCCGTTTATGACGACCGGCGCGAAATTGCCGCGATGCTGAAACTGGATCCGGAAAAGGTACACGTACATTCTCAGCTGGTCGGCGGCGGTTTCGGCGGCAAAGAAGACATGAGCGTGCAGCATCACGCCGCTTTGATGGCCTGGTATACGAAAAAGCCCGTAAAAGTGAAATTTTCCCGTCAGGAAAGTTTGGATTATCACCCCAAGCGCCACCCGATGGCACTGGAAATTACGACCGCCTGCGATGAAAACGGCATTTTGACCGCGCTGAAAGGAAAAGTCTTTACGGATACGGGGGCTTATGCGTCTTTGGGGGCGCCGGTTCTGCACCGTACCTGCACGCACGCGGCCGGGCCGTATAATTATCATAACGTCGATATCGAAGGAACGGCGGTTTACACAAATAACGTTGTCGCCGGGGCTTTCCGCGGTTTCGGCGTGACTCAAAGCTGTTTTGCCATGGAAAACAACCTGAATCTGCTGGCGGAAATGGCCGGGATTTCGCCGTGGGAAATCCGTTACAGAAACGCGGTGCGCCCGGGACAGGAACTGCCGAACGGGCAGATCGCGGATCAAAGCGTAACGCTGGCCGAATGTCTGGAAGCGGTTAAGGACGTTTATGAATCTTCGCCGTATGCCGGTATAGCGTGCGGCTTTAAAAACTCCGGCGTGGGCATGGGGTTGAACGACGTCGGGCGGTGCCTGCTGTCTGTTGAAAACGGCAAAGTTCATGTCCGTACTTCCGCCGCATGCATCGGGCAGGGGCTGGCGACGATGTGCGCGACGGTGGTTTGTGCGCAGACGGGACTGAATCCCGCGGTTATTGTTCATGAATCGCCCGATACGAAACGCACGCCGAACGCCGGAACGACGACCGCGTCGCGCCAGACCGTTCTGACCGGAGAAGCGACGCGGCAGGCCGCGGTTTTGTTAAAAGCGGAACTGGACGCCGGAAAGACTTTGGCCGATCTGGAAGGACGCGAATTTTTCGCGGAATATGCGCCGCCGACGGACGCTTTGGGGTCGGACAAGAAAAATCCCGTCAGCCATGTGACGTACGGGTACGGGGTGCAGGTCGTTATTTTGGACGAAACCGGCAAAGTGCAAAAAGTCGTTGCCGCTTATGACGTCGGAACGCCGGTCAACATTCAGGCCGTTGAAGGACAGATTGAAGGCGGTATCGTTATGGGACTGGGATTTGCTTTGAGCGAAGATTTCCGCACGGAAAACGGTTATCCGAAAGAAAAGCTGGGTACTTTGGGATTGCTGCGTTCGACGGACGCGCCTGAAATGCAGGTGATTTTGTGCGAATCCGAAGTGAAAAACGATATGGCGTTCGGGGCGAAAGGCTGCGGCGAACTGGCGGCTATTCCGACGGCGCCGGCCTGTTCGCATGCCTATTATCGGTTGGACGGTAAATTCAGAACGTCTCTGCCGTTACAGGAAACGTTTTATAAAAAGCCGAAGAAAACAGTGTAAGAAAAAGCTTCCGCTACTACTACCCGTAGGGGGATAACGTCTTCCAGACAGGGGATTAGGTCGTGTCGGTGGCATAAATAGTCTTTACCTCCCAATCAACTTATTCTACCATTGCTCCCGTAGCCGGTAGGCCGGTTGCGGAGTGTCGAAGCTCCTCTTTAGCTAAAATAATCCGCCCTTCATTACGAGGGAGCCGGGGATATAAGCGCGTATGTGTCGAATAACCCGGACTGAGCTAAAGCAGTTTCGAACTCCCTCACCTTAAGGACTAATCCCTAAGGTGAGTTTGTTTTTATTTAACAAACTAAGAGGAGTTACAGAAATGCCATTAAAAACCCATTCAATCGAAGAGTTCAGATACCGT
>JBJFAY010000127.1:0-3374 GCA_051888155.1 Alphaproteobacteria bacterium
ATAAAAAATTCTCTTAAAATCTTTTTTGGGGATCGGTTTGTTGCGGACAGTTCGGCCGGATTCCATTGCGGCAGAGGAGTTTTTTTTGTTCGTCGCCGCAAGCCCTTCCGAACCCCGTACCCGCCACAAAGCAGAAAAAACAAGGCGGGATTTTCCCGCCTTGCTCATATCCGTTTTTCACCGTTTAACGTATCCGGTCAATGTTTCCTTGACTTTTTCATATTCGGCAATAGCGTTCATAATAACGTTGAACGCTTCGTTCTGATCCAAAAACCCTTCAACGACAACGGTTTTATTTTCCAGCTTCTTATAATCTTCAAAAAAGCGCTGGACTTCGATCATACGGTGCGGCGGCAATTCGTCAATCGAAGAATAATGCGCATATTCGGGATCATCTGCGTGTACGGCGATAATTTTATCGTCAGCTTCGCCCTGATCAATCATTTTCATCACTCCGATCGGGCGCGCAGACATGATCGTCAGCGGAAAAACAGGTTCCTGTCCCAAAACCAAAATGTCCAAAGGATCGTGATCTTCGCAGTATGTGCGCGGAATCAAACCGTAATTCGCAGGATAATGTACGCTGGAATATAAAACGCGATCCACACGGATCAGGCCGCTGGGTTTATCCAGTTCATACTTGTATTTCGATCCCTTCGGGACTTCAATCACCGCCGGAACAAACTGCGGCACTTTTCCGGCCAGTTCAACGTCATGCCATGGGTGCATGGTAAAATCTCCTTAAAGCAAATAACTGTAACAATAATATCACGCTGAACGTATTAAGAAAGAATGAAGTTGTCTTGCAGGAAAGATTTGAAAAAGTTATACTGAATCCGATAACAAGAAGGATAAAAAACTTTGGCAAAAAAACCGGAACAGGAATCATTTTACGAAATTCATCTGAATAAATACAACGAACTGATGATTTCTCTGCGCGCGCGCGACTCCGCCCCCAGATCTCCCGTACTGATTTACGACGGCGGAAGCCATGCTTTGCTGTACAGGACTCCGGAATCGTCCGTTTTACTGGACTTTATCCACCCGGACGCCCGCCCTTATCTGTTAAAAGCCGATCAGATTCTGATCGCGGAAACGCAAAATTATCAAGTGGTACGCGAATATACGGCCGTCTGCCGGCGGGTAAAAAATCTGCCGATTGACAATGCGTCCGTCAAGCCTTTGCTGGACGAACAGGACGCCGCCCGAATTGATGAAAGAAATCTGTATAAATGAAACAGGCTCAGTTCACTTTGGACGTTGAATCAACGCCGGCAGGCTTCACCGATATTACGCCGGCGATTAACAGATGCATTAAAAATTCAGGTATTCAAACAGGACTGCTGACCGTTTTTGTCAAACATACTTCCGCCGGACTGACAATACAGGAAAATGCCGATCCCGATGTGCTGGCCGATTTAAAAAACTTCTTTGACCGGACAGTCCCGCAGGATAATTCCCTTTATACCCATACCTACGAAGGCAAAGACGATATGCCGGCTCATATCCGCAGTGTTTTGACAAACGTATCCGTTACAATTCCCGTAACGAACGGCCGAGCGGCATTGGGAACATGGCAGGCGGTTTATTTATGCGAATATCGCAATCAGCCGCATATCAGGCATATTGTTTTACATTTAATCGGGGAATGAATCGAACCATTGACCGGCGCGGCAGTATTCCAGCGGCGCAAAGCGTTCTTTGTATGTCATATTGGACAATTCGCGGATCAAATACCCCAGATAAACATACGGTTTTCGCAGGCGGAGCGTTTGTTTAATTAATTCCAAAATCATAAAAGTCCCCGGGCTTTGATCAGCATGGACCGGATCAAAAAAACTATACACGGCCGACAATCCGTCGTCTAAAACGTCAACCAGCATAACGCCGGACAAACGCGCGTCTTCGCTCCGTCGGACTTCCAGCAGGCAGCTGTCAACCGGAGAATCCTCTATCATGGCGCGGTATTCCTCAAAAAACATCGTTTCCATTGCGCTGCCGGCATGACGGGCTGATAAATATGTTTTAAATAAATCATATTGTTCGGCCGTAGCAACATTCGGTACAAAATGAACGGCTGCTTTTTCGTTCCGGCGTATCGTTTTTTTCATTTTTTTAGACGGCAAAAAACGATCAACGCAGATACGCACCGACACGCAAGCGTTACATTGCGGGCAAGCCGGAATATAACAAACGTTGTGCGACCGCCTGAAACCGGCTCGGGACAAAGCGTTTGCCCAGCTCTGCGCATTCGGCCCGTTTAAATCGACCGCCGTTTTGGATTCCATGCGGTCCGGCAGATAATCGCACGGCGTCGGTTTTGTCGCATAGAAAGTCTTAAGTATGTTTTTTGCTTCAGCCATATCGGTTACGGTAAAGAAGAAAGTCTAAAAATACTTTAATAAAACCGTAAAATCAGCGTTTTTTTATCAGCGCTGACCATACACTGCGAAGCATATCGCCTGATCAAAGCGGTTCCGCGGTATCCGTCGGTTTTCAAAGGCCAGCAGATATTGTTCCTTTGTTTAATTTCGGCCTGCATAAATTTGCACGCGCCCCAGGCAGTCAGAACAAGACTATCGCCGCCATGGCAAAGCGCGTTTAAGACGGCTTCATGCACGGCCAATCGCCGGCAAAGGGATTCTTCCGGCGTCAAATCTCCGAAACGAACGGCGAAACGCATCAATTCAGCGGCAAAATCCCGGCCGTCGTCATGCAAAATAATCCGCGCGCCCCATTGCGCGGACAAAGGAAAAATCCCCGGCCGGCCGGTATGGAATAAAGCATTTTCTTCAAAAAAATCCGTCATTTCCGCCTTTCTTATTGACATTTAGAACCGCTTTTAATATCCTGATCAAGTAATTTTTTCAGCAGTCCTGCAAAAGGCTGCAAATCCTGAGGTCACCATTCGGTGACCTTAGTTGTATCGGAGGTATTTTGGTCAAAATCTGTTACATTGACGAATCCGGCGATTTGGGAACGCTTCCCGTTGATTCGACTTCCGACGGCAATCATCAGCCCGTTCTGGCGATCGCCGGCATCTTTATTGACCATGAAGACCTGTATAATCTGACTCATGATTTTATCAAGCTGAAATACCGCTATTATCCCGGCCTGAATTATCCCACGGATAAATTTCTGGATCGTATTATCCCCGAAATCAAAGGGGCCGATCTGCGCCGCAACGCCATGCGCGGCGGACGGAGGGTTAAACGGCATGCAATCGGTTTTCTGGATCGGATTGTTGATTTGTTCTACAAATACAATATCCGTATCGTCGGGCGCATCTGGGTAAAAATTCCCGGAAAACCTTTCAACGGCAAAGCCGTGTACACCTCTTCAATCCAAAGCATTTACACTTACTTTGATAATTA
>JBJFAY010000128.1:0-14672 GCA_051888155.1 Alphaproteobacteria bacterium
CCAGTCAACGCCGGAAATTTCTTTCAATTTTTCGGAATATTCCTTGACAGTCGCGACGGGGGTGCCAGCCGTTTCATTGCCGTCGTTTTCAACAACGGGTTCAGCCGGAATTTCTTCTATGATTTCTGCATCTTCTATGTCCATGTCATCTTGAAAACGTGGACGGCTGACAGTAGGAGCGTCCATTTGAGCTACGTTATTTGCAACGGTCATTCCTTCCTGATTTGCTTCTGCAGAAAGACCAAGTCCTTCGGAAAGTTGAGAGATGCTTGTTTTTAACACATCAGGAGCCAGTCCTTGTTCAATTCCCAGGTCATAAGCAGAGGACAAAACAGCTGACATTTTTTCCGTAGCTTCCTGAGCAGATAAGCCCTGCATTTGGTAATCTTTAATTAAATCCTGCAGGCTGTTTACAAAAGCCCGTTCGTCATCTGATGAGTATTTGTTACCTTGCTGAATAAGTTTGATAAAGTTGTTTGTAAATAAATTTTCTTTATCTTCCGTCGTACGTGCTTCCTGCGCTCTTTCAGGCATTTCGTTTCCTCTGACGGCGGGCAGAATAGTATTTACCGTTTCAGCCGTTTGTTCAACACGCACGGGGTGTAGATCCGGCTGTTCAACACGCACGGGGTGCAGATCCGGCTGTTCTTGCTGCGTTTCCTGAGTTCTGGCCGGCATTTCTTGTCCACGAACGGCGGGTAATGTCGTATTTACTGTTTCAGATTTTACTTTTGGATTTAAGTAATCATTAAATCTCTCTATTGAGAAAGCTTTTTGTTCTATGGCAAGATTTATTCCTGCTCGGCCATTATTAAAGCTTTCATAAGTTACAAAATCTGTACCGGATACGGCTTTTCCATTTTCATAGAACGTTTCTCTGAGAAGGGTTGAATCGTTTTTTTGTAGATCCCAAGTTAAATTACCGTGTGCATCATAGACTTGTCGATGATGCACACCGTTTTCATCGGTGTTATATTTGATTGCCCCTACATAGGAGTTGTTTTCATCGTAAATACCTTGTTCAATCAACCTGCCTTTTTTATCAAAAGTTTCGCTTGAATAGGTTATTCCGTTCACTTTGGAAATTATATGTTTCAGCCCGTCATCGTCAATAAATTCTTCTGTATTGCTTTCGGGGGCAGTTGCTTCATCTTCAGCCATAAGACATCTCCTTACACAAAAAATTTAATTTAGAATAGCACACTTTTTTTAGAAAATATATGACAAAAATGTGAAAAAAGTTTTTCACTTTTATCTGGGAAAAACGGGGTATTTTATCGAATTTTGACAAAAAAAAGCCGCGCTTGAGAACAAACGCGGCTTTGGTGTTTTCTGAAAAAGTTTTATTTTTCCAAAACTTTTACGCCCGGCAGAGTTTTGCCTTCCATCCATTCCAGGAAAGCGCCGCCCGCAGCGGACAGATAAGACAATTTATCCGCAACGCCGGCTTTTTTCAGCGCGGAAACCGTATCGCCGCCGCCGCCGATGGATTTTAAGCCCTTTGCCGTCAGATCGGCAACCGCTTCGGCAATCGCAAACGTCGCCTTGTTGAACGGTTTGATTTCAAACGCGCCGACAGGACCGTTCCAAATAACCGTTTTGCATTCCGCCAGCTTTTTAACGACTTCGTCAACGGATTTCGGGCCGATATCCAAAATCATCATGTCGGCCGGAACGGCGTCAACGTCTACCGTTTCGTTTTCGGCGTTTTCCGCAAATTCCTTGGCGACCACAACGTCAACGGGCAGAATGATTTCACATTTTGCCGCTTCGGCTTTTTTCATGATTTCGCGCGCCGTATCGGCCATTTCTTTTTCACACAGGGAATTGCCGACATTGACGCCTTTGGCAAACAAGAATGTATTTGCCATGCCGCCGCCGATCACCAGCTTGTCAACTTTGGCAACCAGATTGCCCAGCAGATCCAGTTTCGTGGAAACTTTCGCTCCGCCGACAATAGCCGCGACCGGACGAACCGGATTGCCTAAAGCGGCGTCCAAAGCTTCCAATTCGGCCTGCATCAACAATCCGGCCGCATTCGGTTTCAGTTTCGCCATACCTTCGGTCGACGCATGAGCGCGGTGAGCGCAGGAAAAAGCGTCATTGACGTAAATATCAATGTCTTTTGCCAGCTTGGCGGCGAATTCGGGATCGTTCTTTTCTTCCTGAGCATAAAAACGCAGGTTTTCCAGCATAATGACGTCGCCGTCTTTCATTGCTTTAATGGCGGCTTCGACTTTGGAGCCGATGCAGTCGTCAACGAAAACGATTTTCTGTCCCAGAGCTTTTTCAACATCGGGAACGATCTGTCCCAGCGACATTTCAGGAACAACCTGACCTTTGGGGCGGCCGAAGTGAGAAGCGATAACGACTTTAGCCCCTTTATCCGTCAGAGCTTTTACCGTCGGGACAAAGCGGTCGATACGAGTCGTATCCGTTACTTTTCCGTCTTTGAACGGAACGTTTAAATCGGCGCGGACAAAGACGACTTTGCCTTTGGCGTCCAAATCTTTAATTGTGTTAAAATGAGCCATTTTATTTTCCTTTATATAAAAAGAAGCGGCTCCCTCCTTTGAGAGAGGAAGCCGCTTTCCGGTTTAAATTCTTAGATGAACTTCGCCATGGCGACAGCTGTGTCGGACATACGGTTGGAGAAGCCCCATTCGTTGTCATACCAGCTTAAAATGCGCAGGAAGTTGCCGTCAATGACTTTCGTCTGGTCGGCATGGAAAATCGAGCTGAAGCTGGTGTGCGTGAAATCAACGGAAACCAGCGGCAGATCGTTGTAACCCAGAATGCCTTTCAGACGGCCGGATTCGGAAGCTTCTTTCATCGCGGCATTGACTTCTTCTTCCGTCGTATTCTTGGACAATTCGACTTTCAGGTCAACAACGGATACGTCCGGCGTCGGAACGCGAATCGCGGAACCTTGCAGCTTTCCGGCCAGTTCCGGCAGAACCAGACCGACGGCTTTCGCAGCGCCCGTCGTCGTCGGGATCATGGACAAAGCGGCAGCGCGGGCACGGTACAAATCTTTGTGCAGCGTGTCAACCGTGCGCTGGTCGCCCGTATAAGAATGGATTGTCGTCATGTAACCGCGGACAATACCGAACTTGTCATTCAGGACTTTGGCGACCGGAGACAGGCAGTTCGTCGTGCAGGAAGCATTGGAAACGATTTTGTGTTCCGCCGTCAGTTTGTCGTCGTTTACGCCGTAAACAACCGTCAGATCGGCGCCTTTGGACGGAGCGGAGACCAGAACGCGTTTAGCGCCGGCTTCCAGATGAACTTTCGCTTTGTCGGCGTCCGTGAAACGGCCCGTGCATTCGTACACGATATCGACGTTCATTTCTTTCCAAGGCAGTTTTGTCGGGTCGGCTTCGGCCAAAACCTTTACCGTTTTGCCGTTAACCGTGATGGAATCATCTGTCGCGGAAACTTCGCCGGGGAAAGGACCGTGAACGGAATCGAACTTCAACAAATGAGCGTTGGCTTTCGGCGAACCGAGGTCGTTGATCGCAACGACGTCAACATCTGTACGGCCGGATTCTGCCAAAGCGCGGAAAGCCAAACGACCGATACGGCCAAATCCATTAATCGCAACGCGAACTGCCATGTATTTTCTCCTTAAATAACAAAAATGTTTTTTAATGACGCACTCTTTAACCTTAAAGAATGCGGATTGAACTTTAAAAGCATTGTTATATTTGCCACAAATTGAAAAAAAAAGAAAGCCTTTCCTTCGGATTAAATCATATTTATGACAAAATTTTTTAACCTGTTGTTTTATAATGAAAAAATTTAAGAGATTCTGAACGGAGAAAAAAAACAGGAGTCTTCTGATTAAAGAAAAAATTACTCGATTCGTTTAAAAATATATACTTGCGGCTGTCTTTTGAGAAAAAATATGCTACAAATGAAGAAGTGTTATGCAATCATTGATATTTTTGGCGTGGGGAACAAATGAGTACGATACGCTTTTTTTTATTGGCCGGTTTGTTTTTGCTTGGCGGCTGTGCCGTGACACATTATGACAGTCTGGATCAAAAACCGCAGACGGATATTCTGGTTTCTTCTAATGTTCCCGCGCAGATTTGGATCAATGGTCAGAAAATTCAGGAAAAGGCTAAAGAACATCTGCTGAAACAGGCCGGTATGGATATTATAACACTGAAAACCGAAGGATATCATGAAGCGCGGGTGATCGTTTACCGCAGTCTGCCGGAAAAAAAGAATGTTTCTTCGCACCAAAGCTCTGTATCCTGGACAACCCGAAAAGGGGCGGATATCAGCTCCGATTTATCTGATTTGGGGGCGGACGCCGCGACAACCAGTCCTACGTCGACGGTAATGCTGCCGGTGAATCTGGTAAAATTTGTCTTGAACATCGCCGTGACGCCGTTCAGTTTTACGACGGATTTTAACCCGTTCGGATACTATCTGGCTTATGACAAAAATCAATTTTATGTTGAAATGATGCCTTTGAGTGCTTCAGATCTGTCCGTTTTTGATGCTTTTAAAATGCAGGTAAAAGTTTTTGTGTTGAAAAGTTATCCCGAACTGGCCAAAGGCAATCCGGAATATATCGCCGTTTTGTCCCGGTTTTCCGGAATAACGCAAGATGATATCAAAACCGTCTTGTCCGGTGTGCTGACGCCGGCGGCCGCTGCGGACGCAATCGCCGAAAAAATGACGACGGTACACGGCGGAACGTCAATTTAACGGAAAGGTCGCGTTTAAAGCGTCCGTTTCTTCTTCGGACAGATGAATGAACTGCGCCTGAAAGTAAGACAGCAGTGTTTCTTCAGTTTGGGATTTTACCAAAACGCCGACGTTTTCTTTTGCAAGCAGCCAGGCCAAAGCGATTTGCCGGGGAGTGGCGTTATTGTTTTCGGCAATTCTTTGCAGCACTCTGTTTTCATAGGCCGAAGGATAAACGTCCAGCGGCGCGTAAGCGATCAGCGGAATTTTCTTTTTCTGACAAAATGGCAGCAGTTCTTTTTCCATCTGCCGGTGAACCAGATTGAAATAAGCTTGATTCATCGCCGTTTCACCGGCTTCTTTAAATGAAAGCCATTCCTTTAAATCGCTTAGGTCAAAATGAGAAACGCCGAACGCCCGTATTTTACCGTCGTTTTTTAAATCGGTAAAAGCCTCCAGCACTTCTTCGGGGTGGCCGTTGCGGGACATACCCCAATGCAGCAGATACATATCCAGATAATCTGTTTGAAGCCGTTCAAGGCTTTTGTCGCAGGATTCAATAATTTGTTCATAAGTTGTAAATTCCGGCGATACTTTGGACGTCAGAAATACTTCTTTGCGGCAATCGGACATCGCTTCGCCCAAGACTTCTTCCGCTCCGCCGTTGCCGTACATTTCGGCCGTATCAAAGACACGATACCCTATTTCCAAAGCCCGGCGGATTAACGCGGTTTCTTTGAAATAAGCGCCGGCGTCTTCGCCGAAATACCACATGCCCAGTCCCAAAGCGGGAAAAATCCGTCCTGACGGCAGGGTAATCATTTTATTTTTCTGCTTTTTCTCCATTTGCTCAGAATAGAATGATTGAAAAAGAAGAACAATATGAAATTAAGGTAGAAGTATAATAAAAAAACGGAGAAAATTCTCCGTTTTTTCATAAAATCCAGCCGTTTTAGCTTCTTTGTTTTTTAGCGTTCAAAACGGCGTCCAAAGCTGTTTTTTTCTGTTCGATTTTGAAACCCTTCAGGTTCAGCGGAGAGGTCCGTTCCGTCTTTTTCAGACCGGCCGCATACTTTTTCATTGTTTCAAACGTACGCAGATCTTTCGCTTTTAAGGCCGTAGCCGTCTGCGGATTGCCCGTAAATGTTTCTACCAGATACTTGTGCGTTTCTGCGACTTCCTGGAACAAAGCGGCGGCCGTGTTTTTATCCATGCTGCCCATGCTCATCTGATACTGTCCCAGCACCGCGGTCGGTTTCTGCTTGGCTTTCTGGTCGATCAGCTGAGAAAGAACGGGATCCGAAGAAACTTTTGCCCATGCTTCTTTGTCGGAACGAATGGCAAAAGCGGCAATCTGCGTTTCTTTTTCGGCAATCAAAGCTTTTTTGAAGTCTTTGTTTTCGGAACGCAGCGAATCAAGCTGTTCCTGCGGGCTTAATTTCGCGGGTTCGCGGCTGTAAGCTTTATACAGTGCGCTGCTCATCGCCGTAGCGGCACGCAGCTCGTTTTTAATAAAGTGAACGATTGCGGCGTCGCCGGAAACTTCCGTCGTCGATTTAATCTGATCCAACTGCTTTTTAATGCTTTTGTTGGCGGTCAAAATCGCTTCGACGTTCGGCGCCTGATCAATAACGGCGTCGACGACTTTCAGCTTTGATCCGGCGAACAGGTCTTTTTTACCTTTGTCGTTCTTGCCGGCCGTACGCAGGCTTTCTTTTTCCTTGCCCAGAATTTCGTGCATTTCTTCGCGTGAAGACGTCGTTTCCAATTTATCCAGCAATTCGGACTGATACTGCGCTACGCTTAAACGGGTCATCATTTCCATTTTCTTGCGCATTGTCTGCTGCTTGATTAATTTGCTTTTCAGCGCGGGCGAGAAATTCTGTTCCGGCGCGGGCAGACCCAGACCGGCGGACAGCTGAGCCGCTTCCATATAAGCGTTCAGTTCGCGCTGGGTTTCATATTCCTGTTCCAGCTTTTTGTTATCGATCGGCATATGATCGCGCGATTCCTGAACGCGCTGCATCATCTGTTCATATTTCGGGTGCGTTTCCCCCTTTGCCAGAGCAATGGAGATTTCGGCCATCTGCTGGCGGGTTAAACCGTATGTTTCGGACATGACCTGCGCTTGTTTGATCACTTCCAGATCGCTCATTTTCTGCAAAGAACCGTCTGCCAAATGTTCTTTGGCCCATTTAACGGTTGCGTCAATAACGTCCGTCGTGTGATAAGCCAGCGGAGACCCCAGTTTTTTAATCGTATCGGCAACCTGCCGGTCCGCCATCAGCTGTTTGAAGTTGTTTTCGTAATCCGGATCATTGGGATTCTGCGCGTGCGATTTTGCTTCGGCTTCACGCAGCTTTTTCATGAATTCGGTATCGTACTTTGTGTCTTCCATACGGCGGTCGACGCACATACGCAAGTATTCAATACGGCAGTCGCCCCATAATTCGGCGCACTTTGTCGTGCCGAAATCGCGCGCCAGCTGCAGCACGGCGTGCGCGTCCGCAATACATTCCGTACGGTGGCGGCACATAACGTTATCCAGTTCCGTTTCCGTAATTTTTTCAACGGAATTATAAGCGGAAGCGTAATTATGATCCGTTGCATGGCCCAATTCGTGATAAAGAACCAGACGGCGGAATTCGTCGCGGGAAATACCTTCTTTCAGGCGGCGTTCTTCCGCGCCCGCAACCATATCCAAAACGTTGGCGGCCATTGCGTCGGGGTTGTCGCCGACAACCAGGTTCACATTGCCCAGACCGGCCAGATTTTCCAGCGTAGGCGCAACGGCGGCGCGCATGGAAAACGGATTGCGGTCCGTAATGCCGGCTTCGGAAACGGATTTCAGAATTTCTTCCTGTGTCAGGAACGTCTGATTGTTGCCGGCCGCGGCTTTTTGTAACTTTTCTTCGACATGCAGATACAGGGACTTACCCAGACTGCGGTCGTCTTCCGTATCCAAGAGGTAACGGCCCTGAACGGCGTCCGGGTCAATGATGAACAGCGTAACGCCCGGCATAACCGTGCGGAATCGTTTTTCCATTGATTCGAAAAACTTGTGGGCTTCCGTATCCAAAGCGGGCGCCTGCGCCTGTTCTTCCGCCGATTTGACATACAGCTTGTCAGCCGTTTCGCTCATATTAATAAAGGACGTTTTTCCTTTCGGCAGCAAATTAAAGAACGGACGATCCTGCAAATGATCGGGGCGATCCAGCCCGCTTTCAAAAACCGAGATCTTTCCTGCCTTCATAAAGGCGTCAAGCAAAGGGGTATGCGCTTGTGTTTCTTTGTTTTCTTCAGCCATAACGATTCCTAACATGTCTATGACAAAAATTTATACTATGCCTGCATAGTGGGACGATTTGGTAAAAATGTCAAGAGAAATTTTGGACAAATAAACGTTTTTTTTCTGAAATTATTTTTAATCTCCCCTTATTTTCAGCCGGATATATATTTTTATGTTTTAACGAAAAGTAAATTATTTTTGGCGACTTCCGGCTTTTTACGTCAGGAAAGCTATCTTTGTCCGGCGGCGCCGTTCGTTTAAAGTTGTTCCGGACGTTATTTTCAGGGAGAAAGCAAATGGCCGGACAAGAAGTAAAAAATGAGGAAATTCTGTTTTACAGTGTTATAAAATGGCTGATTCTGGCAGGGATGTGCGGCATAATTGCCGGCGGTGTCGTCGGTTTATTTTTGATCGTTCTGTTTGCCGGCATAGACTTTATTTATAATCTGCCGGACTGGAAATATCTTCTGATTCCCGCGGGGTTGCTTGCCAGTCTTTACAGTATCAAAATTTTTGCGCCCGCGGCGGCCGGACACGGAACGGACAAAGTCATTGCGGCCATTCACTATAAGGGGGCCGAGATTCCTTTTTCCGTCGTTCCGGTTAAAATTATTTCGACGATTTTTACGCTGGCGCCCGGCGCCGTCGTGGGAACGGAAGGGCCCAGCGTGCAGATCGGCGCCGGATTGATGTCTGAACTGGCGCGTTTGTTAAAGCTGACGGAAAAGGAACGTAAAAAGTTGGTTATCTGCGGTGTGTCCGCCGCTTTGGCGGCTGTTTTCGGCGCGCCGGTAGCCGGAGCCGTGTTCGGAGTCGAAGTCTTGTTCGTCGGCGAGATTTTTTATCCGGTGTTACTGCCCGCTTTAATCAGCTGCATTGTGGCTTATATGGTTTGTCTGCGGCTGGGAGTACCGTATAATATTCCTGTTCCCGCCGTTCCCGCTTTGGATACGCCCGTTTTGGGCTGGTGTATTCTGGCGGCCGTTTTTTTCGGGCTGATTTGTATTTTTCATATCGAATTTACTCATTTTATCGCGCGCGTCTTTAAAAAAATACGGCTGCCCGACTGGGGAAAAAGCCTGATTGCTTCCGCGCTGATTCTGGGAATCGTTTCTTTTTCCGGAGAAACGTTTCTGGGTATGGGGGAAAAAGGGTTAAATCAGGTTTTATCCGGTTCGGCGCTGGTTTGGTATGCTTTGATTCTAAAGTCGTTTTTGCTGGCCGTGACTTTGTCCGGCGGCGGGTCGGGCGGCGTTCTGACTCCGACGTTTTATGTCGGCGCGGCGGCCGGAAGTCTGTTCGCCGGGCTGTTCGGTCTTGATATCGGATTTTTCGGCGCGCTGGGATTTGTCGGGTGTGTCGCCGGCGCGGTCAATACGCCGATTGCCGCGACTTTTCTGGCCGTGGAGTTGTTCGGCGCCCCGATCGCGCCGTTCGCCGGCACGGTCTGCGTCGTCAGTTATATGATTTCCGGAGCCAGAAGTTTGTATCCGACTCAAATTTTAATCCGTCCGAAATCCGATGATTTTGTTCTGGCCGATCCGCAGGACAAAAAAAGCTGGGAAATAAAGCCTGTCGAAAACGGTGAAAAAAAATAAAAACTGGATAGAACGCCAAAAAAACACTATGCTTTTACCGGCGCGGCATTAATTAAGGACGGAGCAAAGCTATGGTTTATCCTTTTCGACGCGCAGCGGCCCGTTTTATTGACTATCTGTTATGGGGCATGCTGGCGGTCGCTGTGTTGGGAGAAAAAACGGGGGACGTTCATTCGCCGTCATGGCTTTTCTACGCTTCTTTCTGGGGGTATATTTTTGTTGAAGCCGTTTTGATCTCTGTTTTCGCCACAACGATCGGCAAACGGCTGACCGGTATTTATGTATATGGTCCGGACGGTAAAAAACTGCCGTTTCTTCTTTCTTTAAAGCGGGCTTTTCTGGTTTTCGGCGCCGGAATGGGATTCTTTCTGCCTTACGTTTCTTTGGTTCTGCCGCTGTATGCTTTTTACCGACTGGTCAAATATAAAACCGTTTTTTGGGATATGGTCTCCGATTCAAAGCCGGAAAGCATTAAAACGACTCTGGCGGATAAACTGTTGTTGGCGGCGTTCATCTTATTTTTACTGTTCGGTTATTTTCTGACCGCCCGGACGGCTTTTATTCACCGCGAACCTGATTTCTCTGTTATCGAAGACAGCGTTTTGACTTCTTATTTCAATGATATTCGCCCGCAAATGGTTCGTATTTTATCCGAAGAATCCGTTTTGTCGCCTCAAGCGGCCGTTGAAACCGCCCATTCTTTGAAGCATATTCAGAAAATGCTGCAATATCAAAAAGAAGAGCTGATCCTAATCCGGGACCAACTGCAACAGAGAATTGACAAAATGCCGATTGAAGAACTGCGCCGGATCCGCCAGAAACAACTGGACGCCGTCATGATGAAAATGAATAATTTCCTGTTTGCCGAAAGTATGCGGGTCAGTCTGTTTGAAAATATTTTGGAATTTTTCAAATCCGCGGAAAAGAATAAATATGTTTTTATTAACGGCCGTCCCGTTTTTCAGGATCCCGAAATGAGGCGGCAGTATGATAATTTTATGGCGCAGCTGCAGGCGTTTCTTTCTCTTCCCCTGCTTTAAAAATCAGGCCGCCTGCGATATGCCGGCATTTGGGCCGTCAGTTTCCGTCCGGCGGTAATACCTGTCCAAAACAAAGATTTTTAAAACGGCGCCGGCAATGGAAATAATCAATCCCCACCGCAGGTCGATTCCTCCGGCGGTTAATCCGGCGCAGATCAGCATGGCCGAAACGGCGCCCGTATCCCACCCCAGTTCCGTATAATAGGTGAAATAAAGCGGGTGTTGCGCTTTTTTGGTAGCGTTATATACGGCGGTCATCAATCCCGTCATTGAAAAACAATAAGCAATCGCGGCGAAAAAATCGCAGGCAATAATGACCGGCACCGTATAAGCGAACAATCCCCGGACGGATAAAACGATAATATGCAGACCATAACCGATGTAACAAATCAGCCGTCCTTTGCCTTTGTCGATCATTGATCCGAAAATCATACTGCCCATCGCTCTGAAAAAAGCGGCCAAAGCCAGAATGAAGCCGAAATTGCCGAAGTTTTCGCTTAAGATCATAAATACGATCAGCGGCCAGATAGCGCCGGCCTGATAAAACAATCCGTCTCCGACGAAAACGATAAAACCGAAAGGATCAATATTCTTTTTTTCTTGTTTGGTCGGCCGCGCGGGCAAGGGTAAAGACGGTGTTTTTAACAAAGGCAGAATGGCGACCAGCGTTAAAACAAACGGCATCATAAAAGCATAAAAGGCGTTGAAAGATAACAATAAACCGCCGACGGTAGGACCGATGACGGCAACGATCGTGGCAATCGCGTCGCGTATGCCGACACAGGCGCCTCTGTCTTTAGCGTCGCCGATTGACGCAAAATAATTATGATACGGCACCCAGTATAAAACGTCGGCCAATCCGGAAACCAGCATGAAAGGGATTAAATGCCATGTCAGCCCGTCAATCGGCAGCATTGCCGGATACCGGCAGGCAAATACGGCCGTGCCGAGCATTAAGGTAAAATGAACGCCTTTTTTCAAACAAAAATACATGACCGCGGGCCGGGTCAGCGTACGAACGAACAGCATACCGGCGTAGACCGTAAAAGCCACGGGCAGCGACAGCCCCTGTTTGTACAGATAAGCCAGCGTGAACATGGAACACATTTCCCAGCCCATGGCGCGCAGCCCGTAATGTATATTCAGGAAGTTCAGATCTTTGTTTGAAAAAAAAGACATTTGATTAAAGCTCGTTAAAGAGAAAGTGTTTTTAAGGCCGCTTTAAATTCCTGCGCCAGATCCGGTCTGTCAAGCGCGTATTCGACATTAGCCATCAGAAAACCGATTTTATTGCCGCAGTCGAAACGTTTTCCTTCGACGCGCATGCCGTGAAAAGGAACTCTGTCCAACGTTTCGGCCATGGCGTCTGTCAGTTGGATTTCTCCTTTTGCGCCGGTTTTCTGCTTATCCAGCTCGCTGAAAATTTCCGGCGACAGGATATAACGCCCCAGAATGGCGCATCGGGACGGCGCTTCACCCGGCGCGGGTTTTTCAACCATACCGTTGACTTTGACTAATTTGCCGTCGTCGGAAGCCAGACTCAGAATTCCGTAACGCGACGTTTGGTCTTCTGGCACGTCTTCGATCGCAACCAGATTGCCCGCCGTTTTGGGATATTCGGCAACCATTTGTTTTAAACACGGGGTCTGGCAGTGAAACAAATCATCGGGCAGCAAAACGGCGAACGGTTCGTCGCCGACCAGATCGCGCGCGCACCAGACGGCGTGTCCCAATCCTTTGGGCTCGCTTTGACGGGTGTAGGATATTTTTCCCGAATCGAGCGTGCAGTCTTTTAAAAAATTCAACAAATCCGTTTTGCCGTCTTTTTGCAGCAACTGTTCCAAATGAGAATTAGAATCGAAATGGTCTTCAATCGCCGTCTTTCCGTGTCCCGTAACAAAGATAAAATGTTCTATGCCTGCGGCGATGGCTTCTTCAACGGCATACTGGATCAAAGGTTTGTCAACAACGGGCAGCATTTCCTTTGGCATTGCTTTCGTCGCCGGCAGAAATCTGGTTCCCAGTCCGCCGACGGGAAAAACGGCTTTACGAATGTGAACTGTCATAACGGCTCCTTTGCAAAAATAAAAAATCGTTATTTTTTGTTTTACCCTATTCTTTTAGATAAAGAAAATACAAAAATGAATTGACAACAGCTTTAGAGATTGCCAATTTAAGCATGGTAAAAAATACCAAAACGTAAAGATATATCTTCCTGTCAAGGAAAAGTAAAAAAACAGCTGAAAAAGAACCGAAAATAACCAGGAGTTATTACCGTGAATTTTGTCTTCCTTTCGCCGCATTTTCCGTCGCATTACGTGAATTTTGCGGACCGCCTGAAAAAAATGGGCGTCAATGTACTGGGAATTGCTGATTCTCCGTACGATTCTTTAACTTCTCAGTTAAAGGAATCTCTGACCGAATACTATCGTGTCGATAATATGGAAAATTATGATGAAGTCATGCGCGCCGTCGCGTATTTTATTCATAAATACGGCCGGATCGACAGATTGGAATCGTTTAATGAATATTGGCTGGAAACAGACGCCCGTCTGCGCACCGACTTTAACATCGAAGGAACAAAATATCCTGAAGTTCTGGAAAGCAAACGCAAATATTTAATGAAGGATCACTTTAAAAAAGCCGGCGTTCCTTCTGCGCGCTGCCATTTGGTATCCACTTATGAAGAAGGCAAAAAGTTCCTGGACGAAGTCGGATTTCCCGTTTTTGTCAAACCGGATATCGGTGTGGGGGCGTATGCGTCTTATAAACTGTCCAATCAGGAAGAATTTGACGCTTTTTATGCCGATCACCCTGATGTCCCGTATGTGATGGAAGAATTTGTCAACGGCTTGATCGTAACGTTTGACGGCATTACGAATTATGAAAACGAACCGATTTTCATGACCAGCCATATTTTCCCCGAAAACGTTGCGGAAACGGTTAATGCGGGCGATGATCTGCGTTATTATTCCGTTTTGAAAATTGATCCGAAACTGGAAAAAGCGGGCCGTGCGGTTTTGGCTTCGTTTAACACGACGGCGCGTTTCTTCCATTTTGAATTTTTCAAATTATATGAAGATAAAAAAGGACTGGGTAAGAAAGGCGATTATGTCGCTTTGGAAGTCAATATGCGTCCGCCCGGCGGCTGTATGCCCGAACTGATGAACTATGAACATGATACGGACGTTTATCAGATGTATGCCGATATGATTGTGCACGACAAGCTGTATCAGCCGGCGGAAAAGAAATATATCGGCATTTATGTTGCGCGCAAAGATTGTTTTAACTATGTTCATTCTCATGAAGAAATCTGTGAAAAATATGCGGACAACCTGATGCAGTATAATGAAGTCGACGCTATTTTTGCTCCGGTCATGGGGGATCACATGTATTTAATGCGTGCCGAAAACCAGGAAAAGACAGATGAAATTATCAACTTTGTTCAGGAAAAGTGCTGATGAAGATTGAATATTACAACGAATACAGCCCGTCTTTGGGCCGTCATATGGAATTAAAAGTTTTCGGGCATGCGGGAAAACCGATTTTGGTTTTTCCGTCCCAATGCGGCCGTTTTTATGAATATGAAGGATTCGGCATGATTGATGTTGCGTCCGGCTTTATTGAAGAAGGACGCGCTCAGTTTTTCTGTGTTGACGGTTTGGACTGGGAAACGTTTGTCTGCGCCAACTGGCCCGGCGACAGACTGTATCGTTTTGAACAGTATTTTAACTATGTATGCGAAGAAGTTGTTCCGTGGGCTTTGGATATTAATGCCATGGGCAGCAACTATCGTGCCGGCGGCATGATGACGACCGGGTGTTCAATGGGCGCGCTGCATGCGGCGAATTTCTTTTTCCGCCGTCCGGACATCTTTGACGCCGTTATTGCGCAAAGCGGGTTATACAGCATCAGGTCTTTCTTTGGCGAATGTGACGAACCGGGGATTTATTTTAATTCTCCGCTGGAATATCTGCCGAACATGAATGATCAGGGAACGATAGATTTGTATAACCGTTCCGATATTATTATTTCTGTCGGCCA
>JBJFAY010000129.1:0-3362 GCA_051888155.1 Alphaproteobacteria bacterium
GAAAGCAGGAACTCACTCTGGAAGCGGAGGTGGGGCGTTATTTACACTTACGCAACGATTTTCTCCATTCCGGAAAGAATCTGGGCGTTTTGTCGTCAACCGATGCAGATAATGCCAAACTCAACTATTACAAGGAAACATTCCAATATTCCTTATACCGTTATCATCAAAACGATCCTGAAGGCGTTCAAATCAGGTTTGAAAAAACGCAAAAACGTTTAAAGCTTTCAATACGGGATAAAATGTCCAATCGTTTGGAACAAATCGTTTTACGAAAGGACGGGAACGAAATCAGTATTGAAAAATATCTGAACTCGGACAGAATCATGGCCGATTTGGATGAAAACGTGTCATTCTTCTGCTATGGAATATGGAGGTAATTATGAAAAAGTATTGGTTGACAGACGAAGAATTTGAAAACGTCTTGCCCAAACTGAAAGAACAGGCGGGAAAAAAGGAAGAATGGAAAATTTATCCGACGGATATTTCCGTTGAAGTGAGTAATTGCGGACGTATTCGTCAGAACGGTCAAATCCTGCCAATGACAGAAGTTGAAGACGGTTATTTGTATGTTTCGACGAAAAACTTCAAGGCAAAAGTCTATCGGCTTGTTGCTGAAACCTGGTGCATTAATGCCGATAAGCCTTCCGCATATGACACGGTTCATCATATTGACAATAACGGATATAACAATACACCCGAAAATTTGATTTGGGTAAACAAAGAACAGCATAGCCAGATTCATTCGATTAAATAAATCGATAGAAAAAGAGTCGCTCAATCGAGCGGCTCTTTCACCAATGGATTCTTTAGCGTCTTAAATCCATGTCGTTGATAACAGAAAGGGGATTTTGCTAAACGATTTGAAATTCGTAATACGAACGCTTGCCGGTGAACTCTGTGTTGCATTACGATAATTCTAAGATGTGAAATCCGCCGATATTTTGCGTAAAGATACGGTCATGCGAAACAATGATGACGGATCCTTGATATTCGTGCAGAGCCTTTTCCAGAATTTCCGCCGACCGAATATCCAGATTGTTTGTCGGTTCGTCGAACATTAAAATGCCCGCGTCGGATAAAAAGACGTTTAACAGCAGGATTTTTTCGCGTTCTCCGCCGCTCAGACGGCCAAAAGAATCGGATAAGTCAACGAAGCTTAATCCGAAATCGGCCAAAGCCCGTTCGGTTTCCGTCCGGATATTCCAGCGCGGTCTGATCAGGTCAAATAAATCTTCGGTACAAATTCCCGCGTTGACTTTTTCGATGGCCTCTAAGACGGGTCGCACGCCCAAAGCGTCGGCGACGGTTTGATTTAATTCTGTTTCCTGCGGCAGAAAAGCAGGCGTTTCGCCGCAGACGATACGGCCTTCGGACGGGAGCAGAACTTTTTCGGCCAACCGGAACAACGTTGTTTTTCCGGCGCCGTTTCGACCGGTCAGAGCAGCTTTTTCACCGCAGGAAACATCAAATGAAATCCCGGAAAACAGCGTTTCGCCGTTCGGCAGGACATAGGATACGTCGTTAAACGAAAGAAAATTTTCAGGCATAAAAAAACCGCGTAAAAATAAAACAAACATTAATGAACAGTTTGCTTATTTCCGCATGGGTTTACGCCTCCGTTAAAATGAATGATTATCCTTTTTAACAGAAAAAAGCTCCGGAATCAATTTTTTATATTAACTCCGTATCTGATTTTTCAGGAAAATGCTGTAGACGAAAGAACATGAAAAATGTAAATTAATAAAAACTGTATTCTAAGGAGCTTTTATGCCGTTTTCCAAATTAAACACGCTGGTTTTTCCCCGTATTTTAAACGCTTTGAACGATAATTTATTTAAAACGACGCTTCTGACGCTGATCGCCGTGCGCATTACCCAGCAGACGGCCGATCCGTCGAATATTGTCGCGGGACTGCTGATCCTGCCGTTTTTTTTGTTTTCCGCCCGCGCCGGACAGCTGGCCAGAAAATATAACCGCACAAAACTGACCCGTTCTTTGAAATTAATGGATCTGGCTTTGATGTTGCTGGCGGGCGGCGTGCTGTTTACAAAAAATATCGGATTATTAATCCTGCTGCCGTTTTTGTTCGGCGCCTTGTCCGCTTTTTTCGGGCCGATGCGGTACGCTTTTCAACCCGATCAACTGGAAGACAGCGATTTAAGCGCCGGAGACGCCTATACTGAAAAATCGACTTATTTCAGCATTATTTTGGCGCTGTTGTTCGGCGTTTTGCTGCCCGTGCGGCTGGCGGCTTCTTTTTTAATCGTGTTTGCTTTGGTCGGTTTTCTGACGACCCGTTCCGCCGATCCTGATCCCGAAGAAAAAAACATTCCTCGGAATACCCCCAAAGATATGTTGGCCGGCATTTGGAAAACGCTGCGCACCGTGCGCAAATACCCGTTGATTTTTCGCAGTATTTTAGGAACGACTTGGTTTTGGTCGATTGGGCTGCTGATTATGCTGCAAATTTATCCGCTGACCGAACGGGTGTTTAATACCGATAATTTTTCGGCGGCGTTTTTGCTGATTATTTATGCCGCCGGCGTCGGAACCGGCGCGGCGTATTGCCACCGGTTGTTAAAAGGCATTGCGCATACGACGTTTGTGCCGATCAGCACGATCGGTATGGGAGTGTGCTTTTTGGTGCTGTTTTTCCTGACAAAAGGATATTCCGCGCCGGTTGACGCCGTGCCGTTTATTCTGTTTGTCCTGCGCCTGCGGGTTATTTTATTTGCGCTTTTCTTGTTTTTGTTAGCTTTTTTCTGCGGCATGTACGTTGTGCCGCTGACGGCGCTGATCCGGTTTAAAGCTTCCGCAGCAAACAGATCGACCGTTTTCGCCGCGTCCAATCTGATCAATGCGGTCGGCATTGCCGTGATCGCTTTGATCTTTATCGGGTTGCGCCGTATCGGATTGGATATCGCCGATTTGTTTTTATTTGCTGCCGTCGCCAGCTTTTTCGTATCGATTTATAACTGTTCCGTTCTGCCGGCGGCGTTGCTGCGTTCAATCGCGCAGACGGTGCTGGAATTTTTCTACCGCGTTACCGTTAAAGGGCTGCCGAATTTCCAGGCGGCGGGGAAAAGGGTGCTGATTATCGCCAATCATACGTCTTTGCTTGACGGGCTTTTAATCGCCGCTTTTATGCCCGAAAAAATCACCTTTGTCATTAAACCGGAATGGGAAAACAAGTGGTTCGCCCGGTTTTTCAGCCTGATGGTCGACGTGTATCCGCTGGATTTAAACAATCCGATGTCTTTGCGTTCTTTGGTCGATTTGATCAGGAAAAACAAAAAAGTCATGATTTTCCCCGAACGGCGCGTCAGCGTAACGGGCGCTTTGATGAAAATATACGAAGG
>JBJFAY010000130.1:0-3350 GCA_051888155.1 Alphaproteobacteria bacterium
TATAACAATCAGATTTTTTCTTTGCAAGGAAGGAGAATAAACGGGGTGTATGAATTCATTTTCATACAAAACGCTCTTTTTAAGATTGTTTGAAATGACATACTTAAAATTAAAAGTGGTTTCTGTTTTTATTAGGGTAATGGCAATTAAAACAAAACTTAATGCTATTTTTGACAATTTTCGATTGTTTTTTGAAAACAGCAGAGGAATTGAAACGGTTGCTGAAAAGATAATAAAAGCAGCTATGCAGAAAAAAAGAAAAAAGCGGCGTTCAATTTCAAAGTCGAGAAGAAATGAATTCTGATAGGAAAGGTATGCTAATATGCTGGGCAGCCAGAGATTCTGGGCGGGAAAAAAGTCTGTTAACACGATTAAAGCGCCCAAAATGCAAGAACAAAGAAGGGAAAGCAGATAAAAAATCATTTCAGAAACTCCCTGATCGGCGCATAGGATTTTCTGTGATGAATGCATATACCGTGTTCGGCCAGGCCGTTTTGATGCGCTTTCGTGCCGTATCCGGCGTTTTTTTCCCAGCCGTAATAAGGAAATTCTTTGGCCAGATCAGCCATTAACCGGTCTCGCGTGACTTTGGCGATGATTGAAGCTGCCGCGACGGACAGACTCAGAGCGTCGCCTTTGATTAAAGCGCGCGCGGGGCAGGGCAGGCCTGGCGGAACTTTGTTGCCGTCAATAACGGCGAACGACGGCGCGGCGGGCAAAGCGGCAACGGCGCGCCGCATGGCCAGAAAAGTGGCTTGCAGAATGTTCAGACGGTCGATTTCTTCGACGCTGGCCGAACCGCAGCCGATCAAGGCGCCGGATTGATGAAGCGCGGCGAAGAGTTCTTCACGTTTTGCGGGCGTTAATTTTTTTGAATCATTTAACTTTTCGGCTAAAAAATCGGTTGTTTTCAAATCGGGAAAAATCACCGCGCCCGCAACAACCGGCCCGGCCCAGGAACCGCGTCCGGCTTCATCGACGCCGGCGATTAAATCGGAAGAGTTTGTTATAAGAGAAAACTCAAATTGAAAATCAGGCATGTTTTATCCGTTTTGTTCCGGTTAATTGAAAAAGTTTTATACCAAAAACGAGAAAGGTCAACTTTTTCTTATCTTGCGGGCGGAACCGGTTTCGGGCATTTTTGAATAAAAAAAGGCAGGCGGTTATGTGGAAAAAAACGAATCCGTCGGATCCGGAGTATGTCAGAAAATTCTGGCCCGCGTTTTTATTGTGCCTGTTTTTCGGCATACTCGGCCTGCACCGTTTTTATACGGGGTACGGCAAAGAAGGGCGGTTTTTCTTATTGTGCGGTTTTACGGGCGTCGGAACGATCATTACAGGCCCGTGGGCTTTGGCCGATCTGGCAATGATTTTGTGCCGCCGGTATACGACGCCGAACGGGCGCGTTTTGGAATGACGGCGGGAAAAAACCTTTAAAAAAAAGGTTGAAGCCGCAGCTTATCTGCGCTACAGTTATGCCCGCAAATCGGGGGAGTCTTTCAGCGTCTGATTTGCAGGTGCTGGGGAAGTATTCCCTTCTTTTTCAATCTTTTCATTTTACTTCTTGGAGAAAAAATCCATGGCGGATAAAAACCAAAAAATGAAGATGATGGACGCAAACGAAGCTGCGGCCGGCGTTGCGCATCGTCTGAATGAAGTGGCCGTCATTTACCCGATTACCCCGTCTTCACCGATGGGAGAATGGGCAGATGCTTGGGCGGCTCAGGGTGTTAAAAATATCTGGGGAAAAGTCCCCGAAATTTATGAAATGCAGTCCGAAGCCGGCGCGATCGGCGCTGTTCACGGCGCTTTGCAGGGCGGAACGCTGACGACGACCTTTACGGCGTCGCAGGGGCTGCTTTTGATGATTCCGAACATGTATAAAATCGCGGGCGAACTGACCCCGTTCGTTATGCATGTCGCGGCGCGCGCCCTGGCAACGCATGCGTTGTCCATTTTCGGCGATCATTCCGACGTTATGGCCTGCCGCCAGACAGGTTTCGCCATGCTGTGTTCCAACAATGTTCAGGAAGCGCAGGATATGGCGGCGATCGCTCAGTATGCGACGCTGAAATCGCGCGTTTCTTTCATGCACTTCTTCGACGGTTTCCGTACGTCGCATGAAATCAATAAAATCGAAGTCGTTTCCGACGACCAACTGCGCGAATTTGTCGAAGGACTGCCGACCAACTTCAACCGCGAAAACGCTTTGACGCCGGATCACCCGGTCTTGCGCGGTACGGCGCAGAACCCCGACGTGTTCTTCCAGATTCGCGAGGCTTCCAACCCGTATTACGCCAAATGCGGCGAAATCGTTCAGGAAGCGATGGATAAATATGCCAAAATCACCGGCCGCCAGTATCATCTGGTTGACTATGTCGGCGCCAAAGACGCCGAACAGGTCGTCGTGATTATGGGATCCGGCGCCGATACGACCGAAGCGACAGTCGCCCACCTGAAAGACAAAAAGTACGGCGTCGTCAAAGTTCATCTGTATCGTCCGTTCCCGGCGGAAGAACTGGTTAAAGCTCTGCCCGCAACGGTCAAGACGATTGCCGTTATGGACCGCACTAAAGAAGCCGGCGCTCAGGGCGAACCGTTGTTCCTGGACGTTGTTTCCGCCGTTGCCGATGCGTATGCCGCCGGCAAGCTGAAAATAATGCCGCGCATTATCGGCGGCCGTTACGGTCTGTCTTCGAAAGAATACACGCCGGCTATGGCCAAGGCTGTGTTTGAAAACGCCGAAAAAGCCGAACCGAAAACACGCTTTACCGTCGGTTTGACGGACGACGTGACGCATTTGTCTTTGGACGTCGACAATTCGTTCGATATCGAAGACGAAGATGTTAAACGCGCGATCTTCTTCGGTCTGGGCGCCGACGGAACCGTCGGGGCGAACAAGAACTCGATTAAGATCATCGCCGGCGAAGACGGAACCTACGGTCAGGCATATTTCGTATATGACTCCAAGAAATCCGGCGCCATGACAACGTCGCATCTGCGCTTTGCCAACCACGTGATCAATGCGCCGTATCTGATTAACAAAGCCGACTTTATCGCCTGCCATCATTTCCCGTTCCTGGAAAAGATCGATATGCTGGCGCAAGCTAAAGACGGCGCCGTGTTCTTGCTGAACGCTCCGTTCAAGGCTGAAGAAGTCTGGGACAACCTGCCGGTTGAAGTTCAGGAAGAAATCATTAAAAAGCATCTGAAACTGTATTCGATTGACGCGGTTGAAGTTGCTAAACAGACAGGTATGGGACGCCGCATCAACACGATTATGCAGACGTGCTATTTCGCTTTGTCCGGCGTTCTGCCGCGCGACGAAGCGATCGCCGCCATTAAGAAAT
>JBJFAY010000131.1:0-14494 GCA_051888155.1 Alphaproteobacteria bacterium
GGATGTATTTATCTGTATTTTTGAAGGCGTTTGTTCATTTTCATTTGGTAGAGGCATTTCATACGACGGATTCAAGCCCTGTTTTTTTGCCCATTGCGCGTTTGTATAATCATCGGCGTTTTTTCTGGAGGGCAACCCCATCTCCTTGCGGATTTTATCCTTTAATTTTCTTTCCAGTTTTTTTAATTCGCTTTCATAAGCATCTTCCGATAAATTTTTCTCCTCAAGCGTTTTGAGTTCTTCTTGGAATGTTTCATCGGTCAAACGTTTTTGTTCAAACTTGGAAATAAACTCAGGGCGTTGTTCATCTGTAGGTTCTGTCGGAATAGGAGGAAGTGGTTTAAAATAAAACTCTCTGTTATCCATACAAAGATCTGAAAAAAGCTCATCCGGTAATTCATCTATAACACGAATATGCGTTGTGTTTCTCTCTCCGTGATGAAAATTTAAAAGGGGATTTATCGCACTGAGGTTAAGAAGTTTTTTTTGCAAATTTTCAATATCTTTTCTTATTTTTTCATCAAGATTTTGTTCCGCCATTTTAAAAACCCCTTTTTATGAACCGATGGTAGAAAAAAATATATCTAATTCTTTTTATAAATTAAAGCATATATGCTCATTATAAGTCAGTTTCTGACCATTACCGCTGTTAACGTGTCAGCTTTATATCCCCCCCCCCCCCCCCTTGATTTTAGAAACGAACGATTTAATCTGATTTTCAGCGACTCGGCTGAGAGGCCGCGCCTTTCAGGCGGAAGATACCGGCGGCAGAAAAAAGAGAGCTAATGCCCTTACGACAGTAGTTCCAACCACCGGGTTTCTTTTTCATCTAACAAATTTTTTGATTGTTCCAATTTCGTCGCCGTTTGTTCAAATTCTGCCGGCGATTTAGCGTAAAAATCAGGATCGGCCAGTTTTTCTTCCATTGCTTTGATCTGTTGTTCCAGCTTGGCGATTTCACCGGGCAGCATTTCTAAAGCTCTTTTGTCTTTATAGGATAACCGGATTGCTTTCGGACGTTCGGAACGGCTTTCTTTTTTTATTGGTTCTTTGACGGGCGGAACGTTTTTCTTTTCTTTTTCTTTGATCTTTTTCAGCAGATCGGTACACGAATCAACATATTCGACTACACTGCCGTCGCCGGCCATATATAATAAAGACGTTGCCGTATTATCCAGAAAATCACGGTCGTGACTGACAATTAAAACGGTGCCTTTGTATGTTTCCAAAGCGTCTTGCAATAAATCCAGCGTATCCATATCCAGATCGTTGGTCGGCTCGTCCAACACCAGAAAATTAGAAGGTTTGGCCAGATCTCGCGCCAGAATCAACCTGTTTTTTTCTCCGCCCGATAAAACGGAAACGGGCGTGTTTGCCTGCGCGGGCGAAAACAGAAAGTCCTTTAAATAAGAATAAACGTGCCGCGGTTCGCCTTTGACAAAAATATGATCGCCTCCGTCGGGGCATAATGTTTCTTTGAGTGTTTTGGAAGGATCCAAAACGGCTCTGTTTTGGTCAAAGTAAACTTCCTGCGTTGTTTTTGCCAAACGCGCATACCCCGCGTCAGGCGCCAGCCGTCCGGTCAATAATTTGATCAGTGTCGTTTTACCTGCGCCGTTCGCGCCGATGACGCCGATCTTGTTGCCCTGCATGACGCGCAGGGAAAAATCGTTTACGATCGGCCGGCCGTTAAAAGATTTTGACAGGTGTTTGGCTTCAATAATCAATTTTGACTGAATGATCCCGCCGTCGATATTTAAGTCTACCGATCCGGTTTTCTTTATTTGATCGCGCCGTTCATTGCGCAGATCATATAACCTGTGCAGCCGTCCTTGATTGCGCTTCCGGCGTGCCGTTACACCTTTATGCAGCCAGCGGGTTTCGGATTCTATTTTTTTGTTAAGACGGTTTTGTTCTGCTTCTTCCTGTTCATAAACGGCGTCGCGCCAGTCTTCAAAAGCGTCAAATCCTTTGTTTAAAGTACGTGCAATCCCGCGGTCAAGCCATATGATGCCGTCGCAAACGTGTTTTAAAAAAGCGCGGTCATGACTGATAACGATCAGAGCGCCGGAGAATTTTGAAATGATTTCTTCCAGCTTTTCGATTGTTGTAATGTCCAGATGATTGGTTGGTTCGTCCAATAACAGGATATCGGGATCATTAACCAGCGCGCGCGCCAAAGCCGCTTTTTTGCGTTCTCCGCCGGACGCCGTGCGCGGATCAGCGTTTCCGGCTATTTTCAGCCGTTCGATTAAAATATCCGCTTTATAAGCCGAATCCTCCCGATGTTCGCCCAAACCGGACAAAACAACGTCGCGCAGCGTGGCAAAACCGGCCAGATCGTCTTCCTGCGCCATATAGGAAATAATGGTTCCGGGCTGTAAAAAAGTTTCCGCATTATCCGCTTCCGTTTGACCTGCGATGACTTTTAACAAAGTTGATTTGCCCGATCCGTTGCGTCCGACCAGACAATACTTTTTTCCTTTATTTAGATACACCTCCAATCCGGTAAACAAAGGACGTTCGCCGAATTGCAGGTGTGCGTTTTTGATTGTATAAACAGGAGCGTCAAAATCCATAGTCAGATTTTTTTAAACAGCTTGAAGATTAATCCCAACACGACGGCGAACAAAGCCGCCAGCGCCATTCCTTCAAAGGTGACTCCGCCGACGGATATCCGCGCGCCGGACACGCCGATGATTAAAACGACGGAAGTCAGAACCAGATTAACAGGTTTGGCGTAATCGATTTTCTGCTCCATCAGCGTTCTGATGCCGGAAGTCGCAATGACGCCGAATAACAGCAAAGAAACGCCGCCGATAACGGCTTCGGGGACGGTGCGGATCAGCGCAGCAAATTTTCCCAGAAAGGACAGAAGAATAGAAAGAACGGCGGCGCCGGCGACGACATAAACGCTGAATACGCGGGTGATTGCCAAAACGCCGACATTTTCACTGTAGGTCGTATTCGGGGTTGATCCGAAGCAGCCCGATAAAATCATGGACAGGCCGTTTCCGAAAAAAGACCGGTGCAGACCGGGATTTTTCAGCATGTCATTTCCGACGACAGAACCGATAACGATCAAATCGCCGATATGTTCCGCAATAACGACGAAAACAACCGGCAGAATAACGGCAATAGCGGCCGGATTATAAACCGGCGTTGTAAATGTCGGCAGAGAAAACCACGGAGCGGCCGCAACGACGGAAAAATCGACGCGGCCCATTAAAACGGCGTAAAGATAACCGGAAACAATACCGATAAGGATCGGAATGATTGATAAAAATCCTTTAAAAAACACATATCCGGCGATTGTTACTCCCAGCGTTACCATAGAAATCGACACTGTGACGGGATCCATGATTTCGGCGTTTAATCCGGCCATTTTAGCGGCTGTCGGCCCCAATCCCAATCCGATAACGGCAATAACGGCGCCGATCGCGGCGGGCGGCAGGACGGTATACACCCATTGATAGCCGACTTTGGCGATAATTGCGGCGACGACGCAAAAAACAATACCGACAGCGATAAAACCGCCCAAAGCGTCGGCATATCCGTATTGCGTAATAACCAGCTGCCCGCAGGCGATAAAAGCGAAGCTGGCGCCCAGATAAGCGGGAATCATTTTTTTTGTTACAGCCATATAAAGCAGCGTTCCGATTCCGTTGAATAACAAAACGACGGCCGGATCAATGCCCAACAGAATCGGGACCAGAATATTAGCGCCGAACATAGCGAACAGATGTTGTAAAGAAAGAGGAAAACCCTGCGCAAAAGGCAGTTTTTGATTAACTTGGATCGTTTCTCTCATCAAGAACCCCGTGCTGAAAAGTAAAAACAAAATTGTTGTAAAACAAACGTCTATAGCTTTTATAGCATTGATCTTTTTTTAAAGAAAAGCGATTTATTCAGTTTTTCTTTTTTTTATTTTTTTTCTTTTCAGTTTCGTTTTCTCTTTTCAGAATCGGCGGCGGAACATCGTTTTCAGGCGTGTAATCCAACACTTTTTCCAAATGTTCGCATAACAGTCTCATCGTTTGAATACGGCCGTATTTTTTATTATTGTCAGCCACGACAAACCACGGCGCGTATTTAGTGTTGGTTTTTTTCAGCATGTCTTCGAACGCTTCGTCATACTGATCCCATTTTTCGCGGTTGCGCCAGTCTTCGCTGCCGATTTTCCATTTTTTATAAGCGGTTTCCTCGCGCGCTTTGAACCGTTCCATTTGTTCTTCTTTGGTGATATAAAGCAAGAACTTGACGACGATGTTTCTGCCGTTTGTCAGCTGCTTTTCAAAATGGTTGATTTCATCGTAAGCGCGTTTCCATTCTTTATCCGTTGCGAAATGTTCGATACGTTCGACCAGAACGCGCCCGTACCAGGTGCGGTCGAAAACGGTCAGCAGTTTTTGATTGGTCAGCCGCTGCCAGAACCGCCATAAGTAATTATGGTTAATTTCTTCTTTGGTCGGGGCGGCGATCGGGAAAATATCGCAGTCGCGGACAAAGATTGACGAAGCCAGCCGGCTGATTACGCCGCCTTTGCCCGATGCGTCCGGTCCTTCAAACGCCAGAATGACTTTTTTACCGCGTTTTTTGACCTCCATCAGCAAGGCGTTCAGCCGCGCGCGCAGATAAGGCAGCATTTCGCGGTATTCATCTTTGGAAAGCGCCGCGTCCATGTTTAACGTTTTAACGAAATCGGGCTTTTTGGGTTTATTGTTTTTGTCTTTATCTTCGTCGTTTTTCTTTTCTTTGGATTTTAAGTACGCTTCAATTTGTTTTTCAACGCGGGTGCAGAAAATGTCCAAAGCGACGCGCAGGCGTTCCGTAAAAGAGCCGATTTCGATTTCAAACCACGGCGCGTAGTCTTTGTCCGTATAGCGGATAATTTTTTTTGTTGTTGCTTCGAATTTTTCCGCCATGCAGCAGTTTTTCCAGTCGTCCGGCATGACGCGCCATTTTTCATAGGGATCGTCGTCCAGCGCGCGTAAGAAAACTTCCTGTTCGCTTTTATTTTTGTGGAACCACAGCTTGCAGAAAATAGCGTTTGAATCGGCCAGCACTTTTTCAAAAGCGTTGCATTCGTCCAGCCGTTCGTATAATTCGTCGTCGTTGATTTTTCCGTAAGCATGGGAAACCAGCGGGTCGGAATACCACGAACTGACAAAGATGCCGGTATTGCCGTTGACCGGAGTATCGCACCAATAGCGTCGGAATTCGATCGGGTCTTTTTGGATATCGCGGCGTTCATAGGCGTGCAGATCCAGCTGGCGCTGGTCAAGCCAGTCGCGCAAAGTACCCAGAGCCGCGTTTTTTCCCGACCCGTTGACGCCGCACAACAGCACGATGACGGGAACGTTTACCTCCCGGATTTTTTCTTGCAGAGCGATCAGGCGCGTGCGGATTTCCGCTTCTTCTTTGCCGGAAAAGTTGGCTTCAAATTCAATATCGTCTTCTTCGGAATGATGATCCATGATGTTTTTAATCCTTTTTGACTTGCGTTAAAGATTTTCTGACGATTTTTTTCTGTTTTTTAACGGGCGTTTTTTTTATGTTCGGAACGACGGGGACTTCGGTTGTTTCCGGCGCCGCCAATATTTGCGCCGCGTTTTTTTCTTCTTTTCTGACGGCTTTTTTCTGCCGGGCGACAATGCCGCGCAACTTGGCCGATCCGCGTCCGGACAGACTGGGGTGAGTCATGAAAAACTGGTGGCAGGAAAAAGCCTGCGGGCTTTCCGAAACGCGCGTGTAAGTCATGTCGGGGTGCAGAATCCAGCTTAAAGCTTCGTCTTTGATATTGCCCTGCATGATCTGTCCCATGATTTGTTCGTGTACGGTTTCGTTTTCAATCGGCACCAGCGTTTCCACGCGGTGCATCGTGTTGCGCTGCATCCAGTCGGCCGAAGAAATAAAGACTTTCGCTTTCGGGGAAGGCAGTTTGTTGCCCGCGCCGAAACAGAATATCCGGGCGTGTTCCAGGAAACGGCCGATAATGCTTTTGACTTTAATGTTGTCCGAAAATCCGGGAATGCCGGGACGCAGAGCGCAGATACCGCGCACGACCAGAGTGATTTTCACGCCGGCCTGCGAAGCGCGGTACAATGCGTCGATCAGCTTGTCGTCCAGCAGAGAGTTCATTTTTGCCCAAATATTGGCCGGTTTTCCTTTTTTGGCATAAGCGATTTCCCGGTCGATTAACTTTAACAGGCGGTCGCGCAAATTCAGCGGAGCGATGGACAGCTTTTTTAATCCTTCCGGCTGAGCGTAACCCGTCAGATAATTAAAAACCAAAGCCGCATCGTTGCACAGATCTTTGTCGCAAGTGAAAAAGGACAAGTCGGTATAAAGATTTGCGGTAACTTCATGATAATTGCCCGTGCCGAAATGGGCGTAACTTTTCATTTTGCCGTTTTCTTTGCGCGTCACCAGCGAAATTTTGGCGTGCGTTTTGTAGTTCATCAGCCCGAATACGACATGAACGCCGGCTTTTTCCATGTCCTTGGCCCATTTAATGTTGGCTTCTTCATCAAATCGGGCGCGCAGTTCGACGACGGCCGTAACGTCTTTGCCGGCCTGCGCCGCGTCGATCAGAGCTTTGACAATGGGAGAGTTTTTATTCGTCCGGTAAAGCGTCTGCTTGATTGAAACAACGTCCGGATCTTTGGCGGCCTGTCGCAGAAACTTAACGACGACTTCGAAAGATTCGTAAGGGTGATGAATAACCATATCCTTTTTGCGGATCGCGGCGAAATGATCGCCTTTGAAATCGCGGACACGTTCGGCATGGCGCGGCTTGTACGGTTTGAAAAGCAGATCTTTTCTGTCGGACAGGATCAAAGCGGATAAAGACCGCGTTCCCAGTATGCCGTTTCTGCGCACGACGCCGAAGCTTTCAACGTCCAGTTTATGCGTTAAATAGGCGGCCAATTCCTGCGGCATATCCTGATTCATGACCAAAGCGATGACGTCGCCCCGTTTTTGCTGCGCCAAAGCCGTTTCAAACTGGCTGACCAGGTCTTCGGCGCGTTCGTCCACTTGCAGCAGGCTGTTGCGCACAATGGAAAACAAGCCGGCGTTTTGAACTTTAAAGTTCGGAAAAATCGTTTCGATAAACTGCATGACGACGTCTTCCAGCGCAATAAACCGGGCCGGCTTTTTATTCAGGCGGATAAACCGCGGCAGGCTGGCCGGCAGAGGAATAATCGCTTTACGTTCCGTTCCCGCTTTGTCTTTCATTGAAAAAATCAGAGAATGCGACAAATTGGCCAGCCACGGAAACGGGTGCGCGGGATCCAGCGCGATCGGCGTTAAAACAGGAAAAACGGATTCTTCAAAGACTTCCTTTAACGCTTTCATATCCTGTTTGGACAGCTGGTCGCGCGAAATTAAAAAGATATGCTCTTTTTCCAGTTCTTTTTTCAGAATATGAAAATATTCGTCCTGCGTTTTGCGCAGAACGGCGACACGTTCATTGATCGCGTCCAGCTGTTCCTGCGGAGTCAGGCCGTCGTCGGAACGTGTTGTCACGCCGGCGTAAATCTGCGCCAGAATACCGGCGACGCGCACCATAAAAAACTCGTCCAGATTTGATCCGGAAATCGCCAGAAAACGCAGACGTTCCAGCAAGGGATACCGTTTGTTCATCGATTCTTCCAGCACGCGCTGGTTAAAGGCCAGCCAGGATAATTCCCGGTTAAAAAAGCGCGACGGCGACGAAAAAGAAACGGGGTCCGAGAAAACAACGGTTTCGGCAGTCATAAAAAAGAATCCTTATTAAAAATCAACGATCGGATTAATTGGTAATATGTTTTAGCCTGAAATAAAAGCATAAAAAGAGTCTAGACCGAATGAACATCTATCTTTTCCGGCCGGATCTTTTTATCCTGAATCATGTTTTTTTTAAGAGGGAAGCATGGTGAAATCAACGTCAAAAACAAAAACGTCCGGAGCTGCGGGCGCTTTAAAACAAAAAACGGCGCCGGACGCCGTGAAATCCGAAGAACCGCGCCATTTATATCTGATGCGTCACGGCAAATCGGCAAAAGCGAAAAAAAAGACTGAAGACGCTTTGCGCCCGTTGGGAAAACGGGGAAAAAAGGACGTGAAAAAAATCAGGAACCTGATGCGTGAAAAACACGTCCAGCCCGATTTGATTTTGTGTTCTCCCTGTGTCAGAACAATGGAAACCCTGAAAAGGCTGAGGAAAGCTTTTGTTCCGACGGAGGTTGTTTTTGTCGACGCTCTTTATATGGCGGACGCGGAAGAAATGATGCATATCCTGCGCCAGATGAGTCCGGAAAAACACGAAGTTCTGGTTATCGGCCACAATCCCGGCCTGCGGGATTTTCTGCCGATGATCTGCGAAGATATCCGGGAAACGGCTGAAGCGCAGAATCACCGTGTGTCCGAAGGTTTTCCGACGGCGGCTCTGGCCTGTCTGGAAATTATGGAAAACTGGCAACAGCTGGGCAGCCGGCCGGTCCGCCTGATGAATTTTATTTATTCTTCGGATCTTTAGATCTTTCTTAACAAAGCCGTCAAAGCCTGCGCCGCGATACCGCAGGCTTTCGGCGCGTTTGTTTCAAAATCGCCCAACGTGTGCTTTCTGTTATCCGAAACGGCGCGGATTACGGTGACGGGGATATTCCACAGCGTGGCGATCTGCGCGACGGCGGCGCTTTCCATATCAATGCAGGCGGCGTTGAATTTTTCTTCCAAAAAAGTCTTTTCCTCTTCTTGCGCAAAAAAATCAATCGTTGCCAGCGTTCCCGACTTATAAGGCGCGTTTAACCGTTCCGGCAGATAGGCCGTCTGTGAAAAACCCGGTTTGCCCGCAAATAAAGACAGGCCGGATTCCGTAACGTCCGTCGGATTGTAAACGTCGCCGAACCGAATGTCGCCATGAACGATACGGTTGGGAACGAAAACGTCAAAAACGTTTAATTCTTCGGAAACAGCGCCGGCGACGCCGCAGACAAAAATATGATCGGGTTCGTATGTCTGAATGATTTTCTGCGTTTTTGCCGCCGCCAGTGTTTTCCCGACGCCGCAGCGTGCCAAAATGATGTCCAGATTTTCAAAATCAATTCTTTTTTCTTCAAAAACGGTTTCCAGAGATTCTCCCAGTTTTCCGAAAGCTTTTTCCACGGCTTCAAATTCCATGGGCATGGGGCAGAGTACGGCGATAATCGGTTTCATTATTAAATTCCTGTATTAAAAAGTTTTTGTTACTGTATCGGCTGCGTGACGGTTTGTTAAGTCTTTTTGTTTGTCGGTTCAACAAAAGATTGATATGATACGGAAAAAAGGGAGCTGAAAATGGATAAATGGCAGAAAAGATTTTTTGATCTGGCCCGTTTGGTCGCGACGTGGTCAAAGGATCCTTCTTCTCAGGTCGGAGCCGTAATCGTCGACGATAAAAAGCGCATTGTTTCCGTCGGTTTTAACGGCCTGCCGATCGGCGTGGCGGATACGGCTGACCGGTTGAATAAACGCGAATTAAAATACGAACTGATCGTTCATGCCGAAGCCAACGCCATTTTAACCGCGCCGAAGTCCGTTTCCGGTTGTACGATTTACGTTTATCCTTACCTGCCGTGTTCGCGCTGCGCCGGCGCGATTATTCAGTCCGGCATAAAGCGCGTCGTTGTCGAAGACCGGCCGATTCCCGAACGCTGGACGGAAAACTTTCATCTGGCCAAATCAATCTTGGAAGAAGCCGGGGTCGAAGTCTGCATTGTTCCGGCGGAAAGCTAACAGTTTGATGATCTTCTTTTTGAAAACGGGCTTGTTATAATAAGCCGTTGTTTTTCATTAAGGAGAGTCACATGAAAAAAGTACTTTTGACAGGCTTGCTTTTATCTTGTATGGCTTCCCCCGTCTGGGCGGACGCCAATAAAGGAAAAACGTTCGGCACGATTGACGCCGTCGCCGTTGAGGACAATACGTTTACGCTGAAAGGCGACGACGGTAATACGTATTTGTTTAATGTCAACGAAGCTACGGAAATGGAAAGAAACAACAGCTGGTTTGACGAAGATATTACAATAACCGATTTAAAAACGGGGGATCGGGTTCAGATTGAATATTTTTCCGATAATCCGGATTTTCTGATTGTCGACGAATTGGAAGTTTTCCCGCCCAAGAAAAAATAAAAATATTTTAAAAGCCCGCGGAACAGCGGGCTTTTTTATGATTTAAGCGAAAAATTTTTCCAAAATCCGCCGGTAAATTTGAACCTGCGTTTCCAGATCGGCGACAGCGACGCTTTCATTTGCGCCGTGCATATTTTGTCCGCTGACGCCGCATTCCAAAACGGGACAGTGCCTGACCATAAACCGCGCGTCCGAAGAACCGCCTTCCGTGCTTTCCCGCGCGTCAATGCCGGCTACCTCTTTAATCGCCCGCTTGACCAGTTCGGGCAGACGGCGGTCTTTGCAAACAAAAACGTCCGCCATACATTCGGTTTCAAAATCATAAGACACTCCCGCTTTTTTAGCGGCGGCTTCTATTCTGTCTTGCAGCAGCTTTGTTAAACTGTCCGCCGTGTACAGGTCGTTAAAACGACAGTTGAATTTCGTAAAAGCTGTCGCCGGAATAACGTTCGGCGTCGGGTTGCCGACGTCAATCGTCGTGACGGACAGGGTTGACGGTTCAAAATCGGGCGTGCCGCCGTCCAAAGGCCTGCGGACTTCGCCGAGGATATCGCATAAGGCTTCAACGGGATTGACAGCCAACTGCGTATAACCGGTATGCCCGCTTTTCCCTTTGACTGTCAGCCGCGCATTCAAACTGCCGCGCCGTCCGGTTTTTATAACGGCGCCCGTCGCTTCCGTTCCGCCCGGTTCGCCGACCACCGCCGCCGTCCATTTTTCTCCGCGTCCGGCCAGTTCTTTTAAGACCGCCGGCGTGCCGTACGTCGGAATATCTTCTTCATTTCCCGTGATCAACAGGGAAAGCGTCCCGTTAAACGTGAAGTTTTCCAATGCTTTAATAAAACAGGCGATACCGCTTTTCATGTCCATCGCGCCGCGGCCGTAAATCCTGCCGTTATGAATTTCCGCGCCGAACGGCGGAAAGTCCCAACTTTGTCCGGTAACGGGAACAACGTCCGCATGGCCCAAAAAACAAAAATGCGGTTCGCCGTGTCCTTTTTTGGCGTATAAGTTTTGCGTTTCGTCTTTGCCGGAGCCGAAAACCATTCTTTCACAGGAAAAGCCCAGACGAAGCAGTTCGTTTTCAATAATATCCATGACTCCCGCATCGGCCGGCGTAATGCTGGGGCAGCGGATTAAAGCCTGCAACAGGCCGACAAGGTTGCTCATGCGCTTTTGTCCAAAAGAAGGGAAGACAGGAAAGTCGTTAAATCCGGCGTTTCGTAATCGCAAAAATCTTTGGTATCAACGGAACAATACCGGTTGTTCGCAACGTTTGAAGAAATCCATACGGCGCGCATGCCTGCTTTTTTTGCGGCCAGAATATTGGCGGGGCTGTCGTCGAACATAATGCTTTCCTGCGGTTTGATATGAAAAGTCCGCATCATTTTCAGATAAGTTTGTTCGGCTGGTTTTGGAACATATCCCGCTTCGCGTATTGAAAAAATACCGGAAAAGCAATCGCGGATATTTAACTTTTTCAACACACGTTCGGCATGATGATAAGCCCCGTTGGTAAAAACGTATTTTTTTCCGGGCAAAGCGTCCAGACAGGCTTTCAGCTGCGGATTTTCCCGTAAAGACGACAAATCAAGTTCATGGACATAATCTGTAAAATCTTCCGGCGAGATGTTATGTTCAACCATCAGTCCGTGTACGGTCGCGCCGTATTTTTTGTAATACTCCTTTTGAACGACGGAGGCCGTTTCTTCGTCAATTCCCAACGCCCGCATGATATAAGTGCGGATCCGCAGAGCCATTTGCGAATAAATTTCGTTTGACGGCGGGTAAAGCGTGTCGTCCAGATCAAATATCCAGCTGCGGATATTTTTTAATTCATTGCGTAAAACCTGATAATCCATTGATACGTATCCTATTTTGGCAGCATACGTATTGTATGGCAAAGCTCTTAATAAAGCGTGTATTTTTTTTAAGCGTTGTTAAACGTATAAAAAATTGTTTTTACCAGTTCAAAGCCTTTTTCCATGGATTGCGTTTCAACATATTCGGCGGCGGAATGCATATTGTAAATATTGGCCGCGCCGACCAGATACGGTTTAAACGTTTTTCCGCCGGCATTTTTTCTCTGAGCATAAATATGCGTTTCCGCTCCCGCGTGAAAAGAAGAAACGTTTAATTTCATGCCAAGCTTTTCCGCAGCTTTTTGCGCCGTTTTGATCATAAGCGTATCTTCGGATTTTTCAAACGGCGGCATGTGTTCTTCAAACGCGGCGGTAAAAACGGCTTTTCCTTCATATTTCCGGTTGAACGCCGCGACTGTTTTTTCAATGCCGGCCGTCAGTTCTGTTTCGTTGGTTTTGTCTGAACTGCGAATGGAATATAAAGCGAAAGCGTCCGTGTTGATAATATTGGACATCGCCTGTTCGGTCAGGAATAAAGCGAAATCGGCGCCTTGCTTATCCGTCGCCAAATTTTTCACGCCGCCGCCGACAACCGCGCCCGCGTTAATCGACGTAATAACGCCGGTGTCGTCTTTGTGATAGACGCCTTGCGGCAGTTCGGCCATGATGTCGGCAATCAGCTTGACGGCGTTGACGCGCTGCGGATCGTCGATGTCTATGCCGGAATGACCGCCTTTTAATCCTTTGACGCTTAACAGCATTTTTGTATATCCCGCTCCCGCGATCTGGAAATCCCCCAGCCGGTCGCCGTCCAATACCAGAATATACTCGGATCTGAAAGCGTCGGTTTTTAAAGCGTGCGCGCCGCTCATGTTTTGTTCTTCGTCACGGGTGAAAACGATTTCCAATCCGCCGTGTTTCAGATTTTTATCTCCGGCGACCGTTTTGGCCAGCAGCATCGCCGCGGCGACGCCGGCCTTGTCGTCGGCTCCCAGCGTTCTTTTGCCGTCCGTTTTTAAAATATTGTTTTCGGCAATGATATTGACGGGACTTGAATCCCCGACGACGTCCATATGCGCGGATAACATCAGGGGCTGCTTTGAAGGATCCGTTGCGGGAATTTCGGCATAAACATTGCCGAAATCGTCGCGCCGCGCGGCAATATGATTCCGTTGGAAATAAGAAATAATCTGTTCGGCAACGGCGTCTTCCCGCATGGAAGGCGAAGGAATACGCGCTAAAGTGCAAAATAAATCGGTTAATTCCGTCATGGCAGTCCTCTTTTGAAAATTATTTTTTAAAGGTATTCCTTTTAGGACATTTACTCAATAATCAATATGGTGTTTAATCAAAAAAAGAAATTCCGCAAAATCCGGCCGCTTTTCCGGCTGTGGAGAGGAGAAACAGTATGGATATTAATGAAATTGAAGACCGCTTTATCGCTTTGGAAAGCGTTGCCGCCGAATACGAACGCACGATCAAGGATTTAAACCAGATTGTAGCCGAACAGGCGTTGAAAATAGACAGACTGCAGCGCGATGTTTTTTTTCTGTCGCAGAATTTTGACTCCAGCGGCCAAGTGCGCCCTTTGTCCGAAGAAACGCGGCCGCCGCACTATTGATTTACCGGCTTTATTTGAAAGCGGACAAAAAAATCCCTCCGTTAAGGAGGGAAATTTTTTAAACCGGCGTTTTATGTCTGAACGTAATGCGTCCTTTTGTCAGATCATAGGGCGTCATTTCAATGTCTACCTTGTCGCCGACCATGACGCGGATCCGGAATTTACGCATTTTTCCGGCCGTATGCGCCAGAATTTCATGGTCGTTTTCCAGTTTTACCCGGAACATCGCGTTCGGCAGTTTTTCAATGACGGTGCCGCTGAATTCCAACAATTCTTCTTTTGCCATAAAGGACTCCTTGAAAATAAAGACAGGACGCTTATATACGCTTTTTTTTACGAAAAGACAAGCCGTTAAAAATCATAAGAATCCAATTCGTCTTCGGACATATCGGCGGATTGGTAATCCGAAAAGATATCGGCGCCTTCTTCTTCCCATTCAATGCCGCGGATCACCCAGTTGCTGATCTGTTCCATTTTTTCCAAAGGAATATTCAAAGCCATTCCGACTTTTGAAATGAACAGGATTTCGGAATCCGACAGATCGCCGTCTTCATAGCCCAGATAAAACATTTCGCGGATTAAAACCAGAGCGAATCCTTTTTCTTTGATCGTTTTGACCAATTCCAGAGCTTCTTCTTCGGATCTGGGGCGGATAGCTTCTTTGGCTTCTTCTTTCGTCAGGTTGTATAATTTCGCCAGATCAACGAAAAACTGTTTTTCGTTGCCGTCAAATTCGCCGTCAACGCGCGCCAGATGAGCGATCGTTCCCAAAAAAGCAATACGCTGCGGCAAATCGACGTTTTCGAAAAATTCCATCATAGGCTTGTTCTCCTCCGGTGTTCTCTTTAATGAAT
>JBJFAY010000132.1:0-14361 GCA_051888155.1 Alphaproteobacteria bacterium
TAGCGTTGATATCGTTTGTTTTTTTGCCGGAGAAATTTTGCCCGGCAGAAAAATTTCCCAAAGTTTTTCCCGGTGTGGATCCGGCAACGGGAGAAGGTTCGATGTATCTGCAATCGTTGAATTCCGAATATGTCGGCAGCAGCCGTTTTCGAATGATGCTTTGAATCTTTCCGTTATGCAAAACCGCGACGGCGTTGTAGTACTTTCGTCCGGAAACGGCATTTTTTCTTGGCTCGACAAACCCGACCAAGGCGGTAGTGTTTATAGCCAATGCGGCTAACTGTTTCAACCATTGTACGTTTTCATCAACGATAACAGGGTGACGGTCGATCACGTCTTCAATCGGATAGCCCATTAAAGCCAGTTCCGGAAAAACAATTACGTCCAGCTCGATTGTTTCGGCGTATTTGATATAACGAGCGATCTTTTGCGCGTTAAAAGCAATGTCGCCGGCGACAGGGTTGATTTGCGCCAGCCCAATAAACCCTTTTCGTCCGGAAATGATTTTTTTGATTTGAGCGTGCAGGTATTCGTTTGTTGTTTTGCTGATATTCTGTATTTTTTCAGATAAAAGGCCGTCGGCCAGTTCGGCCAAAGCAACCAGCCGTTCGTCCGGCGAACGGAAATTCTGTACCGAATCAATCTGATGTTTCAAGGCGTCGTTGTTTGCGTTTAAATCCGTCATATGTTTTTCCTCTGTTTTGAAAAAACAATATAGAACCGGTTCATAATAAGAAAACAATTTTTTAACGGGAGTACGATTTTTTTGTGAAATAAGACAATGCAATAACGCGATCGCAAATAAAAAGATGATTTTTCCGGTCGTCAAAAACTTTTAAGCTGATCAATAAAATGATTCTGCCGAGAAGAAACAATTATAACTGTTTATATCAAAAGCATACGCTTGGCAAATTGCGTTACGGCAACCCCAGTTGTTGGGCTATAATCAGCGCACCGATCCTGCTTTTAACGTTTAAACGCAAATACAGTCCGGCCAGATGCAGTTTAATCGTAGAAACTGATAAACCCATTTTATAAGCGATTTCTTTATTTTGATATCCCTGTGCCAGATAGAACAGTACTTCTTTTTGTTTCGGAGTGATTGTTAATTCGCGTTGCTTTACTTTTATTGTATCGCTTTTTTTCATGCGTTGCTCCAGCTTTTATCAATACAGAACAAAGTATAGTACAAAAAACATTTCCTGTCTACAACCCTTGTTTGTATAATTCATGTAAATACAAATATTTTTTTATTTTTAGAAAAAAGTATTTTTTAGTTTGCTCTCGTAAAAATTGTATATCCGTGTGTATTTGAAAGTTTTTGCAAATAAATTTTTTTGCTTTATTCCTGTTCGGTCAGTGACAAAATAAGGAAGAAAAAGATTGAAAAATTATTTACATTTATTCAAAAGTAGATATAACCATATGCAAAAGATGTATTTATTTAAAAAGGAGATAAAATATGAAATATGTTTGCACTGTTTGCGGCCAAGTGATTGAAGCTGACGAAATGCCCGCGGTCTGCCCGGTTTGCAAAGCGACAACGTTTAAAGTTGTAGATGAAACGGCGAAAACCTATGCCGATGAACACAAAGTAGGTTCCGCCAAAGGATTGGACGAACGTATTGTTGCCGGTCTGCGCGAACATTTCACGGGCGAATGCTGCGAAGTCGGCATGTATCTGGCGATGTCGCGCCAAGCTGACAGAGAAGGCTATCCCGAAATTGCCGAAGCATTCAAACGTTATGCTTTGGAAGAAGCGGATCATGCTTCCAGATTTGCCGAACTGTTGGGTGAAGTTCTGACGGATTCAACCAAAAAGAATGTCGAAATGCGCGCGGCGGCGGAATTCGGCGCCTGCGAAGGAAAGTTGAAGATCGCCAAACTGGCAAAAGAACTGGGATATGACGCCGTTCATGACACCGTTCACGAAATGTGCAAAGACGAAGCGCGTCACGGAAAGGGTTTTGACGGATTGTTTAACCGTTATTTCAAATAACTCTCAAAAAAAGGGAATGCAATCTGCGTGTTTCCGTCAAATGAATATGGCGGAGAGTTAAACAATAACGGGTTTTGGTCGTATTCTTTTCCGGTAATCAGTTGATACGGAATCTGCCGCGCTTCCAAGTGCATCAGTAACGAAAAGCTGCTGTTCTTAAAATAAATTTTTTGCGCAGGCAGTTTCCGTATACCTTTATAATACTCTTTCATTTGCTGCGTGTAGAGTCCGGCGGCCGCCGCGTTCTGCCGCAGCATAATAGTGTTATTTGTTAAAAGCAAAGCGCAGATTCCGAAAAAAATAAACTTTTTTTTCAAAAGGCCGCTTCGCGCAAATACGCCGAAAAATAATATAAAAATACACAGGCTCCACAGCTGCGGAATAAAACGCGCCCACCAGTTGACCGGATTAAACAGAACCGTACAGGCTGTTAAGCCGGAAACAAACAAAAACAACCGTTTGTTTCGTTTGTCTGCAAAGCCGGTTGTACAGGACAAAAGCAGACATAGCATTAATGTCGCGCCGAAAAAATATCCGAAGCCGCCCAGCCGCAGATCCGGCACGGCAAAAGGACGGTTGAAGGGCGGATGCAAAAGGAAATTATCCTTATCTGCCGCGTTGTCGTTTTTCAGACAGGCAACAGTGTTTTTAGGAACGGAAAACAAAGAAATCAGAAATTGTTCGGCTTTGTTTTTTTCTTCCAGTTTCGGCGGCAGCTGTAAATAAAGAACGTCCAGACGGTTTTCTCCGGTCAGCGGGTAAAACGGCGATAAGTTCTGCCGGACGTTTGTCAGATAGGGATTCAGACCGGACAACAAAATCAATCCGGCGGAAAGGCCGCCGGTTTTTATCAGGGTACGCAGTTTTTTACGCTGTCCGGAAAAATACAGATATATGCCGCAGGCCAGCGTAAAAAACGCGGTATAAGGCAGACCGCTTATTTTGATGTTTGCCAGAATAACGCCCGAAAAAACAAGGCCGGCGGGAACGTATTTTTTAAAAGGAACGTTAAGGTTCCAATGAATAAAGCTTAATAAAAACAAAACCAGAGCAGAATAAAATAAAGCGTCGACATAATAAGAAAAGGATTGTGCGACGACAACCGGCGACCAGGCCGAAAGAAAAGACAAAATTAAGCTTTCGGCCGCGGACAGATGTGTATTATCTTCTTTCTTCGCTGCGGAAAACAAAAATGCCGAATAACAGAAAACCATTAATGCAAACGCAAAATTAACGACTTTGCCCGCTTCGGAAGAATGTAAAGCGAGATTGATATTCGCCGCGATAATTTCACCGAATTTAACATAATGCTGTGTCCACAGCGTATCAAAAGAGCCGGCCGGAAAAAATCCGTCCGCAAAAGCTTCCGCCGTTTCAAAAACCGGATTCCAACCTTTCGTCAAAAAATATACGCTTGTCTGATGATAGCCTTTGCCGTCGTAACTCCAATCGAACGTATTATGCGATAAAACGGTGAAGACCGTCAGGATTCCCCATAATGTCAATTCCGCCATAACGGCCCGGCGGCGGTCTTTTTTGTTGAAACGCCACAGCATGGCGGCCGTTAATAAAACAGAAACGGCGATATATCCCCGGTTGATCGGAATTCCCGCGGGAAATCCCGAAAACGACAGAAAAAACAGAGTAAAAATACCTGTCAGCAGCGAAAAATACAGATAAAAGAATTGCGCCATGACATTAAAGGCCGGTCAATGTCCTTTCTTTAGGCCAGGAAACGGAATAACCGTAATTGATTTCTTTCTTTTCCTGCGGCTGATAGACGTTTTCCCATTTGATCAGTCCGACTTTGTCATTCGGATTGATGATATAATCGGGCGTCGTTTTGTCTTTAATGATTTTCACGGCGATATCGCTGTTGCGCGAAACGGGGATTTGCTCATAGACGGCGATTTTAATCGGCCGGCGGTGCAGGTTTTGAACGTTTGTTTTTGACAAAACGTCTTTTTTGGTTTCACGCGCAATAACGCCGCCTTCCGTCGTTTCCCCGCCCAAAGACGTATAAGCGATGCGGATTTTTTCGTCTTGCCCGAATGCCAGATGCAGTTTTTCATTCGGCCGCAGCAGGTCCAGATAGGAATTGCCGATGAAAGCGCCGTCTCTGAACAACGCGATATTGCCGGGCAGCAAAGGCAGATCTCCGTTAAAAACCAGCGTTGCGATCAAATAAGCGGAAGCGTCCGCCGCCGGATAAGATTCCGCGCGTATTTCCGCCGGAATTGAGTAATTGCCGATATTAAATCGGTATTCCGAACCGTCGGAAGGAACGTTGGACAATCCTTTAATGGCAAACACGCCGGAAAATTCTGTGCCGATTGCGGACGCGCCGGAAAAAGCGGCGTCTTCCGTTTCGTCCATAAGGCTGCCCGCTTCCGCAGCGGCGTCAAACGCGACTTCATCAACGGCGGCAAAGTTGGTCGCTCTGCCCAGCAGAGCCGGACCGGCAGCTTTCATCGTCTTTTGATAAACAATTCTTTCGTTATCTCTTAAATTCAGCCACATCGGCGATAAAACGGGCGGCTGCATCGTGACGGAAGGACGGGCCGTCGATAATGTCAACGCAACATTATTCCAATCTTCGCCGGTTTTTTGAACAATATCGCCGTACTGTATGATATTGACGGTTTCCTTTGCGGAATCCAGACGCGCTTCGTACAGCGGATTCCAAAAAGCGCCGGCAATCTGATATTGCAGGACGACGCTGGCTTTGACAGGCTTGTCCGTTTCGACGTTGACCCGGACCTGTTTGTAACTTTTTCTGCCCGTTGAAATCCGGCGCAGCTGGTTTTGCAGCGCGGCGACGTCATTGTCAACGGAACGCAGCCGGATTTGTTTTTCAATCGTTTCTTTTCCCAGCGTGTTCATTCCGTTTTGAATGGTCTGCCAGGCATTTTTCCAAACGTCCGGAGATAAAGCCTGAGCACTGTTTTCTTCGCTGCCCGCCGCCCGGGGAATGCCGCCTCGCGTCATGTTTTCCAGAAAAGCTTTTCCCGTGTCGGCGGCTTTGATCTGCGCTTCAATAAAGCGGCGTTCATCGCGCAGAGCGGCGATTTTGTCCTGAATCTTTTTTTCTTCGGCGACGGCCAGGTCAGTCGTAAATATCTGTTTTGTTTCAACCGATCCGATTGTGAAAGCGGCGTTTCCTTTTCCCGAAACACGCAGGGAATCCGTCATCAGCCCCGCCGGCAGATCATTGAAGACCAACGTATGCTTGCCGGCCGGCAGATCCGTCTGCGCCGACCGGGAAATATCGGCGCGGTCGGGAAACACGGTGACGGCATAAATTTCGGACGGAGCATTAATGTCTGCGCCAAAAGCCGGCGAACACAAAAAAGAAGAGAAAATCAGCAAAGATATTTTTTTCATGACAATTTCCTATTTTTCAAAATCGGGCGCCCGGATTAATCCGCCGTCCTTTGCCAGTTTGTTTGCGGTGCGGTTCAGTTTCAGAATGGATTTATCCCCCAGGCCTCTTTGGTAAATTTCGCCATAGTTGCCCCGTTCGGCCAAAGCCCGATAAATCCAGCCGGCGTCCAGTCCCAGCTTGTCGGCCGCGGCTTTATCTTGTCCCAGCAGGTTTTGAATTTCGGTATCCTGCGTATTTTGGAAATCTTCGATATTCTGGGAAGAAATGCCTTTTTCTTCCGCCTTGATGACGGCGTAAGTCAGCCAGCGCAGAATTTTAAACAATTCCGGATCGTCGTCGCGGATATACGGTCCGGCCGGATAAGTCCGCACAATTTCAGGTAAAACAACCAGATCGACTTCGTCCGGACTGTTTTTGAAATACTCGGAATGCAGCGTTTCCAAACGGGCGAAAATCAAATCGCAGCGTTTCAGATACAGCAATTCTTTCGCCCGGCTCAGCGTCGGCGCTTTCATCAGCCGCAAGTCCAGCTGGTGGCGTTTGTTGTAAGCGTCCAATTCCCGCAGCAAAAAAGGCGTGCTTTCAATGCAGACTTTCGCCCCCTGATAATCGCGCATAGAGGCCGCGTCAGGATTATAATGACCGATAAAAGCCAAAGCGGAATAATAAAAGACGGCCGGGAAAGCGGCGTTGGAAGTCAATTCCTGTTCCATCGTCCACGGCGTGGCCGCGTTTAAAATGTCGATCTGCCCGTTTTCCAGCAGTTTAAAACCGTTTTCCTGATTAACGGGAACGATTTGGACCGCTTCCGGCCGGCCCAGTATGGCCGAAGCCGCCAGCCGGCAGATCTCAACGTCGATACCGTGCCATTCCTTGTCAACCTGATAAGCAAAAGCTTCCGCCGTCGTGCGTGCGCCGCAGCGCACGATCCCCGACTGCTTTATTCTGTTCAGCGTGCTGCCGGCCCGCGCCGGTCCGGCAGACAGGAAAAAAAAAGAAAACATGAAAAGAAAATAAAGAAAGAAACGCGGCATTATCAGTTATTCCGTTAAATTAAAACCGACTGAATTTTTTTAATATACCTTAAAATATGAAGTGGTGTATACTGTTTTTCAGGTCGGTAAAATTTTGTGAAGAAAATTAATGAAAAAAGTACGAACGTTTTTATTTCTTTTAGTCGGAATCTGTTGTTTTTGCTCCGGAGTTCGCGCGCAAACGCCGGCCGTAAAGCTTTCGCCGGAAAACTGGCTGAAAAAAAAAGGAAGCGAATTGGTTTCCATTTTGTCCGAAGAAGAAACGAAAACCCGGTACGTCAAACTGCGCCGGATAGCCAAAGAAGTCTTTAACCAGCAGGAAATGACCCGTTTGTCAATGGGGCGGTACTGGCGCGATTTTTCCGCCGACCAGCAGGCGGATTTGCAGTATTTGTTTTTTGATTATTTTGTCGTTACTTACGGCACGGTTTCACTGGGCGTTGAAAAGGTTGACATCAAAATAACGGAAAAACAGCAGTCAGGACGCGATGTTTTGCTGAAAACTCAAATTAATGTGGATTTTAACGGTCTTGTTCCGAAAGAGATCGGTTCAAAAGCCGCGCAGGAAAAACAGGCCGCCGGGAAAAAGGACGAAACCTATTTTGAAATTTTGTTTGCTCTGCGGGAAATTCCGTCGGGATATTATATCCGGGACGCCAAAGTGGAAGGGCAGAGCGTTCTGATGTTCCTGCGTTCGCAAATGGAAAAAGAACTGCAGTCCGCCGGATATGACGCTCAAGCTTTTCTGGACGCGATACGCAAAAAAATCAACTTGCGTTACCGCGCGGCCGAAGATATGGCTAAAACCCGTGCCGGGAAAAAACAGTCCGCACAGTCGTCTGCCGGCGGACAAAAACAATAACGGGGCTTTTGAAAAAATATTGACAAAATTTTCAAAAAGATTACGATATTTTCATTAAATATCATTCGGAGGTCGCTATGTCTTTAAGCCTGGAACAAAATACTCAGACGCCTGAAAAAAACAGCAAATCCGCGGCTTTATTGAATAAATATCTGAAAGAAGCCGTCCATTTGACATATTCCGACACGCTGTTTGAAGCGAATCGGTATCTGTCTGATTTTGCTACCCGCCCGTGCTGGGAAGAAATCAAACAGGAAGATATTGAGGCAAAACGCAAAGAAATAAAAAAGGAATTGAAAGAATACGGCGTTAAGGACATGGCTGCCTATTATGGCAATATCAAGGCCGGCGATCATTTCCGCGAAACAATGGTGAAAATGGGCGTCATTACCGCTGCAACGGCTGTCGCCGCCGCAGTTTCGCCGGAATTGGGACATGCTTTCGCCGGCGCCGCGCTGGCTTATATGGGTGTGAAAACCGCTTCTAAAGTGGCGGGAGCGCCGACAACGCCGAAAGAATTGTTTTCTACCCGTGATTATGTCGATTTGAAACATGCGCAGATGGCTTTGCGCAAACTGTCTCATCATCTGGAAAAGAAAGAATTAAAGAAGATGAAGCAGGAAGCCATAATCAAAGGCGTCTATTTCCCTATTTCGGGGCGCGGCGGCATGGGGTATTAACCCATTGATTTTCTTTAAAAGACTCCCTTTGCGGAGTCTTTTTTTTATTCGGCGGTGAAATTTTATCTTTCCTCCTCTTGACAAAGGAAAACAGCGTCCCTATTTTGTTAGCACTCGATGACCGGGAGTGCTAAAACTTCCGTTCAGGAACAGTTAGTTTTCACATATTCAAAAGGGTTGTTTACCATGAAATTCAGACCGTTATTTGACCGTATTCTGGTTAAGCGCACAGCGGAAGACACAAAGACCGCCGGCGGAATTATTATTCCCGACACGGCGAAAGAAAAACCGTCGAAAGGTGAAGTTATTGCTGTTGGCACGGGTAGCCGCGATGAACAGGGCAAAACGATTCCCATGACGTTGAAAGTCGGCGATCAGGTTTTGTTCGGCAAATGGTCGGGAACAGAAGTAAAAATCGACGGCGAAGAACTGTTGATTATGAAAGAAGCCGACGTTTTGGGGATTTTGGAATAATCTTCAAACGTTTATCAAGGGTTTGTTTTTTTTAAGGAAGGTTTTTTACTATGGCTGCTAAGGAAGTCAAATTTTCCACCGACGCCCGCAATGCGATGCTGCGCGGCGTAGATATTCTGGCTGATACCGTTAAAGTAACGCTGGGTCCGAAAGGCCGCAACGTTGTTTTGTCGAAATCTTTCGGCGCGCCGCGGATTACGAAAGACGGCGTTTCCGTTGCCAAAGAAATTGAGCTGGCAAACAAATTTGAAAACATGGGCGCGCAAATGGTGAAGGAAGCCGCGTCTAAAACGGCCGACGTTGCCGGCGACGGCACGACGTCCGCGACCGTTCTGGCTCAGGCGATTGTCCGCGAAGGCTGCAAAGCCGTTGCCGCCGGCATGAATCCGATGGATCTGCGCCGCGGTATTGATATGGCTGTCGCCGCTGTGGTCGAAGATGTCAAGTCCCGTTCCCGCAAAGTATCGACGACGGCCGAAGTCGCTCAGGTCGGTACGATTTCCGCTAACGGCGACAGCTCGATCGGTCAGTATTTGGCTGACGCGATGGACAAAGTCGGCAACGAAGGCGTTATTACGGTTGAAGACGCCAAAGGTTTGAATACCGAATTGGAAGTTGTGGAAGGTATGCAGTTTGACCGCGGTTATTTATCTCCGTACTTTGTGACGAATGCGGAAAAAATGACCTGCGAACTGGAAAATCCGTACATCTTAATTCATGAAGCCAAGTTGTCCAACCTGCAGTCGATGCTGCCGGTATTGGAAGCCGTCGTTCAGTCCGCCCGTCCGCTGCTGATCATTGCCGAAGACGTTGAAGGCGAAGCTTTGGCGACGCTGGTCGTCAACAAACTGCGCGGCGGATTGAAAGTCGCAGCCGTTAAGGCTCCGGGCTTCGGCGACCGCCGCAAAGCCATGCTGGAAGACATTGCTATCCTGACCAAAGGACAGGTTATTTCGGCTGATTTGGGCATTAAGTTGGAAGACGTTACGCTGGATATGCTGGGAACGGCAAAGAAGGTGTCGATTACAAAAGACAATACGACGATTGTCGACGGCGCCGGCGCGAAAGACGAAATTTCCGCGCGCTGCGCTCAGATTAAAAAGCAGATCGAAACGACGACGTCCGAATACGACAAGGAAAAACTGCAGGAACGTCTGGCCAAATTGTCCGGCGGCGTTGCGGTGATTAAAGTCGGCGGCGCTTCCGAAGTCGAAGTGAAAGAAAAGAAAGACCGCGTCGACGATGCTCTGCATGCGACTCGCGCCGCTGTTGAAGAAGGCATTGTTACGGGCGGCGGAACGGCTCTGCTGTATGCCGTTAAATGTCTGGACGCTTTGAAACCGGCCAACGACGACCAGCGTGTCGGTATTGATATCATTCGCCGCGCTTTGCAGGCGCCGGTGCGTCAGATCGCCGCGAACGCGGGTGAAGACGGCGCCGTAATTGCCGGCAAACTGCTGGAAGGCGCAAAAACAAATATCGGCTTCAACGCGCAGACGGGCGAATACGTTGATATGTTCGAAGCCGGCATTATTGACCCGACCAAAGTTGTCCGTACTTCTTTGGAAAGCGCTTCTTCCATCGCCGGTTTGTTGATTACGACGGAAGCCATGGTTGCCGATAAACCGGAAGAAAAATGCAGCTGCCACGGCGGCGCAGACGCCGGTATGGGCGGCATGGGAGGTATGGGCGGCATGGGCGGTTTCTAACCGTTTGTTGCCCGAACAGTTTAAAGAGAGCCTCGCAAGAGGCTCTCTTTTTATTGTCTTCTTTTCTTTTTTCAGATAGACAATTTTTTCCTTTTAAGGAAAAGAACAGCCCGCTCGTATTTTTCATCGGGCTTTTTCCGTTGTTTTCGGTCAGAACGACGGAATAATAACGGGAAAAAAACATCGGAAAACATAAAAACGGAAAGAAAAATAATGGCTTCCAGTAAAGAGTATTTGAATTTTATTTTAGATCAGTTATCAGAATTGAATGATATAACTTATAGAGCAATGATGGGTGAATTTATTATTTATTACCGGGGAAAAATCATAGGCGGGATATATGATGACAGATTGCTTATAAAACCAGTAAAATCCGCAAAAGCCTGTATGCCGTCTGCTCCCTGCGAATTGCCCTATGCCGGAGCGGGAGAGATGTTGCTGGTTGAAAATGTAGACAATAAGGAATATTTGATAAATCTGTTCCGTGCTGTTTATGATGATCTGCCGTTTCCAAAATCTAAAAAGAACGGTTAAAGGCTTGACGGCTGAATGGCATTTTGAAGGAAAAATAAATGCTGACATTTTTTACCGGATTATCCATTGTTATTCTTTATGCTTTGCGCCCGTTTGTATACAAACCGGCCAGCAAAGAACTGGATCCTGCGGTTTCTTCTTATTTTACGGCTGTCTGGTGTTTAGTGTTTGCTTTGCCGACCATACCGTTTTGCCGGCATTATTTCTTTATTGACGGCCGGTTTGTTTTTTTGACGCCGGGAATCGTTTTTCCGCTGTTAAAAGGCGTTTCTTTGTTTTGTTTTATGAAATTAAATCAGGTTGTAAACAGGGAAAACACGTCCGGATCGGTTTTCTGGGGCGTCATCAGTCTGGCGCTGGTCGCGTTGGCGACGACGTTTGTTTTTGACGTGCCTTTAGCCCGTTTAAAGCTGGTTATTATTTTATTTATCGGCGCGATGGGCGTTCTGTTTTTTGTTTTCGGAGAAGGCCGCAGATTGTCGGCCGCCGGGAAAAAAGCTTTTGCGGGTCTGATTTTTTTTGCGGCGATGAATAATATCTGCGATACGCTGGGGATCAGAGATACCAACTGGTATGTTTTATATACGGTGCCGACGATCGGCATGCTGCTGTGTTCTGTCGCTGCGGCGGGCAAAAACATTCCTCTGAAAGCTTTTTTTACAACGCGGCATATTGTTTTTGCCGGCATTGTTTACGCTGCCGGCGAAATGATACTGATTTTTTCCATGCAGTCGTTTTTCCCTGTTATTGCGGCGATATTCCTGATCCGTCTGGCTCAGAGCGTTGATCTGGTTCTGGCGTATCATCTGGAAAAAGAAGGAAAAGCCGGCGTTCAGTATTTCTTTGCGCTGGGAACGATCGTTTTGGCTTACTTTTTCTTTTTCGGGATTTAAAGCGCCATTAAATCAATCCGGTGTTTTTCCGGATTGTAACGCATGGCGGTTTTCCCTGCTTTTAATTCCAAAGCGTCTTTGCCGAAGATCTGATAGCGCCAGCCTTTCAGCACGTTGATGTCCGGATTGTTTTCGCCGGCCAGTATGTCCAATTCGTCAGGGGTGGCGATCAATTTTTCGGCAACGTCGTTTTCCGCAGACTTGATCATTAAAAGCAGACGCAGCATTTTAGAAACGGAGCGGGCAGACCGCGGCAGTTCATAAGGCTTTGGCAAAACAGGATATGTGCTTGCGTCCCTGTTTTTCACTTCCGCAATGATTTTCAAGATATCTTTGCCCATGCGTCCGTTGGCAAATCCCTGCGGCAGTCCGCGCATTTTTGCCATTTCTTCCGCTGTTTCGGGAACGTTGGCTGCGATTTCCAAAACGATTTCGTCGCGCATAATATGTTTACGCGGCCGGTTTAAACGCTTGGCTTCATTTTCTCTGTATGCCGCCAGCGCCTGACACAGCGCCAGATAAAAAGGCTTTGAGCTGTTTAATTTTAACCGTTTCCAGGCCAGCGCCGAATCGTTTTCATAGGTCTGCGGATTAATCAAAGCGGCGGTATCGTCGTCTATCCAGTGTTCCCGTCCCGTTTGTTTCAGCAGTTCCAGCATTTTTTTGTAAATATCGCGCAGATGCGTTACGTCGGCCAAAGCGTAACGGATTTGTTTTTCGCTTAAAGGCCGTCGCGACCAGTCCGTAAAGCGCATGGATTTATCCAGTTCCATGCCCAGCAGTTTTTGCACCAGATTTTGATAACTGACGGATTCGCCGAACCCGCAGACCATGGCGGCCAGCTGCGTGTCGAAGACGGGGAAAGGCGTTTTGGCGTCCAGATGATAAAAGATTTCGATATCCTGGCGTGCGGCGTGAAAGACCTTGACAACGTTTTTGTTTTGCATCAGTTCAAACAACGCCTGCAGGCTGATTTCCGGCGCCAGAGGATCAATACAGGCCGCTTCGTCAACGGAAGCGATTTGAATCAGGCACAGCTGCGGCCAGTATGTTTTTTCACGGATAAATTCCGTATCGACGGTAACGAATTCATGTTCCGCCAGCCGCAGACAGAGTTGATTAAGTTCTTCGGTTGTTTGAATAAATTTGCACATTTTTCTTTGCCGGATAAAAATAAAAACCGTTCTTGTTTTACATTTGAAAAACAAAAAAATAAAGCCTGAAAAGAACATTATTTTGTTTTTCCCGATAAATTGCTTGTTTTTAGCGGGGAAAAGCGTACACTTTTCAGTGAGATTTTATACTCCTCTGCGATGTGGCGGCCGAAAGGCGTGTACAAAGAGAGTTGTTCTGTTTTTCAGGACGAATATAAACTCTTCCGTTTATTTTAAACGGTTTTCTTTTTTATTTATCAGGAGATCCAATATGCCTAACGGTAAAGTTAAATGGTTCAACAGAACAAAAGGTTACGGCTTTATTCAGCCCGAAGACGGTTCAAAAGACGTCTTTGTTCATATCAGCGCTGTTGAAAAAGCCGGCCTGCAGACCCTGAAAGAAGATCAGGCTGTCAGCTATGAACTGGTAACACATAAAGACCGCACTTCCGCAGAAGAACTGAAGTTGATCTGATTTTTCCGCTGCTACGGGGGGCTTTGTTTCAACAAAGCCCCTTTTTTATTTCCACGGATAAATAACGACGGTATAATGAAATAAAAAAACAGAGGGATTTATGCTTAAATTTTTAACAGTTTTCTTATGTCTGTTGGCCGTGCCGTCCGACGGTTCGGCCAGAGCGGTTAAGCTGGGCAGCAAAGCCAATCAACAGCCTAAACTGGATTTTTCTTCACAGACGTCTTCGGTAAGCGCGTCCGGGATTTCCTGTTTTGAAAATACGGATTGCCCTTATGACAAGGAATGTATCGCTTTGCAGTGTGTAGACGTTTGCAAAAACGGTTTGTGCCCGGCGGGAACGTACTGCGCGCCGGCGGGGAAAGATAAACCGCATGAATATCAATGCGCCGAATGTGTCGTCAACTTTCATTGCGCCGAAGGCATGTTCTGCGACAGGGATTATACATGCAAAGTTCCCGATCCGTGTACTGACGCCGTCTGTCCGCCGGCAGCGCCGTTTTGTATGCCGAAACCGTATAAAACGCTGCCCTACACTTGCGTACAGTGTACTCAGAATGATCATTGTCCGCCGGTTGCCGGCCTGACCAGAAAATGTGTTGACGGTTATTGCCTGTTTAATATTGAAGGCAATATTCCAAAACAGCCGGCCGGAAACGCCGCGGAACCTGTTCAACAGGAACGGCCCGCAGAAGACGACGCTTATGACGAAGATCTTTATCCGTACGAAGACGAATACGAAGACATGTATTATTAAAAAAAGCCCCGTAAGGGGCTTTTCCGTTAAAGGTAATTCAATAAACTCAGCTGATTGATCGTTGATAAAACGGAATAAGACACTTTTAAATTTTCCGCCGCCTGCAACAGCATTGTCGCCGCTTCGGTTTTATCAACCTGCGTCAATGACGATATGTATGTTTCCAATGAATTCTGCAAAGCGGTCTGGTTGTTAACCGTTGTTTTAACCAGATCCAGCTTGCTGATGACGGCGTATTGCACGCTGGTGACGTCGCCGTTTTTTTCTTTTGAATTGGCCGTCAAAGCTTCGTCTAACAGATCCAGCGCTTCGGATACGCGCTGCGTCGCGCTGTCGATATCGTTTTTCAGACTCGCGCCGACCGCCTCCTCGCCGGCGAAGTAGCACTCCTGTTCCCGGGCGAGA
>JBJFAY010000133.1:0-3208 GCA_051888155.1 Alphaproteobacteria bacterium
AAACTCCGTCAGATAAACACTGTGCCCCGGATCAGAGGTTTAACACAAAATGCTCAAAAAGCTATTTAATTCTTTTTTTATCTTACTTTCTTCGGGCATTTTGCTGCACCGTTCAACGATAATCGGCATTTTATGCGGCGTCTGGGTTTACTTCGGCGCCGAAGTCGAAGAAAGCGCTTTTCAGCGTATGTTGACGCTTGATCTATACTTATTTATGGCTTCTTTTCTGATTTTCTACCGTCTTTTGTTTAAAAAAACAGAAAAACCGAACGGCGATCTGGATTTGCAGGCCATGTCCGTTTATTTTCTGGGGGATTTTGTCTGGGCTGTCGCCGCCATGTTCTGCACGGTTCCTTTTTTTATGCTGTTTTCTTTTTCCGGCGGAACGGATTACTCGGAACAGGCGCGGGCCGCCGTCGATCCGCGCAGCCTGATGAAAAAACTCCCCCGTCCCTATTAACTTTTTAAGGATACGCACATGAATCTTATCGGGCTTTCACGCGCCGAACTGCAGGCGGAATTAGAAAAACTGGGAGAAAAGCCTTTCCGCGCCAAACAGCTGTGGCACTGGATATACTGGCAGGGCAAAACGGATTTTTCCGAAATGACCAGCTTGGGCAAGCCGCTGCGTCAAAAGCTTGCGGACAACGGATACACTCTGGAGCGCCCCGAAATCATACGCGAACAAAACGCCGCGGACCGCACGCGCAAGTGGCTGTTTAAATTTGAAGACGGCCAAAGCGTTGAAACCGTCTATATTCCGGAAGAAGACCGCGGCGCCGTCTGCCTGTCGACTCAGGTCGGCTGCCCGAACGGGTGCGTTTTCTGTCATACGGGATCACAGAAATTAACGCGGAACCTGACTTCCGGCGAAATCGTCGCTCAGTTTATGGCCGCGCGCGACAGCTACGGCGAATGGCCCAGCCCGGTTCAGGAACCGAGGTACCTGTCAAACATTGTCGTCATGGGCATGGGGGAACCTCTGCTGAATTATGAAAATGTCAAGAAAGCCCTGCAAATTATTATGGACGGAGAAGGAATCGCCCTTTCCAAACGGCGCATCACGCTGTCCACCTGCGGTATCGTTCCGGTGATCCCCCGCGTCGCCGAAGATCTGGGGGTTAAACTGGCCGTCAGCCTGCACGCGCCGACAAACGAAATCCGCGACCGAATCATGCCGGTCAACCGCAAATACCCGCTGGAAGAATTGATGGCGGCCTGCAAAAAATTTCAGGAAATCGGCGGAACACGCCAATACATTACGATGGAATACGTTATGCTGGACGGCATTAATGATTCCGACGCCGACGCGCGCGAGCTGCTGCGGCTGGTTAAAGGACTGGCCGTCAAATTCAACCTGATTCCGTTTAACGAATGGCAAGGCTGTCCATACAAATGTTCGTCCAAAAACCGCATCAAACGCTTTTCCGCCCTGCTGGAAGAACATAATTACGCCGCCCCGGTGCGCCAATCGCGCGGACAGGAAATCATGGCCGCCTGCGGACAGTTAAAATCAACGCATGCAAACGCATAAAACGTCTTTATTTCAACCGCGCGGCCTGCTAAAATGACTTGTATTGTTATTCGCGCGGGGGCTAGACGTGGGAAATAAAATTGCTTTAATCGACGACGATCAGAATATCCTGACTTCCGTTTCCATGATTTTGGAAGAAGAAGGATATGAAGTTTTTACTTATACCGACGGCTTGTCCGGGTTGGAAGGCGTTCTGAAAGAACAGGTTTCTCTGGTCGTTCTGGACATAAAAATGCCGCGCATGGACGGCATGGAAACGCTGCAGGAACTGCGCAAAAAATCAAACGTTCCCGTTATTTTCCTGACCAGTAAAGAAGATGAAATCGACGAGCTGTGCGGTCTGCGCATGGGGGCGGACGATTATATCAAAAAACCGTTTTCTCCGAATCTGCTGATTGCCCGGATTAAAACGTTGATCCGGCGCACGGATCCCGTTTTGACAAAAGGAGCCGACGGCGCGGAAGAAGACAGCATTATAAAACGCGGCGCGCTGGAAATGAACAAAACCCGCCATCTGTGTTTATGGAAAAACCAGCCTGTCGATCTGACGATCACCGAATTTTTAATGCTGTACGCCTTGGTCGAAAAAACAGGCATGGTTAAAACGCGCGACCAGCTGATTGACAGCGCGTACGGCGCGAACGTTTATATCGACGACCGCACGGTTGACAGCCACATCAAACGGCTGCGCAAAAAATTCAAAGACATTGACAAAGACTTTGCCTGTATTGAAACGCTGTACGGCGTCGGATACCGCTATCGGGAAGGATAATTTTTTGTGTCCCGCATCGGCCGTTATTTTCAAAACATCAACTTGTATTTTAAGCAAAAGTGGGCGGATTTAAAAGGGGTTTCCGTTATCCGTTCGCCGTTGTCATGGCGTTTGCTGCTGTTAAATCTGCTGGCGCCTGCTTTGCTGGTTGCCGGGTTGCTGTATATGGATCATTATCAAAAAGGGCTGATTGACGCGGAAATCAAAGTTTTAAAAATTCAAGCAGAACTGATGGCTGTTGCCGTCAGCGAAGGGGCCGTCAATTCCGAATTTGTTTCTTCACTGCTGCCGATGGAACAGGAACGCGAGCAGGATCAGGGATACTTTGAAGAAAACAAACCTGCGCACCCGTATTTTTCAAATTTCGGGTCTTCCGGGAATCTGTTGACCCGAATGCCGCGGGAAATTTTCCGCCTGCTGCCCGATGCGGCCCGGCGTATTTTGCTGCGCTTGCCGTCGTTGGATACCGTCCGGGTCCGGCTGTTTGATCATAACGGCGTTTTGACTGCGGACAGCCGGTTAAGCGGCGCGGCTCTGCTGCCGCAAATTACGATAGAAGGAAACGATTCTTTTTGGAAAACGCTTTTTGAAAACAAAAAATTGCCGCATTATGACGAACCGAAAAATCAGACGGCTTTTGATTATCAGGAAGTCGGAGCCGCTTTGGGGGACGGTATTTTTTCTTCGGAAATCAGATTTCTGGAAGGTTACGGCAGAATATTAAGCGTTGCCGTTCCCGTCGTTTTTGACGATCAGATCGTCGGCGCGATCATGGTTACGGGCGGCATTGAAAACGTTTTAAAAAACCTGATCGCTTTTCGTCTGGCCGTTTTCAGATTATTCGGCCTGGCTTTTGCCGTAACGATTCTACTGTCTTACTTTATGGTGCGCACAATCGTGAT
>JBJFAY010000134.1:0-3201 GCA_051888155.1 Alphaproteobacteria bacterium
GATCTGTTACCGCCCGCCTTCCCTTTATATTTTAAACGCGAGAAAACCTGATGACAAAAGAAGAAATTATTATTCACTCCCCCGAAGATTACGAAGGCATGCGCCGCGCAGGCAGACTGGCGGCTGAAACGCTGGATATGATTACGCCCTATGTCCAGCCCGGCATTACGATGGAAGAACTGGACACGTTATGCAATGACTTTATTTTGGCCAACGGCGGCGTTTCCGCCTGTCTGGGGTACAGAGGATATCCTAAATCCGTCTGCATTTCTTTAAATCACGTCATCTGCCATGGTATTCCCGGACCGCGCAAACTGGTTTCGGGAGATATTTTAAATATTGACGTGACCGTTATTCTGGACGGGTGGTACGGCGATACCAGCCGTATGTATACGGTCGGAAAGATCCCGGTTAAAGCCAAACGGCTGATAGACATTACTTTTGAAACGATGTGGCGCGGCATTGAAAAAGTCAAGCCCGGCGCGACATTGGGCGATATCGGACACGCCATGCAGGCGTATGCGGAATCGCAAAGATGTTCCGTCGTCAAAGATTTTTGCGGACACGGACTGGGGCGCGTTTTCCATTGCGCCCCGAATGTATTAAATTTCGGCCGGCCTAAAGAAGGCCTGGTATTGCAGGAAGGTATGTTTTTCACCATAGAACCGATGGTTAATCTGGGCGGAGACGATCTGAAAATCCTGTCCGACGGCTGGACGGCCGTTACGCGCGATATGTCTTTATCAGCTCAATTCGAACATTCTCTGGCCGTTACGGCGACAGGATATGAAATATTCACCGCTTCGCCGAAAGGACTGGATCACCCGCCTTATCAGGAAAAATAATATGCCGAAAAATTCAGATGAAGCGCAGCTTTTCGACATTATTATCGAACAGCCGGAAGAACGGAACAATGCGCATTATTTAGGTCATCGCGACCGTCTGCGCAAAAAAGTATTAACATTCGGCCCGGACATGCTGCAAGATTATGAATTGCTGGAATTTCTGCTGACTTTTGCCATTCCCAGAAAAGACGTCAAACCTTTGGCAAAAGAATTGATCGAAATTTTCGGTTCGTTTGCCGACGTAATAGACGCTTCGCCTGAAGAATTGAAACGGATCAAAGGCATTAAAGACAATGCCGCCGCTTTAATTGCCGCGGTGCGCGGCAGCGCCGTCCGTCTGGCAAAGAACCGTATTTCTTCCGGCCCCGTCATCAAGGATTGGGATTCGCTGATCAAATACTGCAAAATTGACATGGGCCAAAAGAAAACCGAATGCCTGCGTATTATTTTTCTGGATTCCCGCAGCCGCCTGATCAAAGACGAAATCGTTCAAAAAGGCTCTGTCAGCCAAACGCCCGTTTATCCGCGTGAAATTGCCCGCAGAGCTTTGGAACTGGGCGCATCGTCCATCGTTATGGTTCATAACCACCCCGCCGGCGATCTGCGTCCGTCAAAAAATGATATCGTTATGACCAAAGCGGTTTTAAATGCTTTAGAGGCTTTGGAAATTGCCCTGATCGACCATCTGATCATATCCAAAACAGGCCATATCTCGTTCAAAGCCTGCGGTTACTTGAAATAAAGTCAGCCGGCAATAAAAATCGACGACCCCAGCCGCGCAATACCCGCCCCCAGCACATTGATTACCGTGCAGATATTCCACACTTTTACCTGCGCGCCGTCCATCAGGACAAATAAATTTTGCCCGACAACAACGGCAACGATCGTAAATGACAACATAATATCCAGCGCTTCGCCGGAATCGCGCCATTTTGACAGGACCGGGTGCTTTTTAGAGATAATCGACAATAAACATACGGGATAATGCAGATTTCCGCGACAACTGACAGCGTGCAGACTGACGGCATTCAGCAGCAAATCAATCAATCCCCAAACGATGAAAAGCAAAGCCGCCATTTCCGCCAACAAGGATCCGTCATACAGACGGCTGATAATAACGCCGCCTAAAATCTTATATCCGACGAAGGGAAAGCCGATTGTCAGTATTGACAAAATCAGAAAAACATTCTGTTTAATGTATTTTAATTTCGGCATTGTTTTTAACTGTGGTATAAAAAAGTTTCCGGATCAGAAAATATTTTAATCTCCTTTTAAAGTAAAGGGCGTATTTTAAAAAAATCAAAACTCAGGGATCGCCGATGAACATTTTTAAATTTCTTTTTTCCAAAGTAGATGACAGCTCAAATGACAAACTGGGCGCTTACCCGGAAAAAGTCCATGTCGGTGCCATGCCCGAACGGCGTTATTTAAAAACGTCCCGTATTATGACTTTATTGTCGGCCGCTTTGTTATGCGGCACGATTATGCTGACTTTTATTATTTACATAATCACGCCGCAGCTGCGATCCGAACCGCTGCTGCTGGCGATCGACAAACGTTTTTACAAACTTGAACCCGTTCAGACGCAGGTTGTTTTATGGCCGGCCAGTATGCTGTTAATGGAAGAACACATCAAACAATATATTTTACTGCGTCATACGATCGTAGCCGACATTGATGAAATGCAGGCACGCTGGAATGAAGAAAACAGCTTGTTAAGATGGTTTTCCAGCGAACAAACGTTTACTGAATTTAAAGCGGAAAAAGAAGTCAATATGGCTCGTATGACCGAAGGATTGACAACGGAAGTCAATATACGGTTTGTCCACCGCATTGACGATGGTTTATGGCTGGCCGAATTTGATACGATCGAACATATGCCCGAAGAAGAATATCCCGTTGTAAAACGCTGGCGCGCTTTATTTGAATCCGGTTTCAAACCGCGCGGATATCCCAACCGGGACGAACGTTTAAAAAATCCGCTTGATTTCTTTGTGAACAATTATTCTCTGTCTTCCCGATCTGTCACCAAAGAAAATAAAAATGCAAAGTTTATTGATTAAACCGGCATTTTTCGGGCTGCCGCTCTGCCGGCCGCCGTTCCGGACGCCCAAGCCCAATGCAGATTAAATCCGCCCAGTTCTCCGGTAACGTCAACAACTTCGCCTGCAAAATACAATCCCGGTACAGTCCGGCATTCCATTGTCGCGGAAGACAAAGCGTTGACGTCCACGCCGCCTTTGGTCACTTCCGCTTTTGCCCAGCCGCCCGTTTGCGGCGGCACAAAACGGCAGCGCTTTATTTCATCGTTCAGCAGGGCAAAGCTTTTATCCGGTACGCTTGACAGCGGAACCGT